>NZ_NEEY01000002.1 GCF_002252085.1 Aerococcus sp. 1KP-2016
TGAATTTTACAACAATCATCGTTATCAGAAAAAATTAAAAAAGATGACCCCGACTGCTTATCGGGATCATCTTTTGTGGGCAGTATAATGTTCTTTTTTATTTGTTCAGTTTATTGGTAGGGGTTCAATGGCAACATCCTCCTTTTTTCTATTATCTCGTATTATCCACGAATTTCGGCTTTCATTTCTAGAATTAAATCTTCTATTGTAGACATATTTAGGGCATCCATGCGTGCTGGTAAGGCTTCAATCACTTCTTTACAAACCATTGGATTCGCATAATTTGCAGAACCAATTTGAACTGCCGTCGCCCCTGCTATCATCATCTCTAAGACATCATCAACCGTTTCAATGCCACCCACACCAATAACCGGAATTTCAACCGCACTCGCTACTTGGCGCACCATACGCAGTGCAACATATTTTACAGAGGCCCCTGATAAACCACCTGTCACACCACCTAGGACTGGTTTACGTGTTTCTAAGTCGAAAGTTTGACCCGTTATGGTATTAATTAATACCAATGCGTCAGCACCCGCAGCTGCTACTGCTTTCGCAATGGCAACAATGTCTGTTACGTTTGGTGTTAATTTTACATAAAGCGGTAAATCAGTGACCGCTTTACAACGACGAGTTAAGTCAGCAGCAATTTCAGGATCAGTTCCAAATTGTAACCCGCCTTGTTTCACATTTGGGCAAGAGATATTTAGTTCAATGGCTTTAACATTTTCGGCCTTGGACAATGCCGCAACAGCTTGCTCATAGTCCTCAACGGTTGAACCCGCAACACTTTGGATAATAGGCACGTCAAATTGCGCTAAATAAGGTAATTTTTCCGCTAAAACAGCTTCCACGCCGGGATTTTTAAGACCTACAGAATTTAAAATGCGTTCACCAGAATGGAAATATCTAGGTGATGGGTTACCTACACGAGGCTCTAAAGTCGTTGATTTATCGACTAATGCGCCTAAAATACTTAAGTCATATTTATCTGCAAATTCTTCACCAAAACCAAAACAACCAGACGCTGGCATAATTGGGTTCTTTAATAGTAATCCTGGTAACTGTACGCTTAATCGAGACATATTTTCCTCCTTGAATACTGGCAACTGACTCTTCTTTATGCAACTAAACGAATTAGGCTTGATATACAATTTGCCCTTCAAAAAGGGTTAAAGCACACATACCGTATACGGTTTCTCCGTTAAATGGTGTATTCGTTGATTTAGATAGATACTCTTTCGGATCAATTGTATAGCTCGCTTCCAAATCAAAGACGGCGATATTCGCATCTGATCCGACTGTTAAACTTGGCGTGTCAAAACCAAATACGCTTGTTGGGCTAATGGCCATTTTTTCGATTAGTGTTTCTAAGGTCAAAACCCCTGTTTTTACAAAATGCGTATACATTAGTGCAAAGGCAGTTTCAATACCTACAATACCAAATGGTGAATGCAGGAAACCTTTTGATTTTTCTTCAGCGGTATGCGGTGCATGGTCAGTTGCAATCATATCGATGGTACCGTCTAACAGCCCCTCTAGCAAAGCTGCTTGATCCTTCTCACCACGTAAAGGTGGGTTCATTTTGAATTTAGCGTCATCATTTGTAATGTCTAGTTCATTTAAAATTAAATGATGGGGCGCAACTTCCGCAGTTACATGAACGCCACGCGCTTTACCGTCCCGAATAGCTGCAACTGAAGCTTCTGTTGAAACATGACAGATATGATAGTGGACGCCTGTTGCTTCCGCTAAGTGGATATCACGAGCAATTTGGCTACTTTCCGTAACGCTCAAAATACCCGGTAAACCTAATTCTTTATTCTTAATACCTTCATGCATAACACCGCCAAATAATAAGCTTTCGTCTTCTGTATGGGCAACAATTGGTTTGCCCACACGCGCTGCTTCCTGCATTGCAAGGTACATGGTGCCAGCTGTTTGCACCCCAAAACCATCATTGGTAAAGGCAAAGGCATCGATATGCGCCATATCTACTAATTCATCAGACTTTAATTCACTTGTAATCGGTGCATATTGTAAAACTTCGATAACAGCATCTTGATCAATCAATGCTTGTACTGCTTCAAATTTTTCTGGCGTATCCGGTGCTGGATTTAAGTTTGGCATAGCAGCCACGCGTGTATAGCCCCCACGTGCCGCCGCTTTACTTCCTGTTAAAATCGTTTCTTTTCCTTCAAAACCAGGCTCTCTAAAATGAACATGCACATCTGTTAATGACGGGCTTACTAGTTTTCCCGCTACATCAATCACTTGATCCTCTGGTCCAGCTACAATATTATCTTTTTCGCTTACGGTTACAATTTTTCCATTTTCAATTTTTAAAAAAATTGATTTTAATTGGTTACCTGCTACTACCGTTTTACCATTTTTGATTACTAAGCTCATCATATCTTCCTTTCAATACCCATTCCAAAATTGCAATACGCGCATATACACCATTAGACATCTGCTGTACAATTCGGCTCTTTTCACTTTCAACTAATTCATCCGCTATCTCGACATCTCGATTAACCGGCGCTGGATGCATAATAATTGCAGTATCTTTCATGGTTAAATAACGTTCACGGGTTAAGCCATATAACGATGGTATTCATCCTTTTCAAAAGGCTTATCACCGTTAGGGTGTCGTTCTAATTGTACCCGCAGCATCATAACGACATCGGCCGTTTTCACAGCATCGTCTACAGACATCCACTCACCGTATTTCTCGTCACGTTTATCGAAATATTGGTCTGGTCCAGCAAAAATCACTTCTGCTCCTAATTGATTGAGCATCATCATGTTAGACACGGCCACGCGTGAATATAGAATATCGCCGATAATGGCTACTTTTAGTCCACGAAAATCACCAAATTCTTCGTAAATCGTCATAATATCTAGCAATGATTGGGATGGATGTTGACCAGTTCCTGATCCTGCATTCACAACTTGCACATCCAGATTGACCAACTGATCAGGATAATTGGCATCCGGATGTCGAATAACTACCACATCCGCGCCAATTGCTTGCATTGTTAACACTGAATCGTAAAGTGACTCCCCTTTATTGACCGAAGACGTCGTTACATCAAAATTCATTTGATGCATGCCAATTTTATGTTCCGCCATTTCAAAACTCATTTTGGTTCGCGTTGAATTTTCGAAAAACATATTGACCACGGTACGATCACTCTTAAAAGTATCGCGACCATGTTTAAAATCCGAAGCACGTTTCACAAGCATCATAAATTCTTCGTTGGTAAATTGTTCCACTGTCAAAAAATGTCGCATGTATTTCCCTACTTTCATCAAAAAAGTGCATGTGTGTCCAAGGACCTACATGCACTTCTCCCATATGAATATCACCTAAAACTAACCTAGCTAGATTTAGAGAATAGGAAAATCACTTGTAGTCTCTCGGACCAACTTAAAGTAATCGTCAACTATTATTTTATTAAAACTTCGTCTGCGCCATCAATTTCGTTCAATGACACTTTTACCTCTTCCTCTTTGGCAGTTGGAATATTTTTACCAACAAAGTCAGCTTTGATTGGAAACTCTCTATGACCACGGTCCACTAAAACAGCAAGCGCAATTTCAGCAGGACGACCTAAATCAACGCACGCATCAAGAGCAGCACGTGTTGTACGACCCGTATATAATACATCATCAACTAGAATCACTTTTTTACCTGTTAAATTTACTTCACTATTAGCAACAGGCGCAACGTCACCCTCTGCATCATCTCGATAAGCCTCAATATTGATTGCTTCTACAGGAATACGACCTTCAATTTCAGCAATTTTTGCACCTAAACGGTTGGCTAATGGTACACCGCGTGTTTCAATACCCACCAAAACTAAATTATCAATACCCTTGTAACGTTCGATAATTTCATGGGCTAGACGGGTTAGTGCGCGACTAATTTCTTTTTCGTTCATAATCACTTTTACCATGGGAATACCTCCATAAATTTTCTTTGCATTCAACAAAAAAGGACTGTTCCTCTATTGCGTGCGCAAAAAAGAAACAGTCCTAGCCATATAATTCATGACAAAACGTATCGTGCCTTTTTCGCCTCTCTGGACGCAAGTTAAAGGTTTTCATTAAAATCATTATAATACTCTTCAAGAAAAAAGCAAGACAGAATATCCAACTTCTGCCCTGCTGCTTGATAAAGGTGCATTAAATCACATTTTCTTCGTATAACATAGCAAATTGATTTAATGAAATCACATTTGTATCTGTAAAATAATCCATGAAATTTTGACGTTTACTAGAAAATACGACCATTAAACCTAGAAACGGTAAGGTTGACAAGATAAATTTCCCCAAGCCTTCACGAACAAAACAAGTCATAAATGATAATTTATATTGATTATCTTTTACTAATTGCAGTCCAAGTAAACCTTTTCCAATCGTTTGCCCGTTTGTAAAGAAACTCGCTAAAGTAAAGTATAGTATCAACACGACTTGTTTGATGACATATAGAATACCTACATCTAGACTAGCATATTGACCTTGTGTCAAGACATTTGCAAGCCCACTTACCAATGCTTGTAAGGCATAGACCATAATCATATCAATGACAAATGCAAACAATCGCACCCAAAAACCGGCATATAAATTGCGCGCATAGCCATCAGTAATGTCCATTTTTAAATTGCGACGATAGTTGGCAAAGATTTCTTGTGGTGAGGTTTGTAAACTCTTTATCTTACGTTGTGCTCGGCCCGCTTGAAAAGCACTTTCGATTGACCCTTCATAAACGCGATCATTCAATTTGGGCAACGCAACTGTATCTACTTTTTCTTTCTTTTTGCGACCAAACATATTATTCACCTCCGTACATATAATAGAATTGAGGTGTTGATGTCGATTCAAGTACATCCAAAATTTGTGTCATTTCATCTGCAACATTTGAAGCTTCATTTCCTGTAAATAGGTTATTTTTGGATAATAAGCCAACAAAGTCGTTTACCCAACTAGTTGCTTGTGATGGCGTATAATCGACTACACTTGCGCCTTCCAAGTTGTTATCTGCTTTCAAAGCAGCTAGAGCGTCCTCTTCATAGCCAATAGCATCAACTAGACCATTATCCACAGCTTGTTGACCTGTGTAAATCCGACCGTCAGCTAGCTTTTTCACTTCATCTGTAGACAGGCCACGTCCATGAGCTACAATTTCAACAAAACGATTATATTTCTCGTTAATTAAACCATTTAACACATCTTTTTCTTCATCCGATGCTTCGCGGTAAGAAGAACCCATATCTTTTAGTGCCCCTGATTTATAGGTATCCATTGCTAGCCCATGTTCTTCCATAAAACCTGAAAAGTTTGGAATTTGCATGATAACACCAATTGAGCCTGTAGTTGTCTCAGCATCAGCATAGATTTGATCTGCTACCATTGAAATCATATACCCACCACTAGCGGCAGTTTGCCCCATAGAAACGTAAATTGGGATATCACGTGATTCCTTTAAATCTGCTAACGCGTTATATAATTCAACACTTTCATAAACGCCACCACCTGGTGAATCTACATTTAACATTAAAGCTTTTACTGTTTCATCACCCTTAATCGCTTCAACAGCATCTAAAATACCTTGGTAGTCCATTCCCTCGCTAAAGGAACTAGCACCACTATTATCCATAATCGTGCCGTCTACATTTAACACGGCAATTTGACGGTTTACATCCCCTGATTCAATCGTGTTTTGCACACTTGTTAAAGGATTACTATTACTGGTCATCCATCCATTCATACTGGTTTGTTGGCTTAAATTTGTGCCTAAGACACCAAGTACCAAGATAATCACTGCAACAATGGCAATGATCCATGATTTTTTGTTCATTATTCATCCTCCATCAAAAAAATAGTAAATACATATGTGTATATTTTACCATACCAATATGTATTTACTATTTATAAATGATGTTGCTAGACTAAAAGCCTAACTTATCTCTATTTATTCATTCGGCATTAATCAAAATCAATCGTTGTTAATGATAATGACAATTCTTCTAATTGCGCAGCAGAAACTGGGCTTGGTGCTTCTGTTAATGGATCAAATGCACGACCATTTTTAGGGAAGGCAATGACTTCACGAATATTTTCTTCACCAGCTAAAAGCATTACTAAACGGTCTAAACCTAATGCCAAACCGCCGTGTGGTGGGAAACCAAAGTCTAACGCATTCAATAAGAAACCAAATTGAGCTTGTGCCGATTCTTCAGTGAATCCTAAAGCTTTAAACATTTGCATTTGCATTTCTTTTTGGTAGATACGTAATGATCCACCACCAATTTCGTAACCATTTAACACGATATCGTAAGCTTGTGCATGCACTTCTTCAGGGCTTTCAGCAAGTTTATCCGCATCTTCTTCATTCGGCATAGTGAATGGGTGATGCATAGCGTTGAAACGTTTTGCATCCTCGTCATATTCTAATAATGGCCAGTCAACTACCCATAGGAAGTTAAATTGGTTTTTATCCATTAAGTTTAATTCACGACCGAATTTCAAACGGATTTCAGATAATGATTGGTTAACAACAGATGCTTTGTCTGCTACAAAGACTAAGATATCGCCTGTTTCAGCTTCTAAGCGTTCCATTAATGGTGCTGGATTTTCTTTAAAGAATTTACCGATAGGACCTGATAGACCTTCATCAGTAACTTTAATCCAAGCAACACCTTTCGCACCATATGTAGATGCAAAGTTTGTTAAACCGTCTAAATCTTTACGAGAGTAATTGTCACCCGCACCTTTAATGTTGATGGCTTTCACAATACCACCTTTTTCAATTGCTTGGTTAAATACTTTAAACTCATATTGATCAACGATATCAGAAATTTCAACTAACTCTAAACCGAATCGAGTATCCGGTTTATCGTTACCATATCTTGCCATCGCATCATCATAAGTAATGATTGGGAAAGCTTCAGTAATATCGATACCTTTTGTCCGTTGTACGACTGTTTTTAACATACCTTCAACTAAATCACGGATTTCTTCTTGAGAAAGGAAAGTAGTTTCTAAGTCAATTTGTGTAAATTCTGGTTGACGGTCCCCACGTAAATCTTCATCACGGAAACAACGAACCACTTGGTAGTAACGATCCATACCAGCAGACATCAACAATTGTTTAAATAATTGAGGTGATTGTGGTAAAGCGTAAAATTCACCTGGATGTACACGTGATGGTACTAAATAGTCACGTGCGCCTTCAGGTGTAGATTTTGTTAAGTATGGTGTTTCAACTTCGATAAATGCTTGATCATCAAGGTAACGATGAATCGTTGATACAACTTGATGACGTAATTTTAGGTTGTTAGCCATTTTAGGACGACGTAAGTCAATATAACGATATTTCATACGGATTTCGTCATTTACATCAATATCATCTTCGATTGGGAATGGCGGTGTTTTTGAAGTGTTTAAGATTGTTAAATCTGAAACCATTACTTCAACATCACCCGTTTTAAGTTTAGGGTTAGCTAGACCTTCCCCACGTAAAACCACTTCACCAGTAATTTCAATTACGTATTCTGAACGAAGACGTTCAGCTTCAGCGAATTTATCCCCTAAATTTTCAACGTTAAATACAGCTTGGACGATACCTTCACGGTCACGTAAATCCACGAAAATAACTCCACCTAGGTCACGGCGTTTTTGTACCCAACCTTTTAAAGTAACGGTTTGGCCAACAAATTCGTTGGACACATTTCCATTATAGACAGTGCGTTGCATGTTTTATAATCTCCTTTAAATTTTATTATTTTGTCATTTCTGAATAGATAGCGGCAAAGTCATCCGCAAATTTTTCAATTGGATAAGCTAATTCTTTACCTGAATCCATATGTTTAATTGTGATTTGGTTGTTCGCTAATTCAGACTCACCAATCGTTACCACGAGTGATGCACCTAATTTATTAGCGTCACGGAATTGTTTCTTCGGTTTGGCACCAGTAAAGTTACGGTCTGCAGTAAATCCAGCATGACGAATATGTTGAAGTACTTTCATGGCAGCTGTATCAGTTTCTTCACCAATATTTACAACATAAACATCTAACGTATGCATTTCTGGCACAGCCGTTTCTTGCGCTTTCATCAATAAGATTAAACGTTCAATCCCAAGACCAAAACCAAAACCTGGAACCGATTCTTTACCATCTGAAAGCTCCTCAACAAGACCCGTATAGTTACCACCACCACAAATTGTTGTTTGGGCACCGAAAACCTTGTCCTCTGACATGATTTCAAAAATTGTATCTTTATAATAATCTAAACCACGAACCATGTTAGAATCGATTTCATAAGAAATACCCAAAGTAGTTAACAATTCTTGCACGCGGGCAAAACGATCAGCAGATGCTTCAGATAAATAATCTAGGATACTAGGCGCATTTGCCACGATTTCAATATCTTTCTTATCTTTTGAATCTAATACACGCAATGGGTTTTTATGTAGACGGGTTTGCGAATCTTCAGATAGTTGGTCGGTAAATGGTGTTAGATATTCAATCAAGGCTTCACGATAGGACAAGCGAGACGCTGTATCACCTAATGAATTAATCACTAATTTGATATTTTTAATTGACAATTTATTGAATAAGTCCATTGCCAAGGCAATAGTTTCCACGTCTGTTTGGGCGCTTGCCCCACCAAATACCTCAACCCCAATTTGGTGGAATTGACGTAAACGCCCACTTTGCGGACGTTCATAACGGAACATTGGCCCCATATAGTATACTTTATACGGTTTCACTTGTTCTGGCGCGTATAATTTATTTTCTACATAGGCACGCACAATTGGTGCCGTTCCTTCTGGTTTTAATGCAATGTGACGATCACCTTTGTCAAAAAAGTCATACATTTCTTTTGTCACTACATCTGTTGTTTCACCAACACCTCGTGAAAATAATTCATAACTTTCAAACATTGGTGTTCGAATTTCAAAGTAACGATATTGATCTAACACTTCTCTAGCTGTTTCTTCAATATAATGCCACATACTCATATCTTCTGGTAAGATATCAGCTGTGCCTTTTGGTCTCTGAATCACGTAAACCCTCCTTTTAAATTTAAAAACAAAAAATCGCCCTTACATCCACAATTGTGAACATAAGGACGAGTTAATATCGTGGTACCACCTTAGTTTCAACAGGTCTTCCTGTTGCTTTACGCGTAACGAGCGAAACGGAATAGCTTTGCACTATTCTCCTCCAGAGTGTTTACAAATAAACAACATTGAGCTTTCCCACCAACTAGCTCTCTCTTTGAATGCAACCGTTTATTCTTGCTCTATCTTCGGATTATCGTCCTTAATCTTATACGAAAATAAAAAAAGTGTCAAGAGTCATTATTTTCTTGTTGTCCAATTAAAATAATAAAGGTAAACTGAATTGTAATGATGAAAATTCAAATCGTTTATTTCAATTATTTTCAAATGAAATTTAGTAAAAAACTTGAGGTGCACATACATGAGCGATCGTTCGGAGAACCATTTCCAGCAAAATAAAGTCGCCTATCTCATTTACTTAGTATTAGTGATAGGACTCGTTGGTTTCTCTTCTTTTCAATTATATCAATTCAATCAAAAGTCCTACCGCACCCTCACCACTGACGTAATCAACTTACGAGAGGGGCCAGGCATAACCTACGATATCAAGTCCCAGGTAGAAGGGGCAACTCCTTATCGCGTGATGAAACAGGAAAATAATTGGTATTATATCTTATTCGATAATCATGAAATTGGTTGGATTCCTACTTGGTTAGCGGATAGTCAATCTGCCGAAGCCAACCAATTTATTGCCACTACCCTAGTGGATGAAATGAATGTCTATGAAGAAAATACTGATGATGCTGAAATTATCACGAAGACAGCTAAGGATTCCAAATATCAAATCCTTTACCAAGCTGAAGGTTGGGTTCAATTACAGTTGGATGGTGAAATCGGTTGGGTAAAACAAACAGACATCGATATCACGCCTGGTACAATTGCCTACCAACAAAGTTCTGATATCACTGCAGAAGAACAATCAAGCTATGATGACTTCCTAGCTGATTACGACTACACTGTCACCGCTACAGCTGACGGGGTAAACCTACGTGATGCCGCGACAACGGATGGCAATATTATTACTAAAGCAGCCTTAAATGAACAATTTGCTTATTTAGGTCAAGAAAATGAATATTATCATGTCCGAGCTGTCGACGGAACGGAAGGTTATATTGTCAACTGGTTATCTGAATCTAACTCAACTGCTATGGCTGATGAAGCAAAAGCTGCAGCATCTACATCAACATTAGCTGGTCGAACAATAGTATTAGACCCTGGTCACGGTGGTGTCGATCCTGGTGCCCTAACAGATGGTTTATACGAAAAAGAAGTTACCCTTCAAACTGCATTAGCGGTCAAAGAAAAACTTGAAGCAGCAGGCGTAAACGTCATTATGACGCGTGATTCTGATACAGATGTCCCATTAAGTGATGTTGCATATACAGCAAACCAAGCTTCCGCAGATTTAATGATTTCCTTCCACTATGACTCTACAGAAGGTGTTTCAGCAACCGGTACAACCGTTTACTACTATGGTGATGATTCCATCCCTGTCGCTGAAGAAGTACAAGCCCAATTAATGGAACAGTCCCTTTTACCTTCAAATGGTATTAAATTCGGTGATTTCCAAGTTATACGTGAATTACAAGGACAAGGTATGTTAATTGAATTGGGTTATATGTCAAATCCAAATGACGTTGCTATCTTTAGCCAAGAAAGTTACTGGCAACAAGTAGCTGATTCAATTTATAATGCCCTAACCATTTATTATCAATAAGCCTTGCAACTAACAAAACGAGGCTGGGACATAAATACAGAACCATACCTGAGGAAGCTTTGTCCCGTACTTGTATAAAAAACTGCGATTCTCGAATGAGGCTGTCATTCGAGAATTTTTTGGGTTTTTATCTCGAATAAATGGCTATTGTATAAGAAATGAAATTATTTTATTGAATATCACCCCATTCGAGATAGCTTTTATACTTTGTACTGACTGAGCCGTCATTCAGTAAGAATCATCATTTATTTATCGAATGACATTTTATTCGATACAATTTCGCGTTTTTGTACTGAATCTCGCATTATTCAGGAATACTATCGTTCACCATACAGCAAGAGGCTGGGACAAAAGGCCTCTAAAAAGGCGTACACAATTCTTAATAAGAGTTGTGTATGCCTTTTACTTTGAAAAAATTCTTATCAATTTTGATTGAAATATATCATGGGCACAGGTTAAAGGACTGAAAGTGTAGTTCCTTATCCGTGAAATAGGATGAAATCGAGACCTTGGCTCGATTTCAAATTGAAAGACCTTGGCTTTCAATGGTCCCACGGCTCTCAAGGAACGTACACTGTAAGGACGAAAAATCTATGATTTTAATCTTTTGTCCCAGCCTCTTTTTTATGCCTGATTTATCCTTTTAGCGAGGTGACTCTTGCCATTTCTCGCCCCTTACCCATCTATGCATCAACAGCTAAATGCGGCTAGGCCACCGCTATATCGCCCGACAAACAAAAAACCGAAGTCAGGACACGAGTCCTCACTCCGGTTATTACAAATAATTGCCATATTATGCTTCATCTGAATCTAAAATAATCGTTACAGGTCCATCATTAACGAGTGAAACTTGCATATCTGCGCCGAATTCACCGGTTTCAACTTGTAATCCATAGTCTTCAACTAAGGTTTGGTTGAGCAATTCATACATTGCTAATCCATGATCTGGTTTAGCAGCATCAACAAATGATGGACGATTGCCTTTTTTGGTACGTGCATACAAAGTAAATTGCGAAATAGATAAAATCGCACCACCGATTTGGCCAATCGCTAAATTTAATTTGCCTTCGTCATCACCAAAAATGCGCATATTTGCTATTTTTCGTGCCATATAGGCCACCGTTTCAGGCGTATCCTCATCATGGACACCGACCAATAACATAAATCCTTGGTCAATTTTTCCTACAAGCTTATCCTCTATGGATATGCTAGCTCCAGTTACTCTCTGAATAATAATTCGCATTGCTATCCTCCACGTTATGTAAATTATTCTTTTGCCCGGTATACCACGTATACATCTGGAATTGAACGAACGCGGTCAATAATCTTATCTAATTGATTGACATTTTGAATGATAAAACGCAAGCGAACTTTTACTGAATTATCATCATGATTAACGTTGCCAATAATATTGGTTACTGAGCCCGCAATTGGTGTGATGACTTGTAAAATTTCATTTAAGAAACCTGATCGATCTTCACCTTCAACTACGATTTCAACTTCATAGTTGTTTTCTGTATTCTTCGGTCCATCTTCCCATTCAACTGGAATCAAACGATCTTGTTCATCTGCACTAACTTGAACATTTTTACAGTCACGTCTATGGACAGATACACCTCGACCTTTTGTAATGTAACCAACGATATCATCACCTGGTACAGGATTACAACAATGCGCTAAGCGAACCAATAAAGAGTCAAGCCCTTCAACAATTACACCGGAACTAGATTTACTAGCTTTTCGACGGACATGACTTGACGTTTTTTTGTTCTTTTGTAATTTCTTCTGCTCTTCAGATTCTTTTAATGTATCTTCAACAGATTCTCTATTCTTCTCAGCAGCTTTTAAACGGCGATCACGTTCAGTTAAACGGTTCGCAACGGCCGTTGATGATAATTCACCAAAACCAATAGCGGCAAATAAATCTTCTTCGGTTGAAAAGTTGAAGCGGTCAAGGGTTTTTGCCACGTCATCTTTTTTATAAACTTCTTTTAGTTTATAACCCATATTTTCAAGCGTTTCTTCCAAGGCGTGTTTTCCTTGTTCCATGGCTTGGTCACGGTCTTGCAATTTAAAGAAGCGTTTAATTCGGTTACGAGCTCGTGATGTTTTAACTAAATTAACCCAGTCTCTCGAAGGACCTGCAGAATTAGGTGATGTTAATATTTCAACGATATCACCATTTTTCAATTGGTAGTTTAAGGGTTCAATTTTGCCATTTACTTTAACTCCGATTGTCTTGTTACCCACTTCGGAGTGAATCGAATAAGCAAAATCTAATGGGTATGAACCCGCTGGTAATTCTGTTACATCACCCGTTGGTGTAAAGACATACACATTATCTTGGAAAATATCTTCTTTCACACTTTCCATAAAGTCAGTCGCATCTTTTGAATCATCTTGCAATTCAGCAATTTGATTAAACCAGTCTAATTGGGCATCAAGTGGCGATGCTTCAACTTTTTCATGATTACCCATTTTATAAGCCCAGTGGGCAGCTACCCCATACTCAGCGACCTCGTGCATTTCATAGGTTCTGATTTGCACTTCAACAGGGCTAGGCTGGTTACCTACCACAGTTGTATGGATAGACTGATACATGTTTGCTTTAGGCATGGCAATATAGTCTTTAAAACGACCAGGCAATGGTTTCCAGTTCGTATGGACGATACCTAAAACCGCATAGCAGTCTCTAACTGTTTCAACTAAAACTCTTATGGCTTGTAAGTCATAAATTTGGTCAAATTCCTTACCTTGGTCTTTCATCTTACGATAAATAGAATAGATATGTTTTGGACGACCATAAATTTCGAATTTACCTGTAATTGAAGCCTCTACTTGGGTTTGTAATTCTTCAATCGTTTGTTGAATAAATTGTGCACGTTCATCGCGTTTTGCATCCACTAATTGTACAATTGAATAGTAGGATTCAGGGTCCATATAACGAAGCGAAGTATCTTCAAGCTCCCATTTAATCTGATTCATCCCTAAACGGTCAGCTAGTGGTGCATAAATTTCCAACGTTTCCGTCGCAATAGAAACCTGTTTTTCAGGGCGATGCCATTTTAACGTCCGTAAATTGTGTAAACGGTCAGCTAGTTTAACCATAATGACACGTAAGTCATTTGCCATAGCTAACAACATTTTACGGTGATTTTCGGCTAGTTGTTCTTCATGTGATTTATATTTAAATTTACCTAATTTTGTTACACCATCAACGAGTGTCGCAATTGTTGGCGAGAAGAAATATGCAATATCATCCAACGTCATACCTGTATCTTCAACAACATCATGCAAAAATCCTGTGATGACAGTATCCGGGTCCATTTTTAATTCAGCTAGAATACTAGCAACTTGAACGGGGTGGACAAAATATGGTTCCCCAGATTTTCGGATTTGATCACGGTGAGCCCGTTCTGCGAAATCAGCAGCCTTTGAGACATAGGCAACCTTCGATTCCGTCATGTAGCGGGCGCATAAATCAAGCACCTCTTGTTTGGTATAGTTCTTTTTCTTTGGCATAGTTGGCCACCTACTTTCAACGAGAATTACTATTTAATCTATTTTACCATATTTAGCCTAATTCAACCGCCAATAACCTTGTAAAATAGCTAGATTATAACAATTCGCGGGCGTATGACAAGGCAGATAGCATATACATGGGGGCTGTTTCTGCACGTAAAATTCGTGGCCCTAAGCCACAAATCGCAACATTGTCATGATTTTCTTGTAATAAGGTAATTTCATCGGGGTGAAATCCTCCTTCTGGCCCTGTCACAAAAGCCAGTTGCTGCCCCGATTCTAAGTGTTCAAACACTTGAACTAAACGGTGTTTCTCACCTTGCTTAGCGACTTCTTCATAAGCCACACAAACTTGATCGAAATGCTGAACCATCCCAGCCATTTCTTTACTGGTTACTAAATTGCCAACACTTGGTACTAGGGTTCGATGAGCTTGTTCTGCAGCCTCTTGGGCAATTTTTTGCAGACGTTCAATTTTTTTACCAGCTTTTTTTTGGTCCCATTTGGTCACCGAATAGCGCATCGCGACAGGGACAATTTGACTGGCGCCTAACTCTGTTGCTTTCTGTACAATCCATTCCAATTTATCATTTTTAGGCAGACCAACAAACAAGGTAACAGGTGTGTCTAACTCTTTGTTTTCGGCCAGTCCTTCAACAAACTGAATCGTTGCAATTTTATTTTGATTATCAATCAACTCGCCAATAAAAACTTGTTGTGATTTAGTGACTACATAAATCTTATCGCCTGTTTGCATCCGCATCACAGTCAACATATGATGTGACGCCTCTTTATCCATTTGATAGTTTGCGTTAAGTGTTACAGTTTCTTCATCTATAAAATATCGCTGCATCTTATTCGCGTCCTTTACGAGCTAAGATACCAAACCATTCACCCATATTATTCATTTGCTCAACTTCAAAATCATTTGCCTCTAATAGTGTCACCATTTCATCTTTTTTATCATGGAATATACCTGATAGAACGAGAATACCGTTATCTTTCAAATTTTCGTATGCTTGCGGTATCAATGGCGTTAAAATATCAAACAAGATATTAGCTGTAATCACATCTACTTGGGTGTGAATACCATTCAAAATGTTGTTTTGTGATACTTCAATTTCACCTTCTAAGTCATTTAAAGCGAAGTTTTGTTCTGTAATCGATAAGATAGAACCATCGTAATCATATGCACGAACAGCGCTAGCGCCCAATTTTTTGGCTGCAATAGCTAAGACACCCGAACCTGTACCCACATCAATGACAGACTCACCACCTACTAAGCCAATTTCTAGTAATTGTAGGGCTAACTTAGTGGTTTCATGTGATCCTGTACCAAAAGCCATACCTGGATCAAGAAAAATTGTATATTTGCTAGGGTCTTGTTCGATGGTATCCTTTTCCCAAATGGGCACTATGTCCATAAAGCGAGAAATATGAATGGGTTCATAATATGCTTGCCATGCTGTTTCCCAGTCATTTTCTTCTAATTCGCCAAATTGAATATCATAAATCACAATTTGTTGGTCTTCTGGTAAGCCCTCATTGTAGTTTGTTTGATAGGTTTTCACTGCTGCAATAATTGCTTCGATATCTTTTTCATCCGAAAAATAACCTAGTACAACAGGATTTTTTTCATAAGCACCTGGGTGGGGTTGATCATTTTTGACTGAACCAAAACCATCATCCGACCAATCAATATAATCTTGTTCGTCTCTTATTGAAACCCCCGCAGATTCTAAGCCCCATAGACTTCCGTCAATAAATTTTCACTCTTATGGTCTGTTTCAATGGTTAACTCATACCACATCATGCTTATCATCTCCTAGTTGTAATTGTGTTTCATCATAGCGATTCACAGATTTTCGAGTCGCTACCATTTGTGCCACTGTTTCCTCGGGCCATCTGATTTCAATTGCGGTCACTTGACCAGCCAGTAATTCCTTGATTTGCAAACGACCATTATAAATCATTTGATTCATTTGTTGATAAACAACATCCAAATAGCCAATTGTAAAATGACCCTCATCAATTGCTTGAATAATCATCACTTCATCAGAAGCTTGGCCGGTTATGGCATTTTCCGTTAAAATAAATTTCAACTCTAAATAATCAACCGCCATTAACGGTTGATTTCTGCCGTCCAATAATTGAATTTCCCCCAGGTCATCAACCGGTAAATAAGCTTGGACAACAACCTGCTTCGCAACAGATACATACGATACACGCCATGGAATGGTCCAATGACTATCTGATAGTGCTTTTTCTATATAGCTATAGACTGTTTGCATTTCCTTACGCCCCTATTCCAAAGTGTTTTCACTTATTATAATATACCAACAAGGAAATGACTATATTCGCCCATCTTCATTGAACAATCAAAATAAGCAAATTTGACATAATCTTAACGTTTTATTATGTTACATTTATTACAAAAAATGAAAGCTATGCTATAATAAATAATAGAAATAAAAATGATGAGGTGTAAGTTAAATGGCCGATCGTAACCTAACGACTAAAGATATACTACAAAAAGAATTTAAACCCGCATTACGCGGATTCAATACTGAAGAAGTTGACGAATTCCTAGACTTAATCATTCGTGATTATGAATCATATGAAAAGGAAATTGCCTCACTTAAGAACGAACTAGAACGAGTAAAACACGCATCACCAAATACTAATGATGCTGACGACCGCTCAACGACTAGCCAACGCTCTAAAGCAAGTAGCCAACCACAACCTAAAGGTACAACTAATTATGATATTCTTCGCCGTCTATCCAAATTGGAAAAAGCCGTATTTGGTGGACAAGGGGCATCTGCTACAAACACAGCAGCCGCTACTGATTTCGAAGATGATGCTGATGAAGATGAAACAGATCACACCATCGTTTTCAAAAATAACTAGTACTTTTAAGATAAGTATGTTATAATAAGAAGTTGTAAATTTCAGGTAATCGCGGGTATATTTTTATACCTGAGGAAAGTCCATGCTCGCACAAGCTGCAATGCTTGTAGTGTTCGTGTTTAGCCAATAAATAAGCTAAAGCATTAATTTGACGGCAACTGAAACCCGCTAAGGTCTTCGACTATGCGCGAGTAAGTTTGAAAGTGCCACAGAAACGAGTCAAATATGAAAATATTTGAATGGAACGCGGTAAACCCCTCGAGCGAGCAACCCAAACTTTGGTAGGGGCGTTCTTCAACTGGAAACAAACGGAAGAAGAGACTAATTATTTAGTAGATAGATGATTACCGAACCGGTATTCTACCTGAAATACCGGGGAACAGAACATGGCTTATCGAAATTTACACTCAGGCCAAAGGTTGGATTCTGTCCAACCTTTTTTTATTGATACAGATCCGTGGTAGAATGTATGTAATAGAACGTTGACTTATCAACCACGCAAAAGGAGTAATAAAATGACAAAATATTCATTAATCGCAACCGCAGCTGCCGGTATTGAGGCACTAGTAGGACGAGAATTACGCGACATGGGCTATGAAGTTCAAGTTGAAAACGGCCGTGCCCGTTTTGAAGGTGATTTGAACGATATCGCTCGCACCAATATCAATCTACGAACCGCAGACCGTGTGAAGATTGTAATGGGCGACTTTGAAGCCGTTACCTTCGACCAATTATTTGAAGCGACTAAAGCCTTACCTTGGGAAGATATCTTACCAATGGACGCTGAATTTCCTGTTTCAGGTAAATCAGTCAACTCTACCCTTCATTCCGTACCAAACGTCCAAAAAATTGTGAAAAAAGCAATTGTAAATCGTTTGAGCGAGCATTATCATCGCCGCGGTATGTTACCAGAAACCGGTGCCAAATACCCAATCGAAGTTTCAATTCATAAAGATCAAGCCTTAATCACAATTGATACATCAGGTTCTTCCCTGTTTAAACGTGGTTACCGTACTGAAAAAGGTGGCGCCCCATTAAAAGAAAACATGGCTGCAGCGCTAATCAAGTTAACATCTTGGTTCCCTGACAAACCGCTATATGACCCTACTTGTGGTTCCGGTACTATCCTAATCGAAGCAGCATTAATTGGTTTAAATATTGCACCAGGTATGAAACGTGAATTTGTTTCCGAATCATGGGATATCTTTAAAGAACGTGAATTCCCTAAAGCTAGAGAAGCTGCCAAAGCTGCTATTCGTACAGATATTCAATTAGATATCCTAGGTACAGATATTGACCATCAAATGATTGAAATTGCTAAAGCCAATGCTATTTCTGCCGGTGTTGGTGATCAAATTACCTTTAAACAAATGCAATTATCAGACTTTACTACTAAGAAAGAATATGGCGTTATCATTTCAAACCCACCATATGGTGAACGATTGAATGACGAAGAATATGTCCATAAATTATACAAACAAATGGGTAATGTATACCGTCCAATGAAAACTTGGAGCAAGTATATTTTGACTTCAGACTTATTATTTGAAAATTTCTATGGCGAAAAAGCCACCAAAAAACGTAAACTTTACAATGGTGCCATTCGTACAGACTTCTTCCAATATTGGGGCGAACGCAAACCTCGTCCAAGAAAAGACGTATAATCGCATAAAAAAAGCCAAGTCGTTGATGACTTGCTTTTTACTGAACAAATTTGATAGCTACACTAGGTAACCTGCATCCTTGCCCTCTTTCATTTCCATACCAATCATTTATGTTTCGCTTCATGCATGGCTTGGCGTGCCAGATTATCAGCACCTCTATTCTCTCGATCAGGTACCCAATTCAGGGTAAACATGGAGAAATTATCCAAATGTTTGAGAATTTCCAGCAATAAAGATTTGTAGGGTTCTCGTTTATGATGTCTTTTATGGACGGCATCATATACAATTTTGGAATCGGTTTGGCAAATAATCATTTCATTCTCAAGCGATTCCTCTTCTAACACTGTCAAAAGATGTATGAGCGCTCGAAATTCCGCTTCATGATTTTCCATTTGGCCTTGCAGGACATGTTTTATTTGGCTTTGCTGACCGTTATTTATGATCACGATGCCTACACCAGCTGCACCAAATTGCCCATCGACTGAACCGTCTATTGCTATTCGTAACATCTACTCACCTATTCGTTCACTTTAATCAAAACTCGCAAAATTTTGCATATACTCATAGAACCAGTAATCGTAAATATCCTTCAGTACTTGATTTTCAATATGTTGCGGGTCCCCACTTTCCATTAGCTGTGTGAGTCCTTCTACTAAATCTTCTGCATCAATAGCACCTAACTCCTCAACAAAAGGATACATTACCGTATAAATATCATAAATATTTTCCATTAAATAGGCTACTCTATATGGTTCATGAACATAGACCTCTTCAACATATGAAACCAAATCTAAGAACCGTTGATTGGTTTCAATTTCAAATAAATCGTTTAAGCTTATCTCATGCGTTTCATCATAAATATCCTTCAAGGTAATCTTGCGTCCATCATGTTTATGCGCATGAATATATTGCAAAATTTCTGATTGAAAGACAAAATCACGGTCACGATTTAAAAACGACAGCAGTTTTTCAGCAGAAACATCATCTTCTAATTCTAAAAGGTGATTAATTTGTGCTTTCTCTAAAATCGTCAACGGCCGTTCAGTTAACAGCAACTTATCAAACAAGGTATGCAAACCATGAAGCGCCTCAACATTCGATTGCTCATCATCCGGATCTAATTCGATAGCTGCAATTTTAGACATCATTTCAGGGACTATAATTACTTGCATGATTGGTGATAATATCCCATGTTGCGGCAAACTTAATTTAATTTGACCTTGAAGTACTTTTTGAATGAATTGATAAAATTCTTTCCATGGCACTTCAGCTTCTACATCAATAATGTCGGGGTCCGCCATGACTCTTTCCCCATAAACTTCAATTAATAAAGCAAAAATATCCACTAAATCCGTTTCTAATTCTTCTTCATATAAAACGCCAATCGTGTAATTACGGAAGTCGACAACACTTTTGCGTTTTCTTCGCGCAACTAATAGCATTTTCAAGGATTCGGTCATATTGCCTTGCTTCATTAATTGAATACTTTCTTCTACATCTAATTTAAATGACCTTTCAAAATCATTATCTTGATTCATCATATTAATCCTCTTATTTTTCATTTATAAATTTTTGACTAAAACAGCGTCCTAGTACATTTTACATATGCTAATCCTATCATATCTACGAAAAGATTCAATTCTTAGCCACGCAAAAAAGCGACCAAATCATAAAATTTAGTCACTTTCAGCTTATTTCATTAAAATTGTTGGAATCTAGCTTCTTTTGCCGCTAATAATGTATCAGCGCTCATTGCTTCTTGAACCTCAATTTCTGTCAATAGCATATCTTTGATCATAATTGCTAATTCATCATGGCTCAAGGCGCGATTACCATAATTTTCAGGAATAATTTGATCTATCACCTTGAAATCAAGCAAATCTGGGGCTGTAAATTTCATATATTCCGCAGCTTCGGGCACACGGCTTGGGTCTTTCCACAAAATCGTAGCAAAACCTTCTGGTGATAATACAGAATACATCGCATTTTCCAACATCCATACCTTATTGGCAACAGCCAAAGCTAGCGCACCACCAGAACCCCCTTCACCCATCAAGATCGTAATTGTAGGTACGGTTAATCCTGCCATAGTCTGCATAGATTCAGCAATCGCTTGTCCTATCCCACGGTCTTCTGCTTCTACATCACAAAAAGCGCCTGACGTATTCACAATTGTAATAACGGGACGGCGAAATTTTTCCGCCTGCTGGAACAAACGTATCGCTTTACGGTAGCCTTCTGCATGGGGTGAGCCAAAATTACGTTGGATATTCTCTTGAACGGTATGTCCTTTTTCTGTGCCCACGATGGTTACAGACTTACCATTAATCATACCTACACCACCTATAATGGCGCCATCATCACCGTAACGACGATCCCCATGCATTTCATAGAATACATCACAGACAAGTTTCGCTAATTCAGATGTTGTTAAACGGTGGATATCGCGTGAAGCAGTTACCACATCAGCTGGTACTTTTCTCTTCATATTTGCATTCGGTGACGCAACAAGTTTCGACAGTTTTTCTGCTTTAATTTTCAAAATGTCTCGCCCCTTTTCTCACACCGTGCAATTGCATCAACTCTGCAATGACGACTTTTTGTTTCCATCGCTCCACAATCATATCAATAAAACCATGATGCAATTGATGTTCTGCCGTTTGAAAACCTTCTGGTAATTGTTGGCGTATCGTCTGTTCAATTACGCGCTTCCCGGCAAAACCAATGAGCGCACCTGGTTCTGCAATAGTAATATCACCCTCCATTGCGAAGGAAGCTGTCACACCACCCGTTGTTGGATCAGTCAACACTGGTATATATAATAAACCAGCTTGGCTATGTTTTTGAACAGCAATCGATACTTTAGCCATCTGCATTAATGACAAGGTACCTTCTTGCATCCGAGCGCCACCAGAAGCCGTAAAAATAACAACTGGTAAGCCGTGTTCAGTGGCATAGGTAAAAAGGGCTGCTACTTTTTTACCAAGTCCAGTACCCATAGATCCCATCATAAAGAAAGAATCCATCACCCCTATTGCAGTACGATAACCAAAAATTTCACCGACACCTGTCACCACTGCCTCATCTAGACCTGTGTTCGTTCTCGCCTTAGCCTTTTTTTCAGCATAGCTAGGAAAATTTAAGGGGTCCGATTCCTTTTCTGTTTCTTTTAATTGAAACATTTCAACGAAGGTGCCCTTATCAATGATATTCGCTAATCGCTCGCTTGATGAGATACGGAAATGGTACTGACAATGTGGACAAATCTTCTCCGCACCTAAATCATCCGTTAAAATTGTTTGGTGACATTGTGGGCATTTCTGCCACATACCATCCGGTACAAAGGCTTGATTATTTGGATCCTTTGGCAATTTCTGTTTGCTTTGATCGTCCTCTTGCATAGGAATGTATGCTTTTCTGCGTTTTAATCCCATCATTCATCTTCTTTCTTACTTACTTTGTAACTGTTTGATGATCCTGTAACCAATTTGGTAAGAAATTCGTTTCCAGATAATCATTTGTATAATTTCCTTTTAAGAATGCCTCATCAAATAATAAGTCATACTGGAATTGTTGATTAGTAGCGATACCAGTAATTGTCATTTCAGAAACCGCACGTAGCATTCGATTAATCGCTTGTGCTCGATTATCTCCATGTGTAATTAATTTTGCGACCATTGAATCATAATAAGGTGGCAACTTGTACCCAGCATAAATAGCTGAATCTACACGAATGCCTAATCCTCCAGCAGGAAAATGAGCAGTATCAAAAGAGCCTGAAGCAGGCATAAAGTTTTTTTCTGGCATTTCAGCATTAATACGACACTCTAATGCATGACCGCTAAATTGAATGTCTGCTTGTTCGTAGGATAAAGGTAATCCCGATGCCACGCGCAACTGCTCTGCTACGATATCCACACCTGTCACCATCTCTGTAATCGGATGCTCCACCTGAATCCGCGTATTCATTTCCATGAAATAATAATTTTGATCATTATCAACTAAAAATTCAATGGTGCCCGCTGATTCATATTGTAATTGTTCTGCAGCGCGGACAGCTGCTTGCGTAACCTTCATTCGTGTCGCTTCTGAAATAAAGGGACTTGGTGTCTCTTCAATGACCTTTTGATGATTTCGCTGCATTGAACATTCCCGTTCTCCTAAATGAATCACATGCCCGAACTTATCGCCCAAGACTTGCACTTCAATATGATGAGCAGGATGAATAACCTTCTCCATGTATAGACGGTTATCACCAAAGGCGTTCTGAGCCTCACGAGAAGCCTCGTAGTAGGCATCTATGAACTGATCTTCATCGTAGACCATCCGCATACCCTTACCACCACCACCAGCAGTTGCTTTCAGTAAAACCGGGTAGCCAACTTTTTTTGCTTGGGCAATACCTGATTCAGGATTTTCCAAAATACCATCTGAACCAGGTACCGTTTGCACATGTGCTTTTTTCATGGTGTCTCTCGCATTTTGTTTGTCCCCCATCAAATCAATCACTTCTGGGCTTGGACCGATAAATTCAATATTCATTTCTTTGCAAAGGCGTGCAAATTTACTATTTTCCGCCAAAAAACCAAAACCTGGGTGAATTGCTTGTACATTCGTCACCACTGCAGCTGATAGAATAGACTGCATATTTAGATAAGAATCAGCTGATTTTGGGCCACCAATACATACAGCTTCATCAGCCAGTTTCACATGTAAGGCATCCTTATCAGCCGCTGAATAAACAGCTACCGTTTCAATCCCCAGCTCAATACATGTACGAATAATGCGAACAGCAATTTCTCCTCGATTCGCAATTAATACTTTCTTAATCATCAAATACCTCTTATTCTATTAGACATGACCAAAGATGGTCATACATGCTTTGGCTTAATCGATTTTATCTACTTCTGAAATGATGAATGTCATCAAAGCTTCCGAACACACTTCTCCATACTCATTACGTATCGTACCTTTACCGATACCCATGCGTTTTTCAATTTCACAATCTCAACCGTAACTTCAAGCACATCACCTGGCACAATATTTTTACGGAATTTCACTTCATCCAAACCAGCCAAATAAGCGATTTTATTTTTGAAATCTGGTTGTGATAGCAATGGAATTGAACCAACTTGGGCCATTGTTTCTACTTGTAATACACCTGGCATAACTGGATTACCGGGAAAATGACCGACAAAGTATTCTTCATTGATAGTGACATTCTTACGAGCAACTACTTTCTCACCCGGAATAATTTCATCAACACGGTCAACGAATGAAATTGGAAAACGGTTTGGGATAATTTCTTGCACTTGCATTGCTGTTAATACGGGTTCTTTTTTCTCAGCATAATTTGTCATTGATATACTCCTTCAACTTAACTTTCTGTCAATTCAAATAATGGTTGGTCAAACTCAACAATTTGGCCATCACTTACCAAAATTTTAGAAATTACACCCGCACTCGTGGCTGGAATTTCATTCATGACTTTCATCGCTTCAACAATACAAACTGTTTCGCCCGCCTCAACACGGTCCCCAACGGATTTAAATGCTGGTTGTTCTGGATCTTTCGCTAAATATACAACACCCACTAATGGACTATTGATCGTTTGAACATTAGCGTTAGTGGCATTTTCATCCTCAGAAACAGCATTTACTTCTGGCGCTACAGCTGGTGTTGGTGTCGATGCATGAACACTTTCTGCTGAAACAACAGGGTTGCTTTCCATTTCTTGACCAGCTACATAGCTAGGCTCTGCTTGTTTATGATCTTTAATTTTTGAAATATATACATCATCTGTTTGGGTTTTAATTGAAAATTCTTGAATCGATGATTGATCGATTTGATCAATTAAAGCTTGAATTTCTTCGTGTTTCAAAGCTTATTCACCAACCTTTTTAAAGGCAATAACTGTATTATGACCACCAAAACCTAAGGTATTTGAAATGGCTACATTTACTTCTTGTTGACGTCCAACATTTGGCACTATATCTAAATCACATGCTGGGTCAGCATTTTTGAAACCTAGTGTTGCCGGGATAAATGAGTCATGGATAGCTAGGATACTAGCCACAGCTTCAACTGCACCGGCAGCACCTAATAAGTGACCAACAGCTGATTTTGTTGAAGAAACAGGGATTTTATACGCTAAGTCTTCACCAAAGGCACGCTTAATGGCAACAGTTTCTGAAGAATCATTCGCTGGTGTACCAGTACCATGCGCGTTAATGTATGATACTTCTTCTTTAGCAATGCCACCTTCTTCTAAGGCAAGTAACATAGCTTTTGCAGCACCTGATCCGTCAGCAGAAGGTTGCGTTAAATGGTAGGCATCTGAGGTAGCACCATAGCCAACAATTTCCGCATAAATTTTCGCGCCACGTGCTAATGCACCTTCAAGCGATTCTAATACTAAAATCCCTGCACCTTCACCCATCACAAAACCATTACGATCTTGGTCAAAAGGAATAGATGCACGGTCTGGATCAGTCGCTTCACTTGTTGCGGTAAGGTTATCAAAACCACCCAATCCAATTTCATTAATGGCACCTTCAGCACCACCTGCAAGCATCACATCAGCATAGCCGTGTTTGATGTAGCGGAAGGCTTCACCAATGGCATTATTTGCAGAAGCACAGGCTGTAACCATAGTTAAGGCCGGACCTTTTAACCCAAAATGCATTGAAATATTAGCTGCACCCATGTTAGAAATAGATACAGGTACAAATAAAGGATTTACCCGCTTAATGCCTTTATCCATCATTTTAATCACGCCTGTTTGAATTTCTTGAATACCACCAATACCGGTTCCTAGGTATACCCCAATCCGGTCTACATCTGCTTGACTTAAATCTAAACCAGCATCCGCTACAGCTTCTCCAGCAGCTGCAACTGCGTATTGGCTATATGGATCCATACGTTTTGCTTCTTTACGATCCATATAATCCTTCGCATTAAAATTTTTCACTTCGGCAGCTAAATTTGTATTTAATTCGCTAGCATCAAATTTTGTGATTGGGCCAATGCCGTGGATACCTGCTTTTAAATTTGCCCAAAATGTTTTGACATCATTTCCAATAGGTGTGATTGCACCCATACCTGTTACGACTACACGTCTTGTCATTGTATTGCCTCCTAATTCATGTATAAGCCACCATTAACATCAAGCGTTGTACCCGTGATATAGCTTTGTGTTGCTAAAAAATACACGGCTTCTGCAATGTCAGATGGTTGCCCTAGTTTACTTAATGGAATATTTTCGAGCATTGCTGTCTTTGCCTTCTCAGGCATTTCCTCGGTCATATCTGTTTCAATATAACCTGGGGCAACTGCATTCACAGTGATACCGCGCATACCTAATTCACGTGCTGCAGACTTCGTTAAACCTAACATTCCAGCTTTTGATGCAGCATAGTTCGCTTGTCCAACATTACCCATTTCGCCAACAACTGACGCAATGTTGATGATGGCTCCCGTTCTTTGTTTCATCATCAGTTTAGAGGCTGCTTGAATAAAATTAAAAGTACCCTTTAAATTGATGTCGATAACTGCATCAAAATCACTTTCTTTCATGCGCATTAGTAACGTGTCGCGAGTGATCCCAGCATTATTAACTAAAACATTTAAGTTTTTGAAATCATTCTTTACAAGGTCCATAATTTCCTTAGCAAAAGAAAAATCTGTCACGTCCCCTTTGAAGTCGCGAACTTCAATGCCATATGCTGCTAAAGCATCTAAATGTTCTGGTGTAGAACCAGAGCGAGATAGAATAATGATATGGTAGCCATTTGCAGCAAATTTATGGGCAACGGCTGCACCAATACCACGACTACCGCCAGTAATCAAGGCTGTCTTTGCTTGTGTATCTATTTGTTCAGTCATTGTCTATCCTTTCAAACCTGTGATGGTTGCTTGTAGTGTTTCCTCATCTTCCACCCGAAAAACGCGGATATCCTTATTTATTTGCTTCATAAATGAAGATAGGGTCTTACCTGGACCTATTTCGATAACAGTATCTACGCCTTGGGCAATTAGATATTCAATTGAATCAGACCATTTAACCGGCTGCATCACTTGTTCCACTAATAAATCCTTAATATGTCCATTTTCATGTGGTTGTGCTGTTGTATTCGATATCACAGGCATTTGTTGGTCACTAAATGTCACATTATCTAGGTAATCATCTAATTGATGAGAAGCTTCCGCTAGTAATTCTGTATGGAATGGACCAGATACATTAAGGGTAACCATTTTCTTAGCACCATTTTCGGCTAAACGAGCGACTGCTTCGTCGACTGCTTGGGTATAACCACCAATCACGATTTGCTTGGGTGTATTGTAATTAGCTGGCGCCACATATTTACCCAAATCGCGTGATACTTGTAGACAAATATCTTCGATGATTTTACGGTCCATTTTCATGACCGCAACCATTTTTCCAACACCTGCTGGAACGGCTGCTTGCATAAATCGCCCACGATGGCTTACAACGTCGATGGCGTCATCAAAAGTAAGCACACCACTTGCAACAAGGGCTGAATACTCACCTAAACTCAACCCGGCTACATAATCTGCTTTAATATTCTCTGCTTCTAATAAAGCACTAAATGCAGTTGAAACCGTTAGAATCGCTGGTTGTGTATATTCTGTTTGATGGATCTTGTCCTCATCTTCAAAACACAGGGCTTTCATGTCATAACCCAAAATAGCTGAAGCACGATCGAAATAGGTAATTAATTCTGGATGGTGATGCAGTATATCTTGTCCCATACCTTTGTATTGGGCACCTTGTCCAGCATATAAAAATGCAATCGTCATAACATTCTCCTTAGATTAGAAAAGCAGTGAAAGGTATTCACCATCTCACTGCTCCACTATGTTCATTAAATTCTTAGCATCATAGCCATTCACTTGCTTGAGCAGCAATTGTTTCTTTACATACAGTCATATATGATTCAATGATTTCTGATACTGATTCACGCGTATCAATTAAACCAGCAATTTGACCAGCCATAAATGAGCCTGTATCAAGATTTCCTTCGACTACAGCCCGACGTAAAGCACCCGTACCAATTGCTTCTAATCGATTCCAATCTGGATTTTCCTTACTTGCTTCTTCTTTTTCCACTCGTAAGTATTCCTTAGTCAATTTATTACGTAATACACGTACCGGATGCCCGGTTGTTTCACCAGTTAATACGGTGTCAATATCTTTGGCCTTTAAAATACGATCTTTAAAGTTATCATGTGCATTAGATTCGTGGGCAACGACGAAGCGTGTACCAACCTGAATGCCAATTGCGCCAAGCATAAACGCTGCCGCCATACCACGACCATCTCCAATACCACCTGCTGCAATTACCGGAATATTTAATTCCTTTGTCACTTGAGGTACTAATGCCATCGTTGTTTGTTTTCCAACATGGCCACCTGATTCCATACCTTCGACAATCACAGCATGAACGCCCTCGCGTTCCATCCGTTTGGCTAAACCAACGGAAGCTACCACAGGAATGACTGAAATGCCTGCCGCATTAAATTGATCCATGTATTTACCTGGCGAACCAGCACCAGTTGTGATGATTTTTACACCAGACTGGCAAATATAAGCAACAACTTCTTCCACATGTTCGTTTAACAACATGACGTTAACAGCAAAAGGCTTATCAGTCAGTTCTTGCATTCTTTCAACTTTAGCACGCACCACTTCAACCGAATCATGTCCGGTTCCAATAACGCCAAGACCGCCAGCATTGGAAACAGCCGATGCCAAATCAGCATCAGCAACCCATGCCATTGCGCCTTGGATAATTGGATAGGTAACGCCTATTCGTTCCCAAAAATCAGTTTTCACTTAAGGATTACTTCCTCTCTTAATCGACCAGTAGTATCGGACTAGAATTAGTCTTTATTAGCTTCTACATAGTCAACTAAATCTTGAACAGTATTGATTTTTTCTTCGTCTTCGATTTCGATGTCAAATTCATCTTCAATATCGTTGATGATTTGGAATAAGTCTAAAGAATCTGCATCGATATCTTCACGAATATTGGTGGTTGCTTTCACTTCACCAGCTTCTAAATCTAATTGTTCAGTGATTAGTTCTTGGATTTTTTCTAAAGTAGTCATTAATATTTTCCTCCATAATTTAGCTAAATCATGTAAAGGCACTCCCTATAGAAGTTACTAGTTATCTTTACAATGATTAAACTTTGTTTTCATTGACATCGTTTGTAGTCAATAACGAGATATTAAATTATATAAGTAACTTTGTCAACTAGTTATTAAAACTAGATTACTGTAAAAAAATAAGCAAGCTTATGAAAACGGCTTGAAGACTAGCAAAATGGCTATGTGAAAATGAAAGATGAGCGGTTTTCAAAAATACAAATATTGTACAAAGTTTTATCTGAATAACTTAATAAAACTTTCACCAAGAAAAAAGAGCCTGGAAAATATCTTTCCACGCTCCACGTATTTTGTTTGATTACATTATTGTGCACAAGATTAAATTGATTGGCATCGTGTGCCTCATTATCTTGCTATATGAAAAATAAATATTGCTTGAAACGAATCTATTAAGAAGGCACCTTAACATACTCATCAATATCTTTAAAATTTACAATTGTCTTAGATTCGCAAATTTCGCGCATCTCTTCATCAGAATATTCCCAATAAATCTTAACAACTGCTGAGTTTGTTAATAATTTTTCTATTTGTCCGACCATTTTTCTATCACGGAAAGTAAAACGAATCTCATCTCCGACGTCTGGTCGTACGGAATCTTTCACAACATTAATAACTTCAACTGCTTCATCGTAGGGTAAATCTAATAGCGATGCAATCCGCGATTTACTGGTACCACGACGTAATTCAGTTCCGACAAGTACTTGCATTTCATCTGTGACTTTAATACTCATATATAGCCTCCTAGTTATCCATGCGCCTTCTATTTCTTATTATACCATATTTTGTATGTTAATTAAACTTTAACGCTTTGGACCCCTATATATGGAAATTATCACCCTTTTTCAATAGCAAAATGCTTGCTAGCTTCTCTCCAAGTTAAATTGGAGAGCTGTTTCTCATGGCTTTTTAAGAAGCTAGCAACCCATGCTTGATTTGTTTTTACATAATCACGCAAAATCCAACCCATTCCCTTATCGACAAAAAATTCATTTGTACCGAGGCAATTTTCACAGGTTACCGCTAATAGTAATGTATCTGTCTGATCTTTCATACCCAATTGATGAATCATAGCAGTACGCTTTAACCAGATATTATCTGCTTTACTCCAATTGACCATCTCAGCTCTTAATTCAGGATATTTGTGCACTAGATGACCAATCGTCTTTACCAAAGAATCTACCGAATCCCACCACGATTTACTGGTAATAAGTACTTTTAATTTGGGTAAGTCTTCCGCTAATAAGTAGATTTTCATTGCTGCCAGATAATCGCATACGATATATTGAAATTCCCGTTCACCTAAGGCCCAAGTATGTTCAACAAATTGCCAATCAATCATTGGCAAATCTGAATTTGCTTGGTACTGATTTTTGGCTTGTTCTTTGGCTGCTTTCAAGTAAGGTTTTAAAATCTCACGTCGATCCTGGCTCCGAATACCTAAAAACGGGAACTGATTTCGCTGATATTTTGCCATTGCGGCAGCATCCGGCGTTGCATTGGCATACAACTCTTGAATCAGAGCTTGTGCATTTTCCATTTGTCAGCTCCTTATCTCATACCTGCAAGCAGATCTTTAAGGGCATTTTTAAAGGCTTGGCTATCAATACGCTCGATGACACGGCAGTTTGGTGTGCGTTTAAATTCCTCTTCCCAGTCTACAATATTGTAGCCGCGGGCAAATTGCCCTTGTGTCTCCACATCGACATAGTAGTTGGTGGCTTGAAGAGTTAGTTCTGGTAAGGCAGCCACAGCGGTCAATAATGAGTCTGTACAGGTTATGCCATCAATACCCCTTTTGGCTAATTCAAAGGCACGGACAAACATGTTGATGTCTAAGAAAAATTTCGAACCTTTTGTTTGAATTGCCTGAATTTCTTCGATATCTTCTTCGTAAATGACACCAAAATCTAAGCTGGCATCCCATGTTACCATCGTCTTTTCAGTGGATGCATTGAGTACAATACGTGCTGCTTCTGGATCAACGTAAAAGTTGTATTCAGCAGAAACGTTCATGTTACCGAGCCGGTTGTTAACCCCTCCCATAATCCATATATGCTTGATATCTTTAGCAATTTCAGGCGCTTTCTTAATTGCCATAGCAATATTTGTTAGGGGTGCTAATGCGATTAATTCAATCTCTCCAGGATTTGCCTTCACTGTTTCAATAATAAAATCAATAGCATGTTGCTCCTCAGGTTTTTGTTGCGGTTTTGGAAAAACAGCATCCCCCATGCCATTACCACCCTGAATTTCTTCCACAGTATCATGCACTTCATTTGGTAGTGCAATCATTGGACTTTGGTACCCTTTATACACAGGCACCTTGTAATCAGGGTTGAATGTTTCAATCGTTGTTAGCGCATTATCTACCTCTTGATCAAACGCAACATTACCCGCGACTATCGTGATACCTTCCACTTTAAAATGTTTTAATGCCATCAAGATGGCGGTAGTATCATCGCCAGCTGTATCTGAATCTATTATTACTCTTCTCACAGAAATTCCTCCAAATGTCGTTTTCTTTATTATACCTTAGAAACTAAAACACCCAAAATACAAAAAAGTGATGGCCGCATATGACGACCATCACTTCTCTTAATTTATTTGATAATTATTTTTCTTCGTCTTTGTTCGTAAAGCCATCTAAACGACCTTGCGCATCATCTTTAGCATCGTTAAATGCATTTTTGGCTTGATTTACTTTTTCTTCAACTTCGCCACGTGCTTGTTGACCTTTGCCTTTACCTTCTAACTCTTTGTCTCCAGTAATTTTACCAACAGTTTCGTTAATTGAACCTTTGATTTTATCAAAAGTACCGTTATTTTCATTTGACATCATATCAACCTCTTTTTTAATTTATAGTGTATATATAGTATACCATATATCTTGTAGAAGACTAATGATAGCCCTTGCATATACCCTGTTATGCCAAAGAGCAAGCTTTATTTGACCCATATTCACAAAATATGTTATAATAATGGGTACATTCACGGGGGTGTTATTGGATTCGACAGGCATGGCCCGGTGTATGACTACTGCTCGGAGGTTACGTCTTCGTATCAACGTTCACAGTTTAAATATAACTGACAAACAACAAACAAACACTTTAGCTTTCGCTGCCTAATAACAGCTAGCTAAGATTCGCCCGGCGTCACCTATGCGCTGGTTCCGAGTCCTATTATAGTAGGTTACGTTCTAAGCTTCCGTCTGGAGTAAGGAAAAGAGAATAATCAGACTAGCAATCTAAGTGGTTTGTAGATTCACCCCTAGTGCGCAAATTTAAGAATCAACTATAGTGGTAAACGTTGTGCAATCGGAGTGTTTGGACAGGGGTTCAAATCCCCTCACCTCCATTCTATAGATTAATAGCTTTTAACAACCTTTATTGTTATCACTGTTTCATTCAGTTTCATAAAAGTATTGGTGAAAGTATTCGTCTATTAACAAAAACATGTGGGTACATGATTAGGGGTGTTTATCTTATGATAGACACCTCTTTTTTATATCATTATCATCACTGTTTTGATTAAAAAGTATGTAAAATTGTATGTAAAATTTTTGAACACTCTGATTCATTTTAGAATTAATCTAGTCACATTTCTAGTCACATTTCTAAACACATTTCTAAACACATTTCTAAACACATTTTGCACGGTCTCATTCATGCGAGATAAGAAACATATAAATCATAAAATATAAGTACACACAAAAAACTTGGCTGAGAAACATCTCAGCAGTTTTTGTGTGTTTTCTAAGACATATCAGAAGCGTCTAAATCCGTTTCTTCGTCATTAATTTCGTCCACTGCAAAGTGGTCAGTTTGATTGAATGCTTCCAAATGATATTGACCGTCTTGGTATCTAACGATAGATACGCTTGCATTATCAAGCATTGCGTCAATTTCAAATTGTGGAATCAATTCGTGAATCATATTACGAATTGTCATCCCATGACTGACAATCAAGATTTTTTTATCCGTTTCTCGATGTTTGGTGATAACATCAATTAACCCTAATTCAACACGCATCCAAAATTCCATAAAGTTTTCTGCATCATGGTATGGATCCATTTCTTTAAAAGTATCTAATTCTAAACGAACACTTTCATCAGTTGTGAATCCCGTGTATTCACCAGCTTTTTCTGTTGCGATGGCAGTTACATTAGCCCAAAGCTCGCGGGCTTCTAAACCTTCAAATGAACCGAAAAAGACTTCTCTAAATTCCGGTCTTTTTTCAATTTGAATATCTTTAGCGGTCGCATGATTTTCATCTAAAATCAGTTCTGCTGTTTTTACGGTACGTTGTAAATCACTAGTATAGACAGCTGAGAACTCTACATCAGCTAAACCCCGACCACTTCTTCGTACATCGGCTTCACCGCGTGGCGTTAATGGCGCATCTGCCCATCCTTGCATGCGTCCGTAATAATTTAAATACGTTTCTCCATGGCGCATGAAGTAAATCGTCACACCTTTTGACATTAATAATTCCTCCTTGGTTATACTACTCTAGGTCTTATTGTACCATTTCTATAGGCTTGTAGTAATTTTTTCAACTGAATTACTTGGTCTTTTAATTTTACCCCAACATCTGTTTGGCGTACTTTTAATCGATCTAATTCCTTATCCACAATTCGACGGGTAGATACGATATCTGTTTCATTTTCAACTGCATCCTCAATACTAGAGAATGGTTGATGGCTGACTAAAAGCATGCCGAATGAATTGTAGAGTAAGGTGTATCCAGCAAGGCCTGTGGTTGGTTGATAGGCTTTGGAGAAACCACCATCAATCACGAGTAATTTGCCTTCAGCCTTTATTGGATCCTCACCTTTTCGCTCTTTGACTGGTGTATGTCCGTTCACAATATGTCCCTTATCTGCAGGAACACCAAATTCTTCTAAAATACTTTCGGCACATGCCTTATCATTTCGTAATTGATAATAGATATTTTTTGGTTCTTCATGCGTTTTGGCATCTTCGATATAATAGCGTTCGAAAGTAGTCATTTTCGTTTTACCAAATAGTGAAGAGCCCTCCCCCTGCCAAATGTACCACATGTAATCTAAATCAGGGTTGGCAGATTCATCTGGCCCCTTAGAAGCATATGCTTGGCGCATAGCCTTCTCAAATTGATCAAGAAGGGCTCTACCCGAATAAGCACGGCCGTGGATATAAACCTGCTTAAAGGTCTTATCATCATTCATTGGGATACAGCCATGATACAACAAATTATCATTATAAATTTTATATAATGACCCTTTACTATATAGATAGGCTATATGTTTTTGAAGGCGTTCGGCATTAAGGAATCCCGCTTGCAATTTGGCCATCACATACTCTTCATCTTCTGTTAGCTTAAAGGGATCACTCGGGTCAACAGTTGGGAAGACTGTATTCTTCAAAGGATATTCTTGTCCATCGACGAGTACTCTGCCCTTTTCAAAGTCAATTTTATCCAAAAATAGCCGATTGTCCGTTTGGAATTCTGGATGACGTTGGATGACTTGGGCTTCCAATTTGAACTGAATAATGGTAATTGCTTGCTGCATTTTCGCAATTTGTTTAATTTCTTCTGGGAAATGATCTACTGTCTCATCAATTTTTGGTAAAAATTCATGAATACCTTCATCAGGATAAGTCGTTTCCGCAAAAGCCACTAATGGACGTAAGGATATACCGTAAGCATCTTCAATAATTTCTAGGTTATCGTATCGGGCACAAATGCGCAATACATTTGCGATTAGTACGCGAGAACCTGACGCTGCCCCCATCCAAATAGCGTCATGATTGCCCCATTGAATGTCGATGGACTTTTGTTTGGCTAATAGATCAATGATTTTATCTGGTGCAGGACCACGATCATAAATATCACCCAGTACATGCAAATGATCGACCACTAATTCTCGCATTAATTCAGATAAGGCCGAAATTAAACGATTTGCTGCCCCTAACTCAATGACATTTTGGATGATATTCCAGTAATAAGAACCCTTATTAGTAAGAACTGAATCCTTGAATATCAATTCGTCTAGGATATAAGACATGTCTGAAGGCATCGCTTTACGGACTTTAGATCGTGTATATTTTGATACAACGAATTGTGCTAATTCAATCATGCGAGAAATGGTCAAGGTATAGAATTCATTACGTGCTGCTTCATCATGAATGTCTTTTAAAATACTCGTCAATTTCTCTTCAGGATAATATACAATGGTTGCTAATTGATTCATTTCGCTTGTAGATAAGCGATTTTGAAATACTTCTCTAATCTTTTCTTTAATATTCCCAGATCCGTTACGAATCACATGGGAAACAGAATCATATTCACCATGCAAATCACTGATGAAATGTTCGGTTGCTTTTGGTAATTCCATAATTGCTTCTAAGTTGATAATTTCAGTCGTTACTGAAGCTATATCTGGAAACTGTTCAGATAGTAATCGTAAATATCGATCATTATAATTCATCAATTAGTCACTCGCTTTCTTTTCACCATCTTATCATATCCACCGTTCAAAATTCGCGACGAAACTTGCGCTTAGGTGCACATGAATAGATAACAGATTACTTGTATTCTACCATGAGAGTGCCTGCATTTTCTCAAATCTTTGTTTTTCTTTTCATAAGAAAACCTATTTCATGCCTAATGGTCATACTAAAAACGGGTCTCCGACTTTTGGTGTGGATTAGAAACCGTCCATACCTTTTTTGTATGAAAACACAAAAAGACAAATGAATAGGGTCCTCGCTAACCCGTAACATAGGACCTACCTGTATGAATAAGTTCCCTTTTGTCGTATCTACCCGCTTTGGCTGGCATAATATACCCTTAGATGAGGAGTTTTGCATATTTTTGCGAAATTGTTTATATCCGGTTTAAAATAGATGAAAACTGGAAACCATAACTGCTCTTGAGTGTATTTATGAGGAAAAATGAAACGCAAAACACCCTGAAGTTTCCTTTTCTAAAAATAATGAACGTTCAGCCCTTTGTGTGGCGCAAAATTTCTCATTTTTGAAACCAAAACCTTCCGAGGTTTCCACTTTTTGGTTATTTAACGATGTATATATACAAACCTAAACAAGCCGGACAAAAAGATGAATTTTCTTTTATCAAAGCTCATTTAAAATAAAAAAGAAACTCAAATCCATATAAAATGAATTCAAGTTTCTTACTTAAATTACGCTATCTACATTAAAAGTCGAAGTGCCAAAAAACCTGGTCAACTTGATTATTGACCAGTTTTATATATTAGTATTTTAAAGCTCGTTGCGCTTCACGCTTCATATCTTTTTCTTTTAAAGCACGACGCTTATCATATTTCTTCTTACCTTCTGCAATGCCCAACAATACTTTAGCATAGCCATTTTTTAAATAGACTTTTAGCGGTACCAGTGTTTGACCTTCACGTTGGATATCTTTCTCTAACTTCAAAATTTGAGTCTTTTTCAATAAGAGTTTACGGGGACGTAAAGGATCATGGTTAAAGATATTCCCTTGAGAAAACTCAGAGATATGTACATTGTACATCCACACTTCACCACGTTCGACACGCGCAAAGCCATCTTTCAAATTAATTTTAGATTGACGAACAGATTTAATTTCTGTACCCGTCAACACCACACCACACTCAATGGTATCTAGTATTGTAAAGTCATGACTGGCTTTGCGATTACTGGCTAAGACATTGTCGTCATTTTTTTTGCTTTGGTTTTTTTGCCATTCTTTATTCACCTACTTAGAAATGGAAAAATTACTTCCCTTTGCTCTTACGAATCACAAAGTTGCGATTACTTTTAGCTGCAGTTTTCTTCTTCGCATTTACTGGATTGTTTTTATTATTGTTACTACGTTTGTTATTTGGATTCGGGTTCGCCTTACCTTTGTAGCCAGTAGACTTGCTAGCTGCTTCTGGTCGCGCTGGTTTATCCTTACCATCACCTTTATTATTACGACGACGGCTACGATTGTTACCTTTGCGACCTTTATTACGGTTAGATTCCTTATTCTTGCCTTGATGTGTAAGACCAGTCTCGCTATCGTTTTCTCCCTTAACTAGGACAAAATCTATATCACGGGTATCTGTATTCACATCCATCACTTTTACCGTAACCTTATCACCGATGTGGTAAGTTTTACCTGTACGTTCACCGACCATGATTAAGTGATTAGCCACAAAGTTGTAATAATCATCTTTCATCATCGAAATATGAACAAGACCTTCAACTGTATTTGGTAATTCAATGAACAAGCCAAATCCGGTTACAGAAGAAATAATACCTTCAAATTCCATGCCAATTTTATCTAACATAAATTCGGTTTTCTTCAAGCTATCTGTTTCACGTTCAGCATCAACACTACGGCGTTCCATCTTAGAAGAATGCTCTGCAATGTCAGCTAGTTTCGCCTTCATCTTTTCTTGGCGTTCAGAATCTGGACGTTTATGGTCATTGTAATAATGAATCATACGGTGAACGATCAAGTCAGGATAACGACGAATTGGTGATGTGAAGTGGGTATAGTCTTCAGCAGCTAATCCATAATGACCAATAGGTTCTACATCATAATGGGCTTGTTTCATTGAACGTAATAACATCATAGAAACAACTGGTTGATAAGTTTCCCCTTGTACTTCTTTAATAATATTTTGAATATCTTTTGGACGAATCGATGATTTCGTACCTTGTGGCACAATACCAAAAGCAGTTACGAATTCAAGGAAACGTTGCATTCTATCTTCATCTGGTTGCTCATGTACCCGATAAATAAAAGGTAAAATTTTCTTCGTATAGTGTCCAGCAACCGTTTCATTGGCACTTAGCATGAAGGATTCAATCATTCGTTCAGCCACGCCACGTTCGCGAACGACGATATCTTGTGGATGCCCTTGCGCATCGACGATGATCTTAGCTTCACGAGAATCAAAATCAATCGCACCTCGGCGGACACGTTTTGTATATAAAATTTCATGTAATTGCGCCATATTTTCAAGCATGTCGACAATTTCACTATATTTTTGACGTAAGGCTTCATCGTTATTGGTGATGATTTCATTTACATCTGAATAAGTCATACGGTAATTTGAATGAATCACAGATGGATGGATATCATAATTCACAATACCACCATTATGGTCAATTTCCATAATCGCAGTCATCGTTAATCGATCCACTTCTGGATTCAATGAACAAATACCGTTAGATAATCGTTGCGGTAACATGGGTACAACTCGGTCAGTTAAGTATACGGATGTCCCACGTTCATAGGCTTCGCGGTCCATTGGTGAACTTTCCGTCACGTAATGGGAAACATCTGCGATATGGACACCTAATTGATAGTTACCATTATCTAATTTACTTAATGAAATCGCGTCATCTAAGTCTTTAGCGTCAGCACCATCAATAGTGATTGTCATGACATCTCTATAGTCTGTTCGGCCTTGTAAATCATCAGTTGCGATTGTTTCGGGGACTTCATTCGCATTTTCAAGTACCTCTGCAGGGAATTCATGCGGAATTTCAAACATATTTAAAATAGCTAGGATATCAACCCCAGGTTCATTTTTATGTCCAATTTCTTGAATAACATTCCCAGCCACCACGAAAGGATGTTGTTGATCTGGATAATCAGTTACTTCTACAACAACAATTTCTCCTTCAACAGGATGTAAGCCATCAGCTTTGATTAAGGCCGTTAAATTATCAAAACCATGATTTTGTGGTTTCACACTACCAATAAAACCAGTTTCTTCTTGGTCTTTAGTATTGAATGGTGTAAATTCACCTGTTAAACGTGTTGTATGACGTTCAATGACTTCAACTATAACACCTTCAGCTGACTTATCTTGTAATGGTTGTTCATCTCTTGTGATTTCTACTCGGACGATGTCATTTTGGAGCGCACCGTTTGTCTTACCTTTTCCGATGAAGATATCTTTTTCTAGTTCTTCAGTCTTTACAAAGCCAAAACCACGTGCATTTTGTGTAAAACTACCCGTATAAGATGGTTTTGCTTGATTCAAGCGCAATGAACCATCTTTAGTAATTTGGATTGCACCTTCTTGTTCAAGTTTTGCAATCGCCTTTACGACAACTGTAAAATCTTCTGCTTTGTCATAGCCCATCGCCTGACTTAAAGACTGGGCTGTGTACTTCTTGCTTGTATCAGCCAGAAAGGCTAACACCTCTGTTTTTATTTCTTTTAAATTTTTACTCACTTTTTCACTCCCAGTTTAATGTTGTTAAATAGTCAATAACAGTTGTTTCAAATTCATGATGGTACTTACCTACTGTTATAACGTGTGTTGCAGATTGGAATACGTTTAAGTCTACAGGTGCAGTAGTAATTGCATCCGCAAATTGCTCACCAGCAGTTGGATCAACCAACTCATCTTGACCTGATGCAGCGATATAAAATGGTACTTTGATTTCATCAATCTGACTTCGTAATTTTGTATTTATCGCAGCAATACCTTGTAGGGTGTCGGTTAATTGGCTTTGCAATTGCCCCTTTTGTGCTTGGACTTCAGCATCACTGAGGCCAATTTTTTTTTGCATATTTTCTGCAAAAAACATGAAAGATTTTGGGACATTGCTTTCAGTGATTGGTTGATTGGTGACAATTGGCGTATTAAATACGCCACCACCAACTACATCGTTGTTCAGTAATACACTAGTTGCGATTGTGCCCCCTAACGATAAACCAAAAACTGCTATTTTATGATACCCTCGTTCTTTTAATGCATCATACGCTCTTTGTCCATCTGCTAACCATGTTTGCGGGTTACCAGGGGCAACAAGGTTGAATACATCTTCAGTTGCATGTCCCGTTAATTGAGGCGCATACACCGTATATCCTTCACGATTTAGTCTGCGACCCAACATCCGCACATCATTAGAGGTCCCAGTAAAAGCATGGAAAAGGATAATTGCCTTCTCGTTACCTTCAAAGAAAAAAGGCTCTGGTAATTTTGTTTGCATATAATATTCACCCTACTTTATGCTCTTCGTTTATTTTCACTCAATAAATGATTTGTTACTTCATTGTATGTTTTATGCCACTTAAATCAATTATTTACCCCGATAGTTTTGGCTGTAAACAAAAAAATAGCGGTCCTATGCATAGAACCGCCTCAAATTTTATGCAGATAAGTTTGCGAGTAGTAATGCAATCACCATAAAAGCTAAGCCAAGGATGACTGTAAAACGATTCAATACAGCTTCAAAACCACGTGCTTTTCTCTTCTTACCAAACATGGCATCACCGCCACCAGTTAAGTTGCTTGCACTATTTCCTTTAGATGGTTGTGCAACAACCACTAGAATTAATAAGAAAGCGATAATAATCAAGACTGTCAATAATATATTATACAAAAGTACCCCTCCGTTTTGTTCTACACACCTATTTTAACATAAGTATAGGACACTTACAATTTAATGATTATATGTATCGTCATATAAAGAAAAAGGGGTTAGGACTTTCATCCCAACCTCGTTTCATTTTATTATTCACCTTGCGCTGCGCGCATTTTTTTGTATTTCTCAACTTCATTAGGAGAGCAATATACAAAATGGTTTGGTGAAATTTCAACCATTGATTCATCACCATTTAATGGTGCGTGGTTATAGGTAATACGTTGACGGCTACGTTCATAAATTGGGTCTGGCAATGGAATTGCAGATAACAGACTCTTCGTATATGGATGTAAACCGTGGTAGTATAATTCATCTGCATCAGCTAGTTCAACAATTTTACCCATATACATTACTGCGATTCGGTCAGAAATGTATTTCACCATTGACAAGTCATGGGCGATAAATAGGAATGTTAAACCAAATTCTTGTTGAAGTTCTTCAAGCAAGTTTACAACTTGGGCTTGAATCGACACATCAAGTGCAGAGATAGGTTCATCAGCCACAATCATTTTTGGTGCCACTGCAAGTGCACGTGCGATACCAATACGTTGACGTTGTCCACCTGAAAATTCATGTGGGTAACGAGTTGCATGTTGTGGGTTTAAACCTACTTGTTCTAAAAGTTCAGCAACGCGAGCTTTACGTTCAGCTTTTGTTTTTACTAAACCATGAATTTCTAAACCTTCAGCAATGATATCTTCAACTTTCATACGTGGATTTAATGACGCATATGGATCTTGGAAGATCATTTGGATATCTTTACGGAAATCTAACATTTCGTGACGGTTTTTTAGTTTGGCAATATCTTTACCTTCGAAGATGATTTCTCCTGAAGTTGGTTGATAAAGGCGCATTACAGCACGACCAGTAGTTGTTTTACCAGAACCTGATTCCCCAACTAAACCGAAAGTTTCACCTTTAAAGATATCAAATGAGATATCATCAATGGCCTTCACTTCACCTTTAGAGCCGGCACCAAAGTATTGTTTCAAATTTCTTACCTTTAATAAGGGTTCTTGTTCATTAGCCAATTGAGTCATCTCCTTCCATAGTTTCTGTTGTAATTACACCTTCTGTATCTTTAGATGTAACAACTTCAGTATTTTCATCTAATGAAACCTTAGGTGCACCAGCATTGTATCCTTCAGGAATAATACCAGCTTTTAAGCTTTCATAGATTTTATAACGGCGTTGGATTTCAGCCGGAGCTTCAACCCTAGGCGCGTCTGGATGAAATAACCAAGTAGCAGCTGAATGTGTGTCAGAAACTTTGAACATTGGTGGTTGCATTTCGTAATCAATTTCCATAGCGTAATCAGAACGTAAAGCAAAGGCGTCCCCTTTTGGTGGATCTAACAAGTCTGGTGGTGTACCAGGAATTGATACCAATTTACCTTTTGTATCTAATGTAGGCATAGAACCAATCAAGCCCCAAGTATATGGATGTTGTGGATTGAAGAAGATTTCATCTACGTCACCATATTCAACGATTTTACCAGCATACATAACCGCAACACGGTCAGCAACGTTCGCAACAACACCCAAATCATGTGTGATAAAGATGATTGATGTATCAATTTTTTCTTGTAATTCTTTCATCAATTCTAGGATTTGTGCTTGGATAGTTACATCTAGTGCTGTTGTTGGTTCATCGGCAATCAAGATACGAGGATTACATGCCAAAGCAATCGCAATAACGATACGTTGTCGTTGTCCACCTGAAAATTGATGCGGATATTGATTCATACGTTCAGATGCATTGGGAATACCTACTAAAGTTAGTAATTCTTCTGCACGTTCGTATGCTTCTTTTTTAGATTTGTTTTGGTGAATGATAATTGGTTCAGCAATTTGTTTACCAATTTTCATTACAGGGTTTAAAGAAGTCATAGGATCTTGGAAAATCATCGCGATGTCTTTTCCACGGATACCTTGCATTTCTTTTTCAGATTTCTTTAATAAATCTTCGCCGTTAAAAAGGATTTCTCCACCTTTAACATCAGCGTTATTGGCTAATAATCGCATAATGGTACGTACAGTTACAGATTTACCTGAACCAGACTCACCTACGATGGCTAACGTTTCCCCTTGCTTCAAGTCAAAATTCACTTTACGAATGGCTTGAACATCACCAGAATACGTTTTGAAATTAATTTCTAGATCTTTTACTTCTAAAATATTTTCTGTTTTGTTACTCAATTCTGCTCAACTCCTTAATCATTCGTTTTTGGATCTAGAGCATCACGTAAACCATTTGCTAACATGTTAAATGCAATCATGACGATACAGATTACACCTGCTGGGTACCACATTAAATGAGGCAAGAAGCGGAATGTCTTATAACCATCATTAATTAATGTACCTAATGAAGCATTTGGTGCCGGAATACCTAATCCGATGAAACTCAAGAACGCCTCGAAGAAGATTGCGGACGGAATTGAGAATACTGTTTGGATAATAATGATACCTGATAAGTTCGGTAAGATATGGCGGAAGGCAATTTTCCATGCCGCCTCACCCAATGAACGTGCCGCCAAGATATATTCTTGGTTTTTAATTTTCATTGTTTGCGCACGTACAACACGCGCCATTGAAATCCATTCAGTGATAGCTAAGGCAATAATAATTGACATAATACCTGGTTCTAACACCAAAAGCATTAAGATTACAATTACTAAGTTAGGTACACCAGATAAGATTTCTAAGAAACGCATCATAATGTTATCGATACGGCCACCATTCCAACCAGCGATGATACCGTAAGGCACACCAATTAATAAGTTGAATAAAGCTGCCATCAAACCGATGAACAATGAAACACGCGTACCATATAGAATACGGGATAATAGGTCACGACCTAATGCATCAGTACCTAAATAGTAGTAAACATCTTCTGGTACATTATTCGCAGCGTATTGGTCGATTTCAGTACCAGCTACTGATGATTTACCATCAAACCAAGCAAAATTTTCCAAACCTGGAATTTTTGGTGGGATGTTAGCAAATTGAACATTTTGTACATTTGGATCAGCTGGAGCGATTACTGGTGCTAAAACAGCTAAAATAATGACAATAATTAAAACGATTAATGATAAAATAGCAATTTTATTTTTCTTTAATCGACGCCATGAATCTTGAAGGAAGTTTAATGACTCACCTGCAATTTGTTCACGTTCAGCAATATGATCATGTTGTGTAGCTGGGCGGAATTTATCAGCTGGAATAGATGTATATGATTGATTATTTTCAGCCATATTATTCGCCTCCTTCGTTACTTACTCGAATACGTGGATCAACAATACCGTATAAAATATCTACTAATAATAGCATTGCTACTAACATTGCAGAATAAAGAATTGTTACACCCATGATTGTTGGGTAGTCATTTGTTTGGATTGATTTAACGAATTGTTCACCAATACCAGGAATTGCGTAAATATTTTCAACTACCATCGAACCTGTCATTAGGGCTACTGTTAATGGACCTAATAATGTTAATAGTGGAATTAAAGCGTTACGAACCCCATGTTTAAATGCTACTGCAGTTCTACTCAAACCTTTTGCACGAGCTAATTCGATATAGTCTGAATTCAATACATCAACCATTTCTGTACGAATGAATCGACTTGAGTCAGCCAATGGTGAAATAGCTAAAGCAATTGTTGGTAGAACAGTTGCGGCAAAAGAACCATCCCATAAAGCGATTGGGAACCAACCTAATTGTACTGCGAATACTAATTGTAGTAATACTGCGAATACGAAGTTAGGGATAGAACGACCAAGGATGGCTACAAATGTGGCAGTTGAGTCAATCCAAGTGTTTTTGTACATTGCTGAGATCACTCCAAGAATGATACCTAAAGAAGTACCAAGGATAATCGCTTGAGCACCCAATTGTAAAGATGGGCCGATACGACTACCTAATAATTCAGTTACTGGTGTATTTGAAAATTGGAAAGATACACCTAAGTCACCTGTAAATATACCCAACATATAACGGGCATACTGAACAATGACTGGATCATTTAATCCATAACGTTCATTCATGATGATGATTTGTTCTGCTGATAGTCGGTCCTCATTTTGGAACGGTGTACCAGGTAGAAGCTTCATTAAGAAAAATGTAATTGTTGCAATTAGAAATATTGTTAAGAGCATATAAAATACTCTACGAAGTAAATATTTGTAATACGATTTCAAATTGCTTCACCTCCTATATTGTGTTAAATTATGGACATATTGAAAGGATTTGATCTCACAATGATTTATAAACGCTGGAAAAGCATCCTCTTGCTTTTTGCCACGATACCGTTCATTATATCAATTTTTTTGCACGAGGGTATCACTTTATTTTACTTAAGCAATAGCTATTTTTACATTAGTGCCTCATTTCTAATTGCCGGAATGTTCGGATTAATCTTAAAAGACGGGACTTTTGACCTATTTCAATATAGCCTGCGTAAATGGAGACCTGGTGTTATCGGACAAAAAAATTCAAAAAAAAATGATGATTCCGAGAAAAATGTACAAACATTGTCCCAATCTATTGGTACCTGGTACATTGGTTTCTTGAAAATCGGTGGTATTTTATTGGCAATTAGCTTAGCTTGTCTCATTACTTATTATTTCATTTAAGACCATAAAGGGTGGCATTTAGCCATTCTTTTTTTATCCTTAATTTTTTAGCTAACAGCTATGCTAACTATTGGCATTCTAACTAGTAATCATGTTAATTTATCTACCTAACTTCTAGTAAGTTGGTGTAAAGCTAAATCACCCTCCAATTTTCATTTCTCTTCCCTCCACTAGTATTCATTCTCACACTAAGGGATTTACCACTAAATGATGGAAAACAACTCATATCGCAGTTATTTGCCGATTTTACCTATGAGTGCTAAAAAATAAAATTTTTAAAAAATTGATGATAATATTTTCATATTTTCATCAAAAGCATTACAAATTCTAACACATCAAACTTTTTACGTCAATATATGTGACATTATCATCATATAATAAAAAAACCTACCTTTACAGGTAGTTTTTTATATTACTGTGGTAATTTCATTCGAAATTATTCAGCTTTTGAAGCCCATTTGAATGAAGTAGAAGCACCAACTTGGTGATGAACTACACCTTCAACTGTAGGTTGTTGTAAGTAAGCACCGAAACGTTGGTAAAGTGGTGCAATACCAGCATCTTCTAAGATGATTGATTCAGCAGAAACTAGGTCAGCCCAACGAGCATCTAAGTCTTCTGTTTCACCAGCTGCACTAGCGATCAATGCATCGTATTCTTCGTTAGAGTAACCAGAGTTGTTGTTACCACCATCTGTGATGAACAATTCTAAGTAGTTAATTGGGTCAGCGTAGTCAGCACCCCAACCTGCAACTTGTAAATCGTAATCTTGAGAGTTGTCAGCAGCGATACGGTTCTTGAATGGTTGTGCAACGATTGATACTTCTAATCCAGGTAAGTTTTCTTGTAATTGACCTTGGATGTATTCAGCAGAACGTTGTGCATTTTCAGTATCATCAACTAATAATTCGATGCTAACTGAGTCTGTACCTAATTCTTCTAAACCAGCTTTGAAAGCTTCTTGAGCAGCAGCTACATCATAAGTTAAGAATTCAGCTGCAGCAGCAGAGTCTTCACGGAAGTCTGCACCAGTTGATGGGTTAAATGCTAATCCTTCTGGAACGAGGTAGTCTGCAGGTTTAGAACCATTTTGTAGTACTTGATCAGCAAATGATTGTTTATCAATTGCTTTAGCAACTGCAGTACGGATGTTTTTGTTAGCTAACGGTGTTTCTTCACCATTACGTTCTTGGTTCATCTTCAAGTAGAATACTGTTGATTCAGGTGCGTTAGCCATGTTAGGGTCACCTTCACGTGCTGCAACATATTCACCAGAAACAGTTGTGTAATCAATTTCACCACTATCAAACAAGTTGATTGCAGTAGATGTTTCTTTCAATACTTGGTAGTTTACAGCATCCAATTTAACATTTTCAGCATCCCAGTAAGTATCGTTTTTCACTAATTGCCAGTTTAAGTTAGTACCGTCCCATCCAGCTAAAGTAAATGGACCATTTGATAATACTGTATCAGAGTTAGTTGCGTAATTTTCGCCTTGCTCTTCAACGTATGCTTGGTTTAATGGGTAGAATGGCGCCATTGATAGCAAACCTTCTAAGTAAGGTACTGGTTTAGCATAAGTAACTTCTAAAGTCTTGTCATCGACAGCTTTAACACCTAATTCACTAGGTTCCATTTCGCCATTGATGATTTCTGTAGCGTTTTGAATGATACCATCAGCTAAGTAAGAGTATGACGCTGCTTGATCTGGATTTACTAAGCGTTGCCATGCAAACACAAAGTCACCAGCGGTTACAGGGTCACCATTTGACCAGTTAGCGTTCTCTTTGATTTTATAAGTGTAAACTGTGCCATCTTCAGAGATAGTTGGTTCACCATCTAACATTGCTGGCTCATATTCATTATCAGCATTTTGACGATATAAACCTTCGTTTACATTATTCATCATGTCAAATGAAACTGTATCAGTTACCATGGTAGTATCCATAGTTGGTAATTCACTACTTGTTGTCCAGTTTAAGACATTTTCCCCAGAAGTTGCAGTAGAACTTGTTGCTGCACTGCTATCAGATGTAGCTGCGTCGTCGCCACCGTTACCACATGCTGCTAAAACTAAACCAGATAAACCAATCACTGCTAGTGATTTTAAAAGATTTTTTCTTTCCATAATACTTCCTCCATCTTCGAGTCTTCTGACCCAATAAGATATTTATTACAATATGGCAATAATTTACTAGATAATGAATCCGTTGTCAATCAATTCTTCTCATATTTTTCATAGATTATTCATAAAACCCTAATAAACAAGAAAACCGCAAGTATTATCACTTGCGGTTTTTGAATTCATTGTTCAAATATTGTATTTATTCTGCAGCTTCTAATGTTGCTGTACGTAAATCAAATTCATTACCAACTGATCTGAATGTGATACCAGTTAAATTAGGATTTCTTAATTGTGTTTCTACTTCTTGGTATAGTGGTACCCACGCAGCATCCTCAACTAAGATATTTTGTGCTTCAACAAAATTTGCCCAACGTGCAGTAGGATCATTGGCGTTTTCCCCACGTGCAGCTTCAATTTCTGCATCATATGCAGTGTTTGTATAATCCCCACGGTTGTATGGGCCACCTGTTTCTAATAGTTCGAAGAAGTTAATACCATCAGCAAAGTCAGCTGCCCAACCTGTGATTACCATATCGTAGTCACGTGCATCCTCTTGTGCTAAACGGTTTTTCTTCGGTACATTTTGAAGGTTAACTGTGACACCTTCCAAGTTATTTTGTACTTGTCCTTGGATATATTGAGTCGTTGTTTTACCTTTTTCATCATCATCACCTAACAGGTTAAGATCTAAAGTTTCAACGCCTAACTCTTCTTTAGCTAAGTCCCATAAACGCGCTGCTTCTTCTGGATCATATTTATCAGTAATACCTACTTCAGTGACAAAGTCTTCCTCTGTTTCAGGATTGAAGATGAAGTTTTCTGGTACGAATGTCGCTACAGCATTAGAACCATCACCAATTACATTTGTTGCTAATTCTTCGTTATTGATTGCATAGTCAATCGCTTCACGTAAATTTTGGTTTTGGAAAACTTCGTTATTATAGTTAAAGGCCATCCAGTAATTACGTGCTTTTGCTTGTTGTACCGCATTTTCATCGCCTTGGTATTGTTTAGCAAGTTCACCTGTTAATGGTGCATTATCAATATCCCCAGCTTCAAACAAGTTAACCGCAGTTGAACCTTCTTTGATAACTTGAACATTTACTTCATCAATTGCTATGCTGTCAGCATTATAGTAATCAGCATTTTTCTCTAAAGTCCAAGTTAAACCTGTTCCATCCCAGTTTGACATAGTGAATGGTCCTGAGAATACAATGTTATCAGAGTTTGTTCCATATGCATCCCCTGCTTCTTCAACAAAAGCTTGGTTTTGAGGGTATAATGGCGTAAATGCTAATAAGTTTTCGATATATGGAATTGGCGTATCAAGTTGAATTTCAATTGTGTAATCATCTAAGGCTTTAACACCTAACTCTTCAACCGGTGCCTCTCCACTCAATACAGCTTCTGAATTTGCAAATCCAGCCAATAAGTATGAATATGGTGCTGCAGTATCAGGATTTGCTAAACATTGAATGGCATAAACAAAATCATTGGCCGTGATAGGATCACCGTTTGACCATTTAGCATCTTCGCGCATCTTGATGGTGTATGTCAACCCATCTTCAGATACTTCAGGTAATGCTTCTGCTAAAGCTGGTTCAATTTCATTCATATCATTTTCCCAATAAAGACCGTCTTGAACTTGTCCAATATAATTGGCACTATTCATATCTGTAACCATTACAGAGTCCATTGTAGCGATTTCTGTAGGTGCTACATAGTTTACGACTGCTGCCGCTTCTCCATCTGTACCTGAACTCGCTGTTTCGCTACCTGTACCACATGCTGCTAATAATGCAGCAGTTGCTAATGTTACAATTAAACTTCTTTTTAATCCCATATTATTCCCTCATCCCTAATTAAATATTAATACTGTTCTCATTTTATCTCATTGAAAATTTATGTCAATAAAAAATGATGAATTATTTCACAAAAAATTCGTATTTTCCTATCATAAAATCAAATAAACAAAAAAAGCATAGGTAGCGAGCTACCTATGCTTAAATGTTAACTGTCTGAATATTCGTAAGGGACGGAGTATCTTGTATTAAACTATTTGTTTTCTAAGTTGTAGAAAGCGTTTAGTCCTTGGTATTGAGCTAATTCGCCTAATTCATCTTCGATACGTAATAATTGGTTGTATTTAGCCATACGGTCTGTACGAGATAATGAACCAGTTTTGATTTGACCTGCATTTGTTGCAACAGCGATATCAGCGATTGTTGCATCTTCTGTTTCACCAGAACGGTGAGAAACAACTGCAGTATATGAAGCACGTTTCGCCATTTCGATAGCGTTGAATGTTTCAGTTAAAGTACCGATTTGGTTAACTTTGATTAAGATTGAGTTACCAACGTGTTCAGAGATACCACGTTCTAAAATTTCAGTGTTTGTTACGAATAAGTCGTCACCAACTAATTGTACTTTTTCACCTAATTTTTCAGTTAATAACTTCCAACCATCCCAGTCATTTTCATCCATACCGTCTTCGATAGTGATGATTGGGTATTTTTCTACTAATTCAGCTAAGAATGCAGCTTGTTCTTCAGCAGTACGTTTAGCTCCGCCTTCACCTTCGAATTTAGCGTAGTCGTAAATACCATCTTCGTAGAATTCAGAAGAAGCAACGTCAAAACCTAAGTAAATGTCTTCACCTGGTTTGTAACCAGCAGCTTCGATTGCTTCGATGATAGTTTCTACAGCATCCTCTGTACCGTCAAAACGTGGCGCAAATCCACCTTCATCACCAACAGCAGTTTCCAAACCACGTTTAGATAAAATTGATTTTAAAGCGTGGAAAGTTTCAGCACCCCAACGTAATGCTTCTTTGAATGAAGATGCACCAGCAGGGATAATCATGAACTCTTGGAAAGCGATAGGAGCGTCAGAGTGAGAACCACCATTAACGATGTTCATCATTGGAGTTGGTAACACTTTAGCGTTAAAACCACCTAAGTAGTTGTAAAGTGGAATGTTTAATTCATCAGCTGCAGCGCGAGCAGTAGCGATAGATACTGCTAAAATAGCGTTAGCACCTAAGTTACCTTTGTTAGCAGTACCGTCTAAATCGATCATAGCTTGGTCAATACCAATTTGATCAGTTACGTCAAGTCCGATAATTGCATCAGCGATAACAGTATTCACGTTGTTTACTGCGTTTTCAACACCTTTACCTAAATAACGGCCTTTGTCTCCGTCACGTAATTCAACAGCTTCGTGTTCACCAGTTGAAGCACCAGATGGAACGATTCCACGACCAAAGCCACCAGCTTCAGTATATACTTCAGCCTCAACAGTTGGGTTACCACGAGAATCCAAGACTTCGCGAGCATAAATATCAGTAATTGCAGACATAATTTCTCTCCTTTAAATTTAAAGTGATTTCAAATTTGTTACATAAATAGTATACCATACCCACTTTTTTGTGGGTATGTTTATCAGGGTGCTTAGTGTTTAATTAAGCTTTCCCCTGTCATTTCTTCAGGTTGGTCAAGATTTAATAAATCTAACATCGTTGGCGCAACATCTGCTAAACGACCATCAGTGCGTAATTCAACACCTTTTTTAGTTACAATAACTGGTACTGGCACAGTTGTATGTGCAGTATTTGGTGATCCATCTTCGTTAAGTTCAGTATCAGCGTTACCGTGGTCTGCAAAAATAATTGCTTGACCACCTTTAGCTAAGATAGCATCAACTACACGACCAAGATTTTCATCAACAGCTTCGATAGCTTTGATTGTTGGTTCTAACATACCTGAGTGACCAACCATATCAGGATTTGCAAAGTTTAAGATAATAGCATCTTGACGGTCATTTTCAATCTCATCAACTAATGCATCTGTAACTTCGTAAGCAGACATTTCTGGTTTCAAGTCGTAAGTTGCAACTTTAGGAGAATTAATTAAAATACGTTTTTCCCCTTCAAATTCATCGTTAGATCCACCATTCATAAAGAATGTAACATGCGGATATTTTTCTGTTTCTGCGATACGCAATTGGTTTAAGCCGTTGTTAGCTAAAACTTCACCCAATACATTTGTTAATGGAATTGGTTTAAATGCGATATCAGCTTGAATATCATCACGGTATTTAGTCATTGTTACAAACTTGATGTTTTTCGGTTCATTTCCACGTTCAAAATGATCCCATTCTGTTGCAGTAACTGCATCAGACAATTGACTCGCACGGTCAGGACGGAAGTTTGCAAAGATAATGGCATCATTATCTTGAACTAAAGCTACTGGATTACCTTCGCTATCAACTAGATTAGTTGGTTCTACGAATTCATCTGTTACGCCTTTAGCGTAGTTAGCTTGAACGATTTCAGTTGCGTCCGTACCTTTTTCACCTTTACCGTTAAAAATAACGTCATAGGCTTTTTGTACACGTTCCCAACGGTTATCACGGTCCATAGCATAGTAACGGCCGGCAACAGTTGCGATTTGACCAATATTTTCTTCAGCCATCACTTTTTCAAGTGTTTCGATATATCCTGGTGCAGCATGTGGATCTACATCACGACCATCTAGGAAGGCGTGTAAGTAAATTTTTTCTACACCTTTAGCTTTTGCATCTTTAATTAATGCTTCAATATGACGGATGTGGCTATGAACCCCACCATCAGATAATAAACCAAAGATGTGTAAAGCTGAATGGTTTTCCTTCACATGAGTATAAGCACCGTTTAGGGCTTCATTCTCAGCGAAGTCGCCATCTGAAATAGCTTTATCAATACGAGTTAGGCTTTGGTATACAATACGGCCAGCACCAATATTTGTATGGCCAACTTCAGAGTTACCCATTTGACCATCAGGTAACCCAACGTCTAACCCAGAAGCTTTCATTGTACCATGTGGAAATTCATTCCAGTAACGATCGAAGTTAGGTTTATTAGCTTGGGCAACAGCGTTACCGTAAGATTCCTCTCTCCAACCGAATCCATCTAAGATAATAATCGCTACGGGTGATTTAGACATAAGTTATTTACCTCCATTTAATAGTGCGATGTAAGAAGTTACATCAAGACTTGCTCCTCCTACGAGCGCACCATCAACGTCTTCTTTTTCTAATAATTCAGCAATATTATCAGGTTTAACAGAACCACCGTATAAAATACGGGTTTGATCTGCTGCATCTTTACCAGCGATTTCGAATACTAAATCACGGATATGTGCTGACATATCTTGTGCATCATCAGCAGAAGCAGTTTTACCTGTTCCGATTGCCCAGATTGGTTCGTAAGCAATTACAGCTTGCGCAACTTGATCAGCAGTAAGGCCTTCAAGAGCTGCACGGATTTGACCGCTAACCCATTCTTTTTCTTGGCCAGCTTCACGAGTTTCTAATGTTTCACCACAGCAAATGATTGGTGTCATGTTATGGCTAAAGATAGCAGCTGCTTTTTTGCGAACATCTTCGTCTGTTTCGCCGAAAAGTTCTCTACGTTCAGAGTGACCAATAACCACGTATGGTACATGTAATGATTCCAATGCTGCAGGTGAGATTTCACCTGTGAATGCACCTTCGTCTTCATAGTGTACGTTTTGAGCAGCGATTTGAATATCAGTGCCTTCAGTTTCTTTGATTAATGATTCAATGTAGATTGCTGGTGGCGCGATCAATGATTCAGCTTCTGTTTGAGGGAAACCTTCTTTTAAAGCTGCAACGAATTCATGAGCTTCCGCTGCAGATTTATTCATTTTCCAGTTACCAGCGATTAATGTCTTACGCATGTTTGAAAAACTCCTTTTCGACAAGTTTTGTTCAAGTGTTCAAAATAATTAAATGTTAGCGATAGCAGCGATACCAGGTAATTCTTTACCTTCTAGGAATTCTAGAGAAGCACCACCACCAGTTGAGATATGTGTGAATTTGTCAGCTAAACCTAATTGGTAAGCAGCTGCTGCAGAGTCACCACCACCGATGATTGTTGTTGCATCAGTTAAGTTAGCGATTGCTTCACCTACACCGTTAGTACCTTTAGCAAAACTTGGCATTTCAAATACACCCATTGGGCCATTCCAAACAACAGTTTTAGCATCAGATAATTGTTCAGCATAGTATTCTACAGTCTTAGGACCTACATCAAGTGATTGCCAGTCAGCAGGAATACCATCAACTTCAACAATATCAGTGTTTGCGTCATTGTCAAAAGCATCAGCAACAACAAAATCAACTGGTAATACTAAACGATCGCCAGCACGTTCCATTAAATCTTTTGCTAAAGGAATTTTATCTTCTTCTAGTAAAGATCCACCAACTTCGTAGCCTTTTGCTTTCATGAAAGTATAAGCCATACCACCACCGATTAAGACTTTGTCAGCCTTATTCAATAATGATTCGATTACGCTGATTTTATCAGAAACTTTAGCACCACCTAAGATAGCAACAAACGGACGTTTTGGTTCGTTAACAGCATCACCTAAGAATTTAATTTCTTTTTCCATTAAGAAACCAGCAACGGCTTCTAAGTTATTAGAAATACCGACGTTTGATGCATGTTCACGGTGAGCAGTACCAAATGCGTCGTTAACAAAAACATCACCTAATGATGCCCAGTATTTACCTAATTCTGGATCGTTTTTGCTTTCTTTTTTACCATCAACATCTTCGAAACGAGTGTTTTCGAACATTAATACTTCGCCGTCTTTTAAGTTAGCGATTGCATCTTCTAATTCTTGTCCACGTGTTTCAGGAATAAATGTAACTTCTTTACCTAATTTTTCAGATAAACGAACTGCAACTGGACGAAGTGATTTAGAAGCTTTGTCCTCTTCAGTTTTAACCTTACCTAAATGAGAGAATAATACTAAACGTCCACCTTGTTCAAGAATATACTCAATAGTTGGTAATGCTTGAACGATTCGGTTATCGTCAGTAATATTTGAGTCTTTGTCCATTGGTACGTTAAAGTCTGCACGTTCTAGAACAACTTTACCTTTTAAATCTATATCTTTGACAGTTTTCTTAGCCATGTATATAGCACTCCTTATCTAAAGTAGAAACTTAATAAAAAAAGCGGGAAGCGCGAAGCTTCCCGCCCAAATTCAACTGATTAATGCTGTGTTCAATAATGTCAATTATTGTTTAGCAGCAAAGTATTCGATTAAACGAACAAATTGAGAAACGAAACCAGCTTCGTTATCGTACCAAGCAACAGTTTTAACTAATTGGCCTTCTTCAGACTCTTGAACTAGAGTTTGAGTAGCGTCAAAGATTGAACCAGCTGGAACACCAACGATATCAGAAGAAACGATTTCATCTGTGTTGTAAGTGAATGAAGGAGTAGCATATTTTTTCATTGCTTCGTTAACTTCTTCAACAGTTACTTTTTTGTCTAATACTGAGTAGAATTCAGTCATAGAACCAGTTACGATAGGAATACGGATAGCAGTACCGTGAACTTTACCGTTAACTGAAGGAATAACGCGACCTACAGCTTTAGCAGCACCTGTTGATGCAGGGATAGCATTTTCAGCTGCAGCACGACCATTACGGTAGTTACCTTTGTTTCCGTTAGGACCATCTTGTAATGATTGAGTAGCAGTGTAAGCATGAATTGTTGACATTAAACCATGTTTAATACCGAATTCTTTTTCTAACACGTTTACCATTGGAGCTAAACAGTTAGTAGTACATGAAGCACCTGAGATAATAGTATCGTCAGCTTCGATGATGTCTTCGTTTACACCAAATACAATTGTTTTAGTTTCAGCATCAGCAGGAGCTGAGATGATAACTTTTTTAGCACCAGCATTGATGTGCGCTTGAGATTTTTCTTTAGTAGCGTAGAAACCAGTACATTCAAGAACGATATCAACACCTAAATCACCCCAAGGTAAGTCGTTAGCGTCACGTTCTGAGTAAACTGCGATTTCTTTACCATCGATAGAAATACCTTTGTCAGTTGTTTGGATGTCATGGTTAAAAGTACCATGAGCAGTATCATATTTTAATAGGTAAGCTAAGAATTCGTTATCTGTTAAATCGTTGATTGCCACGATTTCAACATTAGATTCATTTTCTTCCCAAATACGACGTAGTGTTAAACGACCGATACGACCAAAACCGTTAATTGCTAATTTAATTGCCATACTACAAAATTCCTCCTTAAAGAAATACATAATTATTTTAATGGGATTCCCCATTTAAAACCATATCTGAGGCACCCTGATCAGTGATAATCACTAATTGCTTGGGTGCAAGTTTCGCAAAAGCCTTTATTGCTTCTGCTTTCATATTGCCACCTGCAATTAGAATTGGCAAATCTACATCTGCTAAATCTTCTAATTGAAGGCCAATTCTTGGCACGCGGTGAACGATATGTCCATCTTTATCGAAGAAACATCCGAACGCCTCGCCGACAGCGTGGTCTTTCTTAATCTTAGAATTACTCTTCGAATCAAGTCCACGTCGCCTTGCCATAATTTTAGCACTACCAACACTAAAAAGTAAAACGTTAGCCTCTTTTAATCTACTTAAAGTAGATTGGATTATAGGATCATTCATCAATGCTTTATTTGCAACTTCAGAAAGATTTTCTGGCGCATACAATGAGATATTATGACCGTTTAATCGTTGTGCTAAAATATCGCTGATTGTGTTAGCTTGTGTCGCTGATGCGTCTCCAATGCCACCTCTAGCCGCCACCACTGTAAAGTGTCGATTAGCTGAATGATGTAATTGAATATGCTCGCTGACCGCTAGCATGGTGGATCCACCCGTAATAGCAATCGTATGATTACCATCCGACAATTTATTATCGAGATATTTTGAAACTTGTAAACCCATTTCGAATAAAATGTTTTTATCTAAATCAATGTCACCTGATACAATCCGAGCATCTGCTATGTTGAGCACATCAGCCAAAGCTTTTTCATGTAGATGAATTTTTGAAATATCACGCCACAAGTCTTGGCCCGTAGCAATTGCCCTTTCACCTTGGCTAGTAATTGTCATACCAGCGGGTGAAGAATCAATCAGACCTTGTCGTTTCAATATATCTGTGATTGTACGTAGGGGTCTTTCAGTCATGGCTAAATTTTCAGCCAATCCCTTTCGACCAATCGGACCATCTTTTAAAATCCGTTGTAGAACACGAATCCTTTCAAAATAATCCTCTTTAAGTTCAGGAACTACTTTTAAAATATCGTTAAATAGATTGTCCATAGTCTCCACTTTCCTGGTACATAAATTTCAGTGTGAAAGACATTGGACTTTTATTGTCCAGGATGTCTTTTTTTGACCACCAACCGGTAAAAAATTTTGGAACCTACGTTCCTCAACCTCTTACATAAGTATCTTACCAATAATCGACACCGTATGCAAGCGATTTGATAAATACTTTTGACATTTGCACAATCTTTACAAAGAACATTCAGCTTTAAATCGTAAAAGAAAAAAGCTAGCACGAAAGCCAGCTTCTCCTTGATTAGTCATCAATTATTGCTTATTTTTTTAGTTCCGCATTTTTTTCCATAATATGATCTAACAAACCATATTCTTTGGCTTCGTCAGCTGTTAACCAGTTATCACGATCAGTATCACGTTCAATAACTTCTACAGGTTGACCAGTCATTTCTGAATATAAACGGTTCATTTTTTCTTTTGTTTTTAGGATGTGACGCGCTGCAATTTCAATTTCAGTCGCTTGACCTTGTGCCCCACCTAGTGGTTGATGGATCAAAATTTCTGCATTTGGTAATGCATAACGTTTACCTTTTGTACCAGCTGCAGCAAGGAATGATCCCATAGATGCTGCCATACCCATGATAATCGTTTGAACGTCTGCATGTACAAAGTTCATTGTATCGTAGATTGCCATCCCTGATGTGATAGATCCACCTGGAGAATTGATGTATAAGTAGATATCTTTTTCTGGATCTTGAGCGTCTAAGAATAACAATTGGGCAATGATTGAGTTTGCTAAGTCATCATTTACTTCCCCACTCAACATAATAATACGGTCTTTTAATAAACGTGAATAAATATCGTATGCGCGTTCGCCACGAGAAGATTGTTCAATTACTGTTGGCACTAAATTCATATATTTGTCCTCCTTTGATGATTACAATAGTATTATACCTTAATGGTCAAAATTGGTCAACAAAATTGACTGATTCTTCTTACCTTTAGTATTCTATCATGACACATGTCTCTTGTCCTAGTATTGCGCCTATTGACAGCTTGAATAACACCCTAAAATAAGGTATACTAATTCTGTTATTGTATTTTTATCTATTGAATAGTTATTTTTATAGTTCGCATCCGTAGTGTAATGGATATCACATAAGATTCCGGTTCTTATGATGGGGGTTCGATTCCCTCCGGATGCATTTGTAAAACTGTTAGGAGCTGAAACGTGATCGTTTCGGCTTTTTTATTGCCATTTTTCCATTAAAAAAACCACCTCTTTCGAAGTGGTTTCAGCATTAATTTTTTCTGATTAATAGAATACGTTTGTTACACCATCACCTGATGCGTAGAATGATTGGGCTGATGTAGTTACGCCATTTGTTAATACATCATTTACTGCTTGATAAGTGGTATCAGAGACTGTAGTACTTGCTGCCATACCATTTGAAACAACTTCAAATTGACCTGAAGCATTTACAACGTCTAATAAAGTAGTTCCACCCCAATTACCTGAGTTTGCACGATTTAAAATAACTGAGAACACTGCTGCCGTGTCATCATAACCAGGACCAGCTTCTGCTTCAACGACTTGCAATACGAAGTATGGTACTTCAGATGCTGCAGAATAGTCAGTTGATGTCGTTGTAGTAGCAGTTTCTGTAGTTGCTTCTGTCTCTGTTACTGCTTCTGTAGTAGATTCAGTTTCTGTAGTTGCTACATCAGTCGTTGTTGCTTCTGTATTTGTGTCCACTTCATAAGACATTGTTTCTACAGCTGGCGTTGTTTCAGTTTTAGAAACAGCCTCTTCTTGTACCTTATAAGTATCTTTTGTATGTTGTGTATCTTCAACTACGATTTCATCTACTTCACCAGATTCATCTTTAGTGAATGAAATTTTGTTAGCCGGGAAGATTAGATCAGCATTTTCAATCTCATTAATTTGTACCAATGTATCCAAATTAACGCCTGCTGCAGTTGCAATTGTCGATAATGTGTCACCGTAAACAATTGTATAAGAAGATGTGGATGCATCCACTGATTCGATATCAGCCGAAACTTCTTCTACTGTACGTGCTGTCCACTCTGCTGCTTTTGCATCTTCAGTATTGAAGCCTGCTGTAGCAAATAGTGCCGATAGGGCAAGTGTAGTTCCTAGAATTGTTTTGTTGAATTTCATAATGTGTTACTCCTTATTCTTGTCTAAGTTTTATTAGTCACTGTTTCGACTACTTGCCCTATACTACACACCTTGATTTGAAAAAGGAACCCCAAAACCCTATTCGTTAAAGCCCTTTAAATACTTTGTCATTTATTGAAATCTTTTGTAATTCGTAAGTTTTACATGACAAATATTACAATGTTGGCCGAAAGACTATGCCACAACGGTCTAACCCTCATTAGCAAAATTTATACGATACGCCAAAAGTAATAATTATGACATTGTATGTAACATGATTATTTTTGACAATAAAAAAATACACCCATTTAAATGTTCAAATTTAGCTTATCCTGGCTCATTATCTTCATTATTTCTACAGTTAAGTTTAGCAATTCTTATTATTTATACCCCATTGCAAACAAAAAAGGGGCACCGACTTTGGTGTGGATGAGAAATCATTCACACCTTTTTTGTTTGAAAATACAAAAAAGACATACAAATAGGCTCCCTTTTGTCGCATCTAACCGCTTCGGTTGGCATATTTTTGCGAGATTGTTTATATCCGGTTTAAAAATAGATGAAAACTAGAAACCAGAACTGCCTTTAAGTATCCTTTGAGTATATTTATGAGGAAAAATATAACGCAAAACACCCTGAACGTTCCTTTTCTAAAAATAATGAAAGGTCAGCCCTTTGTGTGGCGCAAAATTTCTCATTTTTGAAACCAAAACCTGCCGAGGTTTCCATTTTTTGGTTATTTAACGATGTATATATACAATCGTCAACAAGCCGGACAAAAAGAGGTTTTTTCTTTTATCAAATCTCAATTAAAATAAAAAAGAAACTCAAATCCACATAAAATGAATTCAAGATTCTTGCTTAAATTTAGCTATCCAAAATAAAAGTCGAAGCGCCAAAGAAAAAAGCACCCGAGAATTAGTCTCGGGTGCTTCATGAATACTATTTTTCGTCGGTTTCTGAATCGGCCATTGATGAATCAAAATCATCGTTCTTGCGTAATTGTGCTAACAATTTATCAATATGGCTACCATATTCAATTGAACGGTCCCGTTCAAACGTAATTTCTGGTGTTTTATACAGATTTAGACGTTTACCAATCTCAGAACGAACTAAACCGCTCGCTTTAGTTAAGCCTTGTTGGGCTTTCTCACGCTCGCTCGCTAATTCGCTTAAAGTAGTATAGTAAATAGTTGCTTGTTGAAGGTCACCAGTGATGTCCACATCAGTAATGGTTACACCTTCAACGCGAGGATCTTTTACATTTTTGCGTAAAATATCATTTACATCACGTAAAATTTCTTGACTTATACGCTCGGCTCTAAATTTTGCCATTTATTTTCACCTCTAAATTATTTTTTCACTTCTACCATGTGGTAAGCTTCGATTTCGTCATCGACTTTGATGTCGTTGTAGTTTTCGATAGTTAAACCTAGTTCGAATCCACGACCAACTTCTTTTACATCATCTTTAAAGCGACGTAATGAACCTAGTTTACCGTCGAAGATAACGATAGAATCACGGATAATACGAACTTGTGAGTTACGTGTAATTGTACCATCAGTCACGTAACCACCGACAATTGTACCAACTTTAGATACATTGTAAGTTTCACGTACAACTACGGTACCAGTAACTTCTTCAACATACTCAGGATCTAACATACCTGTCATCGCTGATTCAACATCATTAATGGCATCGTAAATTACATTGTAAAGACGTAATTCAACTTCGTCTTGCTCTGCTTGCATTTTTGCTTGCGGTGTAGGACGAACATTGAAACCGATGATCAATGCTTGAGAGGCTTGACCTAAAGTAACGTCACTTTCATTAATTGCACCTACAGCTTGGTGAACAATATTAACACGTACGCCTTCAACTTCAATCTTTTGTAAACTTCCAGCAAGAGCTTCAACTGAACCTTGAACGTCACCTTTGATGATGACATTTACAGATTTCAATTCACCTTCTTGAAGGGTTTCAAATAGATTTTCAAGTGTTACCGCATGGTTTGCGTTACGACGAGCTGCTAATGCACGGCTTGCACGTTCTTCACCAACAGCACGTGCTGTTTTTTCGTCATCAAAGGTTACAAAACGATCACCAGCTTGTGGTGCATCTTGTAATCCAGTAATTTCAACTGGTGTAGAAGGACCGGCAGACTTGATGCGACGACCTGCATCGTTCGTCATTACACGGACACGACCATGTGTGTTACCAACAACAATCGGATCACCTACATTTAATGTACCATGTTGCACTAGTAATGTAGCGATAGCACCTTTAGATGGGTCTAAACGAGCTTCGATGACAGAACCTAAGGCTAAACGGTTTGGCGCTGCTTTGTACTCTTCAACATCTGATACTAAAAGAATCATTTCTAATAAGTCATCAACATTTTGACCAAATTTAGCAGAGATGTTTACGAAGATTGTATCTCCACCCCACTCTTCAGAAATCAAGCCATATTCAGTTAATTCTTGCATTACGCGTTCAGGATTAGCTGTTGGTTTATCAATCTTATTCACTGCAACAATGATTGGAACATCTGCAGCTTTGGCATGGTTAATTGCTTCAACTGTTTGAGGCATTACACCATCGTCAGCAGCAACAACTAGAATTACGATATCTGTAACATCCGCACCACGAGCACGCATTGTTGTAAACGCCGCATGTCCTGGTGTATCAAGGAAGGTAATCGAACGATTATTTGTACGAACTTGGTAGGCACCAATATGTTGTGTAATCCCACCAGCTTCCCCGTCTACTACTTGAGAATGACGTAAGTAGTCTAGTAATGTTGTTTTACCGTGGTCAACGTGACCCATGATTGTAACAACTGCTGGACGACTTTCTAATTCTTCTTCTGGTGCATTTTCTGCATCTTCAAAGTAGTGTTCGAAATCTGCTTGATCCAAAATCACTTTTTCTTCTGCTTCAATGCCGTATTCAGCTAAGATTAATTCTAGCGCATCTGTATCCAAACCTTGGTTTTGAGTTGCTGGAATACCCATCAAGAATAATTTTTTAATAATTTCTGCTGGTTCACGGTGAAGTTTTTTGGCTAAATCTGCAACTGTCATACCTTCTGTATATTCCACTTTTTCTGGAAGTGGTTTTGGTTTACGTGCAGGTACTGGATTACTTGTCCGGTTTTGATCGTTATTATAACGACCCTTTTTGCCTTTTTTACCTTTACCTTTGAATCCACCGTTGTTGTTATTTCTAAAATTATTATTATTATTATTCATATGTTTTTTATTCTCTTTTGCTGGGCTAGGGCGATTTTGCGACTGCTTTTGTTGATTTTGTTGATTTGCATTTGCTTTAGCAGGTTCTTTCTTTGCATTGGCATCTGCAGTTTTCTTATCATTCGTAGGTTCAGCCTTAGCAACTGGTGCTTTAGCTTTTTGTTCATCGTTATTTGTATTATTTGCTTGGTTCTTAGCGTTAGCAAAGTTACCTTTCAATTTACTGATTTCTTCATCAGTCATAGAGGCCATGTGACTTGAATACTCAAATCCAACTTTCTCTGCTTCACTTAATAGTTCCTTACTAGTTACGCCTAGCTCCTTAGCAACTTCATAGACACGTTTTTTGACATGTCATCACCTTCCTTAATCTACTATTCTCTCATACTTTTTACGCTCCTATTTGAAGTAAAAATATACGCTGTCATTATTATTTTTGGAAACTTTTTACAAAGCCTCGGTCAGTGAATGCGACGATTGATCTCTTCTTGCCTAAAGCAATTGAGATTTCCTCTGTCGTAAACACTTGAACCCAAGGAATGTCATAAAATTCACATTTATTCTCAATGTTTCGTTTGGTTTGTTCACTTACATCTGTCGCAACAATGACTAAATTAGCCGAGCCTTGCTTGACGGCTTTTACGACTGTTTCAGTCCCTGATACTAATTTACCAGCAGCTTGCGCTAAACCTAGCAAATTGATTTTATTATTGTTCATTTTCAAAAAGCTCTTTTCTGGCTTTTTGATGTGCTACATAAGCTTTCAACTCACTATAGAATTCATCCGAGATTTTAACATCTAAATGACGATCTAATACGTGTTTGTCCCAAGCCTTTTGAACAGCATCCGGATCTAGTGACACATAGGCGCCACGGCCATTCTTTTTGCCAGAGGGATCGATTTCAACTTCGCCCTCTGCATTTCGAACAATCCTTACCAATTCTTTTTTGGGAAACATTTCATTGGTCACAACACATTTTCTCATAGGAATTTTTCGTTGTTTCATGTTTCACACCACCTAATCTTAACGTTCTTCGTTTAAACGTTCTTGTTGGTCTAATTCTTCACCAAATATAACTTCATCGTTGCCTTCAATTTCATCAATTTCAGCTTCAAAAGTTTCCGCATCAAAGTTGCCTTCATCGATATCGTCTAATGCGATTTGATCCTCTTCAGTAATTTCATCAACCGCTTCTGTTAAAGCTACATACTCTTCAACAGCTGCTGAATCATCAGCAATTGCTACTTCTGATTCTTCAACTGCTGCAGCTTTTTCGCCGAAACGAATTGCATATTCTTCAGTTTGAGTGTACGCTTCAAAGTCTGCTTCAGATTTAATATCAATCTTGTGGTTCGTTAATTTAGCCGCAAGACGTGCATTTTGACCACGTTTACCAATTGCTAATGACAAGTGATTTTCAGGCACGACAACCACACATGATGTTTCGTTAGGTACAAAATGTACAGACAATACATCAGCAGGATTCAAGGCATTTGAAATGAATGTAGCTGTATCATCAGACCATTGTACAATGTCCATGTTTTCGCCTTTTAATTCATCCACAATACGTTGTACACGTGTACCACGTGGACCAACACAAGTACCAACAGCATCGATGTTCGCATCATTTGACACTACAGCAACCTTAGAACGGTCACCCGCCTCACGAGCAATAGCCTTAATTTCAACCGTACCGTCAAAGATTTCAGGTACTTCTTGTTCAAACAAACGTTTTAACAAGCTTGGATGGCTACGACTTACGTATACTTGAGGTCCTTTAGTCGTATTTTCCACACGTTCTACATATACTTGCACACGTTCATGTGGTTGGAATGTTTCGTTTGGAATTTGACCTTCTGGTGGGATAACTGCTTCAATCTTACCTAAACTAACATATACATAACGACGGTCTTGACGTTCAACGATACCTGTTAAAATATCATCTTCATAGTCAATATATTCATTATAAATGATTAAACGTTCAGCTTCACGTACACGTTGCATGATCACTTGTTTTGCAGTTTGTGCCGCAATACGACCAAAATCTTTAGGTGTTACTTCAAATTTAATTTTGTCGCCAACTTCGTAAGCTTTATTCTTTTCATGTGCTTCTTCAATAGATACTTCTAATTGAGAGTCCATGACTAATTCCACTACTTCTTTGACCGCAAAAACTTTGATATCACCTTTTTTGTCATCAAAATGAACTTCAACATTTTGTGCCTGTTGGTAATTACGTTTATATGCAGAAACTAAGGCCGCTTCTAATGCTTCAAGAATGACATCTTTTGATATGCCTTTTTCATCTTCAAGCACCTCGAAGGCTCTTAACATTTCTTTACTCATCTATATTCCTTCTTTCACAATGATTTCAATTAAAATTCAATAGCCAATCTGATTAAAGACACGTTTGTTTTTGAAACGCTAACTTCTTTTAGACGTGTTTTGTCTTTTGTTTCAATGACATATTCATCATCTTCAACAGCTTTTAAACGGCCTTGAATATTTTTTTGACCATCTACGGCTTGATAGAATGACAAGAATACCCATTCACCAATTGCAGCTTGAACGTCTGCCGCATCTTTAAGTGGACGTTCTGCACCAGGAGATGAGACTTCTAAGTAATATGCTTGCGGGATTGGATCAGTTTCCAACTGATCAACAGTTTCAGAAATGTGTTCACTTACTAGTACACAATCCTCAATAGTGATACCGCCACCTGGTCTATCCACATAAATTCTTAAAAACCAAGATTTACCTTCTTTGACAAATTCTATATCAAATAATTTAAACCCTAATTCTTCAATTACAGGTTTCACAATCTCTTCCATTTGATCAGTTACTTTAGCCATATTTCCCCTCACTTTTTGCAATTACTTTTTACCATGAAAAAAGTGAGCGTCACCGCTCACTCCACCACTGTCTTTCTCTCTACTGTTACAGTATAACATATTTCCCTTTGCTTCGCAATAATTGTTGCTAGCTTGGGATTTTACAAGTCCTGCACTAATCCACTCACCGCATTAACGGGAATAGAAAAGGTTACACCTTTGCCTGGTAAATCTAATTGCAATTCAGCCTTGATAGTTGTCGCAATATGATCAACTTTTTCCGATTCCACAACCAAGAGCACAACTTCCTTCTCTGGCTGCATTTCAATATAGAATAATTTCGCAGTTTCTGCAGTACCAATACCTCTACCATGCAAAATAGTTGCGCCTTTGGCACCAGCGCGACGAGCTGCATCTACAACTTCATCGCCTTTATCTCTGTCCACAATTGTCACTAATAATTGATAATTTCCCATCGTTTGTTCATTCTCCTCAAAATCATGGTGATATAAGCGACTACCATATACACTTGACGTATCGCTAGAAAACAAGATACCTACACCTTTTTTGTTCAAATGTAAGCCTTCCGTAAGTGCGCAATGAACTTCATCTTCTTTATCTTTTGGGGCAAGCGTAATCAGTAACTCCTTCTTTGATTCATCTAAACCCATTAACTGTAAGAAGCTGTTTGAAACTGTTCCTTCACAAAGTACCAGGGTTCCCCCGCTTGTACCATGTGCTTTAGCTATTTTTAAGGCCTTATTCCCGTAGCCATGGTTTAGAATGGCACAGAATGCGACCGATTGTGATTGTAATGTCATGCAATTATTCCTCCTATTCTATTCATCAATGGCTGGATTATTTTTGACACGTAATTTATAGAACAAGCCAATCAGTTGAATCATCAACACGGGAGCCATTGCAACCGTTGCAATAATACCAAAACCGTCCACTAACACATCAGCTTGTGGTAATGTAGCTGCCACGCCCTGTGCAAAGGCTAAGATAAAGGTTGCAGTCATTGGACCTGATGCAACACCTCCTGCATCAAAAGCAATACCTGTAAATAGATTGGGTACAAAGAAACTCAATAAGATGGATAAACCAAATCCTGGTAAGAGAAAATGCCATAATTCAACGCTTGGTATCATAATACGGACCATAGATAAAGCTACCGCAAGTCCTACGCCTATCGACAAGGCAAATAGTAGCAACTTATTCGGTATATGTCCACCCGTTACTTCTTCCACTTGATCCCCCAGAACATGTACAGCTGGTTCTGCTAACACAACAACCAGTCCCATAACTAGGCCAATCCACGGTAGTAGACTTTGATAATTTGTGGCTAATTCTGTTGCTAAATAGCGACCCATATCCATGAAGCCCTGGTTCACCCCCACCAAGAATAAGGTTAAGCCAATAAGTACGTATATGATACCAACCATAATACGAACTAATTCCATTTGAGATAGGCGTTTTTGGACAAAATATACTAGGCCAAATACGATCAGAATGGGGATCAATGCGAATAACGATTCTTGGAATGTGTGTTGTATATTTAGAACAAATGGTGCAACGATTCCTTTTGCATATTGGTATTCATGACTAAAATCTTGAATTTCGGATTGCTGAATAATTGCCATTAGTAACACAGCGATAATGGGGCCAGTTGACATCGCACCAACTAAACCGAATGCATCATCTTCAGCCCCTTTACCACCTTTTCTTGAAGATACACTAGCACCTAAAGCTAAGACAAATGGTGTCGTTAGTGCCCCGGTAGTTGCACCAGAAGCATCAAAAGCCATCGCTAAAAACGTTGAATCCGCAAAAAATGTCAGTATAAATATCAACCCATAGACGATCAAAAAGAACCATTTTAAAGCGACATCCTTCATGATTCGATAAACACCTAGTGCAATCATAATCCCTACGCCGATGGATACCACTAGAACAATCAATTGAGCACCAATAAGGCCTCCTGTGGCATCTGAAATTTGCTGGCCAAGAATCAGTAAATCAGGTTCTGCTACAGTAATCGAAAAACCAATCAAAAAAGTTAATAGCATGACAGCAAAATGAGACGATGCTCGAATAATAGAATGGCCTAGGTAGTCACCAATGGGTTCCATTCCAACATCAACGCCAAATAAGAATATTGTTAGGCCTAAGATTAATAAAACTGACCCTATACCAAAACGAGCCATCACATCACCCGGTACATCAACAATCGTTAGTGCGAGTATGACGACCAGCACCACAATGGGCATGACAGATGATAATACTTCTACAAATTTATCCTTTAAAAGCTGCATCCAATTCCTCCTTTGCAAAATGAGTCTAAAAAAAACAAGTCAGGCATTCTCTGTAAATGTTGGCTTGTTTGTTATAAAAGATAATGGCCGCGACCATTCATTATGTTTAAGTGATAGACTCTTACAATCATGTTAACATAATCTGAAATATCCATCAAAGGTTATCACTTCAAATCAAAAAGGAGACTGGGATTTTAACCCCAGTCCCCTTGTTATCATTTCTCTAGCAATTGATACTTAGAAATCAAATAATGATAATTGATTTTGATCAGGTAATCCATCTAGAACATGATTTTCTGTCATATACTCGATAATGGATTTAGATACTTTACCACGTGTTTGTAAATCTTCTTTTGATAAAAATGGAGATTCTTCTCTTGCAGCGACAATTGATTTTGCCACATTGATACCCAAACCATCGATAGCTCGGAACGGTGCGATTAACGTTTTTTCATCTTCAATCACAAATTCAGTGGCATCTGATTTATTGATATCCACCATTTTTAAAGTAAATCCACGTTCCCAAAGTTCATTTACAATTTCCAAGACTGTTAGTAATTGTTTTTCTTTGGTTGAGGCTTCTAGCCCCTTACCATTGATTTCATTAATTTTGGCTTTAGTTGATTCTAGCCCATTTGACATTGAAACCAAATCAAAGTCTGAAGCCCTTACTGACAGGTAGGCACAATAGTACCAAATTGGATGTTTCACTTTGAACCACGCAACTCGCATCGCATTCAATACGTAGGCTGCCGCATGGGCTTTAGGGAACATGTATTTAATTTTTTGACATGATTCCATATACCATTCGGGCACATCATATTCACGCATTATTGCTTTATGTTCATCAGAAAGCCCCTTACCTTTACGAACTTTTTCCATAATTTGAAAAGCATCTGATTCAGGAAGACCTTTATGGATTAAATACACCATGATGTCATCACGACAGCCAATTACTTCACTTAGCGGTAACCCTTTTTCACGCACAAGCACTTCTGCATTGCCTAACCAAACATCGGTACCATGTGATAGGCCTGAGATTTGCAATAACTCAGCAAAGGTTGAAGGTTTGGTAGCCTCAAGCATTTGCCGGGTAAATCGTGTACCAAATTCTGGGATACCTAATGTACCCGTATTCGAATAAATTTGTTCAGGTGTTACACCTAATACTTCTGTGCCGTTGAATAATTCATATACTTCTGGATCATCAGTAGGAATATCTGTAGGCTTGATACCCGATAGATCTTGCAGCTTACGAATCATGGTTGGATCATCGTGCCCAAGGATATCTAGTTTTAAGACATTATCATGAATTGAGTGGAAATCAAAATGGGTTGTCTTCCACTCAGATTCAACATCATCTGCAGGATATTGGATAGGCGTAAAGTCGTATACATCCATATTTTCTGGGATAACAATAATCCCCCCTGGATGCTGTCCTGTTGTTCTCTTCACACCAGTGGCACCCTTGGCCAAAAATTCCTTTTCTGTTTTACGCAGATTCAAGTTCTTATCTTGATCATAACCAATGACATAGCCAAAGGCTGTCTTGTCGGCAACCGTACCAATCGTTCCTGCCCGGAATACATGATCCTCACCGAAAAGAACTTTCGTATAGGCATGGGCACGTGATTGATATTCACCAGAGAAGTTCAAATCGATATCTGGAACCTTATCTCCTTTGAATCCAAGAAAAGTCTCAAACGGAATATCTTGGCCATCTTTATCCATCATTGCCCCACATTGCGGACAAGCCTTGTCTTCTAAGTCGAAACCAGAACCCACAGAACCATCCGTAAAGAATTGGCTATGGTGACAATCAGGACAGACATAGTGAGGCGCCAATGGATTTACTTCAGTAATCCCTGACATGGTTGCGACGAATGAAGATCCCACAGAGCCACGAGAACCTACAATATACCCATCATCATTAGATTTTTAACCAATTTTTGAGAAATCAAGTAGATTACGGAGAAGCCATTGGAAATAATCGATTTTAATTCTTTTTCCAAACGTGCTTCTACAATTTCAGGTAATTTCTCCCCGTAAATTTCATGCGCCTTAGCATATGACATATCCGTTAATTCTTGTTCCGCCCCTTCAATGGTTGGCGTATACAATTTATCTTTAAGTGGTTCGATAAATTCTATACTATCCGCGATGGCATTTGTATTCTTAACAACAATTTCATACGCTTTTTCTTCACCTAAGAAGGCAAAATCAGCTAACATTTCATCAGTTGAGCGCAAATGTGCTTCTGGGAAATATTTTGTGCGATTTGATTTGATAGAGTTGATTAAAATTTCACGGTAAATCTTATCTTCCGGATTTAGATAATGCACGTCACCCGTTGCTACAACCGGTTTATCTAGTGTCTGTCCGATATCCAGCATGTCACGCATGATTTTTTCAAGTGTTGCTTCATCTTGAATTAATTCATCTTTTATGAGCGGCTGATACACTGCTTTTGGTTGTAATTCAAGATAATCGTAAAAGGTTGCCTTTTTCTCAGCTTCCACTTTCCCTTTCTGCATCAAAGCTTCAAAAACCTCTCCGCCTGAACACGCCGAACCTATGAGCAGGTTTTCACGGTGAGCAGCTAATAGTGATCTTGGGATTCGTGGCACCCGGTAATAGTAGTCAATATTTGAAGCTGAAACTAGCTTAAATAAATCCTTCAGCCCTGTCTGATTCTTGGCTAATAAAATAGCATGGAATGGACGCCCTTGTTTATAGGCATCCCCTTTACCAACATCTTTATTGATTTCATCATGAAAATGAATATCGTGTTCTGCTGCTGCTTCTTTAATGAAAATCCAGGCCAATGCGCCTGTTGTCTCTGCATCATAAACAGCACGGTGATGTTGCTCTAAACCGACGTTATATCGTTTAGCCAAGGTATTTAAACGATGCGATTTCAATTGAGGGTGCAAGAAACGAGATAACTCCAATGTATCGATAACCGCATTATTGGCTTCACCGAAACCTAGACGTTTATAAGCTGTATTGATAAAGCCCATATCAAAGCTGGCGTTATGCGCAACTAAGATGGCATCCCCAACCCATTCTCTAAAATCTGTTAATACCTCTGCCTCTGTACGCGTGTTAGCTAACATGGCATCCGTAATACTGGTCAATTCGATAATCGTAGCTGATAGTGGTCGACCAGGATTGATAAATTCTTCAAATTGGTCAATTACATTACCATTTTGCATTTTTACGGCTGCTAACTCGATAATATTATCGTACACTGCAGATAAACCCGTCGTTTCCACATCGAATACAACATAAGTGGCTTCTTTTAATTCAATATGTTGCGGATTGTAGGCAATATTTACACCATCATCTACCACGTTTGCCTCAACACCATATAACATTTTGATGCCCGTAGCTTTGGCTACACCAGAAGCCTCTGGGTATCCTTGCAAGGTGGCATGATCGGTGATCGCAATTGCCGGATGTCCCCATGAAGAAGCTAAATTAGCGAAATCCGCAATGCCATTGGTTGCATCCAACATGGACATATTCGTATGAACATGTAACTCAACACGTTTATCAGGGGCTGTATCTTTACGTTTTTCTTTTTGAATTTCTTCTAAGTCACGCACATTTAAGACTAAATCCCGAGCAAAGCGGTCATCCATTTGTAAGTCTCCACGAACACGTAACCACATGCCTTTACGAATGGCATCAAAAATAGCAATGTCTTCATCGTTACGAGAAAACATTTGAATTAAGAAAGCAGACGTATAGTCAGAAATTTTTGCATTTAAAATACGACGACCCGTTTTCAAAATTTTAATTTCAACTTCAAAAACGACACCTTCCATAGATACAAATCGTTGTTCTTCTACATAGGTGTTCATTGGCCGTAATTTGTCATCAACTGGGATATGTTTACCTAATTGAATCTTATCGACTTTAATCACTGGACCGTTGCTTTCAGCGTTTGCCATTTCTTGTTGTTTTTCAACCGCAAGCTTTGCCATTTCTTGTTGTTTTTCAGCTAAACTATTGGCACGTTCAGTGAAGACGTCGCGCCGGTCTTTAGCGGTCTCTTCATCCACTGTTATTTCAAAAGGAACCTTGTAAAAGCCCAAAACCATATAATTTTGTTTGATGGTTTCTAAATAATTGTCTTGAATAAACTGCTTCATCGTCGCATTATCAACGCGAATAATGTATCGATCATTTTCAAACGTGGGTAATTGTCCTTCAAAAATTGACTTCGCTACGCCACTAGAAATACCAGCCCGACTAATCACAATCGGCCAATAATCTAATACCTCTTCACTAGATGGTTTTGATTGATCAGCGATGGTGATTGAAAAATCCACCGCACCAACATGATTGAAACCTTTTCGTAAATGGTCTTCAAATGTTAATAGGGTCGCTGCGCTAAGCCGATTAGGGAAACCTATTTTAAATTGCCACAATCGTGACTTTGTATGAACAGTAACATCTTCTAACCAACCCGCTTGTACTGGCGGATCATCCGACGTCCACTGCATTTGCCCTAGTAAGGCTTGAAATAATCCTTCTTTTGATTCTGACATCTTCAAGTTTCCTTTCTACATATTGAACAATAAAAGCCATACAAATGGCCTTTTATACAAATCTATTTATAATATAACGCTACACTAGCCAAACATGCGTATGATGTCATTCCACGTCACTGCAATCATTAAAATTAATACTAAGACTGCACCAACGATATTAATCATACCTTCCGTTTTTGCTTGTAATGGTTTGCCTCGCACCAATTCTACCAGATTAAGGACTATTTTACCTCCATCAAGGGCTGGTACTGGTAACAAGTTGACAATTCCTAAGTTAATGCTCAATGATGCTAACCATGAAACAATGCCAACTAAACCAAAGGATACCACCTCTGAAGTTGCTTGGTACATGTATACTGGACCACCAAAATTGTTGATATCAAAGCCAGTTTTAAACATGCCCGCAATTACTGAGAAAATACCTGTCATCATCGACCAAGTAGTGGTAAAACCATAAGCAATTTTAGCGAAAAATGATGTATCTTGGGATCGTTGAACACCAATTAAACCAACCGTTTCACCAGATTCTAACGTTGTTGCTTTTGGCGTTAACGTAATTTCTTCAGTGGCACCATCACGATTCACTTCAAAAGTTAGTGCTGTATCCGGGTTACTTTGAATCGTTGTTTGTAACTCTGCAAAGGAATCTATTGCTTCACCATTAATTGAAACAATTTCATCACCAGTTTGTAAGCCAGCTACTTGTGCAATACTATTTGCTTGAATTTCACCGATAATAGGCTCGTTCGACCAAACACCACCTTGCATGAATGCAAGCAGGATAAAAGCAAGAATGCCTAAAATAAAATTATTCATTGGACCTGCGAAATTCACCAATAGTCTTTGCCAAATTGTCGCAGATTGGAATTGGCGCTCTCTTGGTGCTACCTTAACGATAGTGCCATCTGATTCAACAATATTTGCTTGTTTCGATACACTATATCGCACGCGATCAGAACCGCCATAAGGAATTCCCTCAATGAACATTTCATTTTCTAAATCTGCTTCCCATACTTCAAGTGGTAAGCCATTAAAATTTTGTCCCTCATTTTCAAGAGAAATTGTTTGTACGATACCAGCTTCATTTTGTTCAATAACAACTTGCATACCTTTAGTGATGGTATCGGCCATTTCTTCTAAACCAGCCATACGCACGTATCCACCAATTGGTAGTATTCGTAGTGTGTAGGTTGTTTCTTCGGCTTCATAATGGTAAATTTTTGGACCCATACCTATTGAGAATTCGCGCACCAGGATGCCCGCTTTTTTTGCAAAATAATAATGACCAAATTCATGGACAATAACAATAATTGAAAAAATAAGTATGAAAGCGATGATACTTGTCATGTGCTACTCCTATCTAATTGCTTAAAAATGGAATGAGGAAATAAAAAATTGGTAATACTAATAATAGGCTATCAAATCTATCTAAGAAACCACCATGTCCCGGCATAATATTACCGGAATCTTTTACTTGATAGTGGCGTTTAATAGCTGATTCAACCAAATCACCTAATTGTCCGGTTAAACCTAATACAATAGCTAAAACGACGTTATCAAATATAGATAGGCCAAATGGGTTGCTGAAGTATAACACAATACTTGTGCAAACAAAAGCGCCGACAATGCCCCCTACTGAACCTTCAATCGTTTTGTTGGGTGAAATTTTAGGTGCTAGTGGCGTACGCCCAATTCGACGGCCAACCAGATAAGCAAAGGTATCATTACCCCAGATAATCAACAAGATATACAGTACTGGTAACAAACCTAAAATGCGCGTTTCAATTAATAAATGGAAACCCCGTCCGACATAGACTGCGGCCAGGCTGATAATACCAACCTTTTCAAAGTTCAAGGTTTCTGGTTTAAAAACCATTATCATTAACAAAATCGCCACACCCGCAAAATACAAGGTCATAAAATCTATATCTTGAGGAAATAGTGCAAGATAGTATGATGGCAATAATTGAAATGCCATTGTCAATACACCCACAATCCCTTGCCAAGAAAAGAATGGAATATGAGCCATCTGCAAAATTTCACGAAAAGCAATCACAGCAATGATTGCGATCATTAAATCAAATGGGTGTCCACCAATTAATAAAAGGGGGATGAAAACTGATAGCGCCACAACGGCTGTGATCACTCTTTGTGTCATAAAAATCCCTCTTTCTGTTATACGTCTATTTTTCCAAAACGACGATTCCGATGTTGGAATTCGCCGATACATGCTTGCATGACTGCTTCATCAAAATCTGGCCATTTCGTATCGGTAAAAATCATTTCACTATAGGCCAATTGCCATAATAAATAGTTAGATAGTCGAACCTCACCACTTGAACGAATCATCAAATCTGGATCTGCAAACTCACCTAGTTGGGCTGTATATAAGTGATTTGAAATCGTATCTTCGTTGATATCCTTCACCCGCAATTCACCATCGACAACCGCTTGCGCAATTTCCCGCACACCCTTAGTGATTTCGTCACGTGACCCATAGTTGAACGCAATATTTAAAATCAAACCTGTATTATGTTTTGTTTGATCCATTGCATTTTGGATATACTTTTTGGTGCCCATTGGTACTTGGTCAAAAGAACCACTAAGGCGAACTTGTACATTATTTTCAATTAAATCCGGTAAAATCTCATCGTTTAATACTTTGGGTAAACTCATCAAATAATTGACTTCAGATAGTGGGCGTTTCCAATTTTCAGTTGAAAAAGCATAAGCAGTTAATACTTTAATCCCCATTTTATGTGCCGCAATCACAACACGTTTTAAGGCTTTCAAGCCCTCTGAATGTCCATCAGTACGTTTTAACCCACGTTCTTGAGCCCAACGCCCATTGCCATCCATTATGACAGCTACATGTTTAGGTACAGGTAAAGATGGATCATATTTTCGTTCTTCTACCATTTCGAACCTCCATTTATCATTCTCAATAATTGTAACAAAAATAAGGGCAAAAACCTATACTAATCCCCTGTTCTTAGGATAATATTCATGTTGCTAACGTGCATATTAATGAAAACGACAAAAAACAGCAGGTGGTCAAGCCTGCTGTCACGTAGAAATTGATCGATTATTTATTAATTAAAATTGAGGTGCGCCACCACCCATCATGCCTGTGGCAGTGGCCGTTTCACCTGTTGAAGTTAAGTTGGTAATAGTATCAGTAATACTTAAGGTCGCTAATTCTGTACCACCACTTACACTACCATCTGTATAGTAGCCATTTGCTTCTGTTCCGTCATTCGTACCACCTGATATTAATGTGTAATCTCCTGTTGCTAAATCAGCTGTTGAAATGACAATATGGCTATAGGTTTTTGTTGGACTAAATGAGAATACTGTATTACCATCTCCGTCCACTAGACTCACTAATGTGTTTGCTTCTTGTTCTGTATCATAGGTGATACCAACCGAAGTTTGCGTAGATGTTGATGCATTTTTAGCCATATCTGAGGTACCTGTTGCAATCAACGTACCACCACTTAAGTCAAATGATGAACCATAATCTAATGAACCATTACCCCCGCTTGTTGTACCATTTACAATGACTAACCCATCTGTCATGGTAATGGTACCATTTGAATCAAGTCCATCACCTTCTGCGTCTACAATTAAGCTACCACCACTAATGTTCAATTCCTTGGATTCATCAGCTTCCATGCCGCCACCCATTTGACCACCGCCAAAGCTATCTGCGCCAAAGGTTCCTGTAGTCGTTTCGGTATCTGATCCACCACCTGCATTTAAGCCGTCATCGCTTGCTACAACATTGATTTCACCACCTGCAATATCGATGATTGAAGATTCTAACCCTTCATAAGATTGTTGAATATCTATCGTACCGCCTGCAATGCTAAGGTTGGTATCTGCGTGCATACCATCATCACCAGATGTTGCTGTAATTGTTCCACCTAACACGCTAACCGTTCCATTTGTATTAATAGCATCGTCAGCTGAATCTATTGTTCCACCTAACACGCTAACCGTTCCATTTGTATTAATAGCATCGTCAGCTGAATCTATCGTGATATTACCGGAAGCAATTTCAATTGCACTTATAGCTTTCAAGCCTTTATATGATTCCGCAGTATCAATCGAAGTTGAATTTGCACCATCAGCTGTTGTGATTGTCATATCAGCATTTTGAACCATTAAATTGCTAACAGCTTGTAACCCATCGCGGCCAGTGTTTATTGTATACGTACCCCCATCTATATAGATATTACCTAAATCCGCTTCGTCTTCATTATCTGCTTGTAAACCGTCACCTTCACTAGTTGTAACCGTGAATGTACCATCTAAAATTGATAAATTATCTTTGGCCTTAATACCATTGTTCACTGCTGTAATATCATATTCACCCGAAACTAGTATTAAATCATCTTTTGAACGAATACCGTTTGAATAGTTACCCTCAATCACCAATTTCCCGTCTCCATTGATGACTAAATCTGCTTTGGAGTAGAATGTTGCATCTGGTTCTGTTTCATCAGTTGCTAATGTATAATTTGAGCCATCGGTTAACGTATTGACTGTTCCGGATGCCAGGGTTGTGATTACTTTTTCACCTTCTGTAATATTAATAGCCGCTCCGTCATTATTATTGATTGTCACACCATTTAAAATAATATGAACTTTATCTTCTGCACCCACAGAAACTTGTAATTGACCATCAGTAAGTGAACCATTGATAACATATGTACCAGCCTGCTTAATCGTTACGGTTGAGTCATCGACGGTTACACCATCACTGGCTTCTGTACCATCATCTGATAAGGTGATTGTCACTGCTTCTGATTCATCGTAAGTGGTTTCTAAATCCTCTTCTTCATACGTGCCATAATTTGAAGTAGTTGTATCACTGCTGGTATCCGTTGCAGAACTTGCACTGGCAGCTGTCGTTTCACTTGAAGTGGATGTACTTGTCGATGCTTGGCTTTCAGCAACTTGACTACAAGCACCTAGCAAGAGACCTGATACCAAAATTGGCATCAATAATTTTCCTGTTTGTTTATGTATATTCATATTATTTGCTCCTTTAAGAGATATTTATAATTGATCAGCGGCTGTTGCGACTTTGCCTAAAATGACTGGAAGATTCCCGTTACGAACACGGATTTCATCAATCAAAGCTTTTTCTTGTGTAATATCTTTTAAGATTAGTTTGTATCGTAACTCGTATAAACTACCCATTGTTGTCGTTCGAACATTGTCTAATGAGGCTGATTGTGTATATTTTTCAAAAATATCATCAAATAAATCTGGATAGTCTAGGTCTTCAGGTATGGTTACTTTTAGCTCACGCTCAGCTGTTTTCACATGTTCACCGAACGGTAAAGTATATAGGGCTAGTATAAAAATAGCGACTAAAACTGAGAAGACAAAAACATAAGTCACATAGCCCATACCTGTTGCTAATCCTACACCCATTGCCCAAAAACAGAGGCAATTTCACGGGATCCACCTGGAACTGATCGGAATCGAATTAGGGAGAAGGCACCTAAGATGGCTACCCCTGTTCCCAAGTTTCCATTTACCAACATAATGACGGTTTGTACTAAGATTGGTTGAACGGCTAAGGTAATCACAAAGTTTTTAGTGTAGGTATTTTTGTACATATAGACAATGGCTACCAGAATACCTAAAACCATGGAAGTGATTGCTGTAACTAATAAATCGCTAAAAACTAAATTGGTAGTATCTCCTGAAAAAAGACTAGTGAACATGTGTGATTTCCTCCTGTTTGAATAAGTGACGTTCGTAGGTTTCGGCGTATTTTGAGAAACTTGATTTACGGATTTGGTATTTATCGAGCAATGCCACGAACCATAATGGATAGGCGCCTAGTGCCTTCACTTCCATTAAGATCCCCAAACCTGGTGCAACTAGTTCTCCGACATCACCCTGAACTAATGCCAGGTGATCATTACGATAACGAATGTTTTGGTCAAAGGTTACACGAAATTCGCCGTCTTCTTTATCAAAAAGCGATACGCGGTCATAAGCAATAAGCACTTTAGGTTGAAGATTTTTATTTTGTTTGAATAACCAAGTGATTTCATCTTCTATTTGTTTTGAAATCGATGTTACATTGCCTGTATGTTTCGGAAATTCACCTATTTTAAATTTTCAAACTATTACGATTGAGGCACCTGGCAATACAAATGGGGTAAGCTATGTTACTGTACTTGCGAATACCAACCAAATAGAATCCGCAACCAGCAATTTTAAACGCATTTTAATCTTATCCCTCGTCTCCTTCTGGTTAGTTTCCATTGCTATTTCCTATTATCTGACCCAACAAAATATGAAACCTATTCTGAAAGCCTGGCGCAAACAACAGGCTTTTGTCGAAAATGCTTCTCATGAATTGCGGACACCATTGACGATTATTCAAAATAGTCTTGAGAATATGTTTACCCATCCAAATCACACTGTTATTGATGAATCTGAAAATATCGCACAAGCCTTAAATGAAACACGTAGGCTTACAGGGTTAACAACAGATTTGCTGACAATCGCTAGAAGTGATGCCAATGAACAAACCCTAGACCTGGCATTGACTGACATAGGACCATTTATAAATGAAGTCACCAAGCCATTTTTTTGAATTAGCAAAAGTTGCCGATAAAACTTTAACCACTAGCAATGACGCAAGGGCAATTGTGAAAATCGACCAAAAAAAAATTACGCCAAGTTGTGATTATCCTTCTAGATAATGCCCTAAAATATACTGAGTCTGGTGATCGAATCCATATCTCTTCACGCACGACCAATAAACATTGGTACATTGAAGTAGAAAATACTGGTGCCAATATCACTGATGATGATAAAGAAAGGATATTTGAACGGTTCTACCGGGACGATCATTCGCGAGCTAGTGATACCGGAGGATATGGTTTGGGTTTAGCGATTGCCAAACAAATTATCGAAGCCCATCAAGGACAAATTAGTGTCCATGACCTATCTCCTCAAGGGGTACGTTTCCAAATTCGTTTATCTAAAAATTATGATTAGTAAATGCCATATTCACCGCAAGCATGCAAAAAAGCCCCTGAGACTCAATATTGTCTCAGGGGCTTTTACTATGTCTGGATAATGAAATCGTTGAACGATTAAACGTTCATGATTTCTTTTTCTTTTTCAGCTGCAAGTGCTTCAACATTTTTAATTGAAGCGTTTGTTAAATCTTGAATATCACTTTCGTATGTACGAACATCATCTTCAGTGATTTCTTTATTCTTTTCAGCTTTTTTCGCTCATCAATCGCGTCACGACGGATGTTACGAATAGCAATTTTTGCATCTTCTAAGTCTTTACCAACTGTTTTGGTTAACTCTTTACGACGCTCTTGTGTTAAAGCAGGAATAATTAAACGGATTACAGTACCATCATTTGTAGGTGGAATACCTAAATCTGATTGTTGTAATGCGCGATCAATATCGTTCAATGATGATTTATCATATGGCGAAATTTGTAACATTCTTGCTTCTGGAATAGTGACTGTTGCTAATTGACGTAAGTCAGTTGGCACACCGTAGTATTCAACAGTAATACCATCTAATAAAGATGCATTCGCAACACCTGCACGGATGCGGCCTAATGTACGAGAAAATGCTTCTTCAGATTTATGCATACGATCTTTAGTGTCTTTTAATAAAGTATCAATAGCCATTTTTCTAACTCCCTTACCCTTCGATTGTGGTACCGATTTCTTCACCTAGCACTACGCGACGAATATTTCCTTCTTCATTTAAGTTGAAGACTACTAATGGAATATCGTTATCCATGCTTAATGATGAAGCAGTTGTATCCATAACTTGCAAGTTTTGGTTGATTACATCTAAATGTGATAATTTTTCATATTTAACAGCTTCTGCGTTCTTACGAGGATCATCATTATAAACCCCGTCAACGCCATTCTTAGCCATTAAGATAACATCAGCATTAATTTCTGCTGCACGTAATGAAGCCGTTGTATCTGTTGAGAAGTATGGGTTACCAGTACCACCAGCAAAAATAACCACACGACCTTTTTCCAAATGACGTTCTGCACGACGACGGATATATGGTTCTGCAATTTGGCGCATTTCAATTGATGTTTGAACACGTGTTGGTACACCAATGTTTTCTAACACATCTTGTAAGCCTAATGCATTCATGATAGTTGCAAGCATACCCATGTAGTCTGCCTGTGCGCGTTCCATGCCCATCTCTTCACCAGTTTTACCGCGCCAGATGTTACCGCCACCTACAACGATAGAAATTTGGACACCTAAGCGATGTACCTCTTTGATTTCTTTAGCAATACCTTTCATTGTTTCTGGATCAATACCAAAGCCATTGTTTCCAGATAAAGCTTCACCTGAAAGTTTTAAAACAATACGTTTATATTTAGGTTGAGTCATTTTGTTCTCCTTACTAAAAAGGTTGAGAAAGAAACCTTTCCCAACCTTTTTAAATTCCCACTAAATTACTTCTTCTTACTGAGTAAATTCAAAAAAGTGTTATTTCGGGATGTTTTTTGATTATTTACCCATTTGTGAAGCTACTTCACTAGCAAAGTCGTTTTGGCGTTTTTCAATACCTTCGCCGACTTCATAACGGAAGAAACCTTTAACTTCAGCATTGTTTTCTTTTGCAACTTCTGCAACAGTTTTGCTGTCATCTAATAAGTATTTTTGATCTACTAAGCAGATTTCTGCGAAGAATTTACGTAAACGACCAGTAATCATTTTTTCAACGATTGCAGCTGGTTTACCTTCATTTAATGATTGTTCAGTTAGAACAGCTTTTTCATGTTCGTAAACTTCAGCTGGTACTGCATCTTCGTTTAGGTATTGAGGTTTCATACCACCGATGTGCATAGCTACCATGCCAGCGAATTCTGGGTTATTACCTTCAATTAAAGTTAAAACTGAAATACGTCCACCTTGGTGAGAATATGTACCAAATTCTTGGCTATCAGTTTTAGAAACTACTTCAAAGCGACGTAAAGAGATTTTTTCTCCGATGATTGCAGCTTTTTCTTTGATGTATGTATCTAAGTCTTTACCTTCGATAGTTACATCTGTTAATGCAGCTTCAACTGTAGCAGGTTTTTGGTCGATTAACGCAAAAGCAACTGTATCAATTAAGTTAATGAATTGTTCGTTACGAGCAACGAAGTCAGTTTCAGAGTTAATTTCTACAATTACAGCTTCGTTTCCGCGAACAACAGCTTTAGTTAAACCTTCTGCTGCGATACGATCAGCTTTTTTAGCTGCTTTAGAGATACCTTTTTCACGTAGGAAATCTACGGCTTTTTCCATATCACCATCAGTTTCTACTAACGCTTTTTTAGCGTCCATCATACCTACACCTGTACGGTCGCGTAATTCTTTAACTTGTTTTGCAGTAATTGCCATTTAAATTCTTCCTCCTAATGCATGCATTCTTTCAAAAAAGGCCATCTAAACTAAGAAGGAAAGCCAAATATAGCTTAGACAAACTTAATCAGACAGCCATCTACTGTATTTATTCTACTACTAATTGAAGATGTCTTCAACTATAGCAATGCTTATTCAGCAACCTCGTCTAAAACTTCGTCACCTTTGAAGTCTTCAGCAGTTACTTCTGCTTCAGGAGCTTCTTGAGAACCTTGTTTTGCTTCAAGAATTGCTTCAGCCATACCACCAGTGATCAATTTGATTGCACGGATTGCGTCATCGTTTGAAGGAATAACGAAATCTACTTCATCAGGGTCACAGTTAGTATCAACCATAGCGATAACTGGGATGTTTAATTTGTGTGCTTCTTGGATCGCAATTTTTTCTTTGCGAGGGTCAACAACAAACATAACATCTGGGATGCGAGGCATATCTTCGATACCGCCTAAGAATTTTTCTAGACGTTCTTTTTCTTTTAATAAGCCTACAACTTCTTTTTTAGGAAGAACGTCAAAAGTACCGTCAACTTCCATTTCTTTAATATGTTTTAAATGTTTGATACGTTTTTGGATTGTTTCCCAGTTAGTTAAAGTACCACCTAACCAACGGTGATTAACGTAGTATTGACCTGCACGAGTTGCTTCGTCAGCGATTGAATCTTGTGCTTGTTTTTTAGTACCTACGAATAATGCGATACCGTCTCCACTAGCTAATTCACGCATAGCGTTGTATGCTTGGTCAACTAATTTAACAGTTTTTTGTAAGTCAATGATGTAAATACCATTACGTTCTGTAAAGATGTATTTATCCATTTTAGGGTTCCAACGACGTGTTTGATGTCCGAAATGAACACCAGCTTCTAATAATTGTTTCATGCTAATAACTGGCATGTGAATTCCTCCATTTGGTTTTTAAATTTTTCCGCCTCTGCTTCAAAGACTCGCCACTAGAAATCCTAGCACCACGCGATTCCATTCACAAAGTGTGAAATATGTGTCAAATGACACTATGACATATTACCACCTTTTTACTGTCTTTACAAGCATTATTTTTTGTAGCGTGTGACAAAAGTAATTCAATACATCCAGCTCATATTTTTTTCTATTCATACAAAAAGGTTGAGCATATCTGCCCAACCTTTTTGCTGCTTATAATGCCTGTGAAACGCCCAAGATGTACTTCAAATCATCTAGGCTTAAGTTTTGACGGCCGGCATCGCCCGCATCATCAAACAATTGTTCAAATAAGTAACGTTTTTCTTCCTGTAGTTCAGCAATTCTTTGCTCAATTGTACCCTCGGTAATAAAGCGAACAACTTCAACATCGTTCTCTTGACCGATACGGTGCGCACGACCAATTGCCTGTGCTTCAACTGCTGGATTCCACCATAAATCATAAAGGAAAATGGTATCCGCACCAGTAAGGTTAATCCCCACTCCACCAGCTCGTAATGAGATTAAGAAGACTGACTTGCTACCTTCGTTAAATTCATCTACTTGGTTTTGACGAACTTTTTTATTTGTTTGTCCTGTCATCATGTAGTAATCAATGCCTTCCTCAGCAAGGTACTCCGCCATAAGATCTAGCATTGACGTAAATTGAGAGAAGATTAGAATTTTACGATTAGCTTCTAGGGCTCGTTTTAACATGACTTTGAAGTATTCAAATTTTCCTGAAAGACCTTTGTAATCATGCTTCACCAATCGTGGATGACAACAAATTTGACGAAGGCGCGTAATGCCAGCTAACAATTCCATATGCATTTGACCTGCATTTGATGAATCGTTGTTGAGTTGATCTTGAATTTTCTTCAAGTAAGCAAGATAGATATTTTTTTGTTCTGGGTCCAAGACACCAAAGCGATCAGTAACCGTCTTACTTGGTAATTGCAATGCGACATCGTTCTTAGTACGTCTTAGTACAAATGGACTGGCAATTCTTGCAATTTCCCCTACAGACAATTTTTGGAATTCATGTTTATTTGGCAATAAACCGGGAACGATAATTTGCATTAACGACCAGAATTCATTTAAATTATTTTCCATCGGTGTACCTGACAGTCCAATACGCATACTAGCAACCTGTTTTTTCACAGAACGGTATAGAATTGTATTATCATTTTTGATAGCTTGCGCTTCATCTAATACCAAAATATCTAAATTCACTTTTTGATAGGCTTCTTGGTCATTTCGATATGATTGATATGAAGTTAACCACACATCTACAGTATTATCGTTACGAATTAGTTCTCGTTCTTCGATTGTACCGTCAACAACGGCCACTTTTACTGACGGTGTGAAGCGTTGAAACTCATGTGCCCAGTTATAGAGAACAGAGGCTGGTGCAAGTACAAGTGATTTTTCATGTGGGTTATTCTCGATGTAATCAATAATAAATGAAATCGTCTGAACTGTTTTACCAAGCCCCATTTCATCGGCTAGTAAACCACCCAATTGATATTTAGCTAAGCCACGGAACCACTTCACAGCCGTTTCTTGATAATCAGATAGGGTTGCTTTTAGATTAGGTGATGGTGTAAAAGGTTTATCTTTAGCATGTACGATATCGTCATAGAATTCTTCAAAAACTTCATTCCCGTCCACTAAGGTTTGGAAACGTAGGGTTTGGAAGATAGGTACCACGTCACCATTTTCCCAATCATTATTGGCGTTTTGAATTTGTTGTAGCATTTTCTTTTGATCTTCGTCCATTGTGTTTTGCACATCAATGATTCGGCCATCGCGTAAACGGATATAAGATTCGTTTTCCATGATAGCATTCAAAATACGGTTAATTTCGACAGGCTCCACGTCTGACATTTCAAAATCCACAGCTAGGAAGCGGCTACCATCACTTGGCGTCATTTTTACCGTAGCGTTTACTTTATTGTCATAAACACTTCTTACAAAACGACCATATTGTAGCTGCCATTGACCCGCAAACAAATGGGCGAAGTTTTCTAAGTTTGACATTACATCGGTCAAATTATCAAATTTTTGGACAAAGGATCCTTTGTGTGGTGCAAAGCCAATTGATTTCAACGTATTTTCGACAGAAACTTCTTGTGAGAAATCCCTAACTAGCACAAATTCCTCATCTGGTAATACCTGACGCTCGGCATCATCTGAAATTAAATAATCCCCATACGCGTATTCAGGGGTAATCATTAAACTAGTGCCTTCAACATCTAATGTAATTTGCACTTGTAAATCCTCTTGAATTAAATCGAAGAAGCTATTCAAGTTTTCTAACTCACTAAATTGTGTTAAGAAATGACCAAATAAACTAATGAAATAAGCCATTTCTTCTTGTGGTAATGAAATTTTGTAATCATTCTCAGCAAAGAAGCCTTGCAGATAATGTAAATCTTCATAATAAGCTGGATCTGTAGATGTCTCATAGAAGGTTTCATCTTGTAAGACAAGACCATAATTGGCTAACCAGTTAGCATCTTGGTCCCAAGCGATGGTGTATAACTCATTTTCCTTTGTCATGGTAAAAATAAGCGCTTTGTCTTTAGAAAATTGTGGTTTCACAGCACCATTTTCCATTTTGAAACGAATATCTAAACGACTCTCACCTAAATATAAAGCTTTCAATTGATTAAACATTTGGCCAGATAAATAAAAACGCTGACTGTTTTTCTTATTCTCAGGCGCATTCATAACCATCATTAACCAATTGTTGCGCAAATGATATGCCTTTGCCAAAGCTAGTAAATATGCATATGTTTCGTCACTCAACGTAGATGGTGACAGCCAAACTTCTTCTCGATCACGGTTTGGCAAAATGTATAATGCTTGTTGGCTAACCGCTAGGAAGAACTTATCAAGGTCAGTCACGTAATACAAATTATTAACCCCTACACGGATGCGCAAATAGGCAATATCTTCGTATGAAATGATATAAGGTCGAATTTCGTCAAAGTTAATTTCAAAAGTGACTTTAACCTTGCTAGAACGAGGCATTCTCTTAATCACTTTCGTTACTTGACGAAGATTTAAATAGCCTTCAATCACTTCATTGACTTGTAATTCAGCATCTTCATCGACTTCTGGATATCGTTTTAATTCTTCATTAAATTTGAAAACGCGCGTCATACCAAATTCTCGTAAAAATAATTCTACTGCTACCGTATGTTCACAGTAACCTTTCTTTTGGAATACCTGACATTGACAGACGTCTTCTTCTTTAGCAGTTCCATCTAAGATGACGGTATAAGTGTCATCATCAAGCACTTCTGAACGCCAAACAGTGTTTTCCTCATCAGGCACCACTTTTAACACTCGGTTTTCTCTCACCAAAGCGCGTCCTTGCTCGATTATCTTACTTGGAATACTCCACTTCATATCATACACCCCAAAATTCTGAATCAGTTGCTACTTAATTAATTTATTATATCAAACTTATGAAAAAATTCATATATTAATGGACGATTAGATACAAGCACATATGCTGAAACTGTGACCTGTCATAAAAGCTCCTAGACACCCCACCAAAAAAGCCTTTAGCATCCACCAAATATTTTGGTCTTTGCTAAAAGGCTTCATTAGTTAAAATTAAATTTTATCATTATCTTGCAGTTTATCTGCTGCTTTTACTTGTTGGTAGGCAGCGATAAATGGGATAATGATGCTAGCAACGATAACACCAAAAAGATTGAATATCATTGTTGCTAGCATAGTTACGACGATAGGTAACCAGAATGGGATTTTTAAATCTTTTCCAATTAAAACTGGTTGGATAATTTCTTTAGCAATCTCTACACCAATGTATAGTGCAAATAGCCACCAACCCAATTGAACATCGCCTTGTAACCACTCGATTAAAATCCAAGGAATAAAGACGATGCCTGCACCCACAACGGGTAAAAGTGCCACTAAACTAATCCCTACGGCTATTAACCAAGCGTTTGTAATGTGTAAAGACCAAAAGGCTAATCCATGTATCAAAATTGTAAAAATAAGGAGTTTTAATTCCGCAGCAAAGTATAATTTGATATTATCGATTGTTTGTAAGCCAACACGTTTCCAAAAATTCGTTTGCATAAAGCTCCTCTTTCTCATACGTTTTAATCAGATACTACTGATTCTTTTTTGCTTTTTTCGCATCACGTTTAGCAATCGCTACTGCCATATCATAATGATAACCTGGGTCTAAGATTCGATCATTTTCATTAAAAGCATCTTGCATTGCCTGATGAACCGCCTTAGTATCTGTTTCAGAAAGTCGTTTCACATCTGGCAATTGAATTGGTTTTCCTACCCGAACTTTTGCACGATGTTCTTTTTTCCAAGAAAATATCCCCTTAATGTCGATTGGACCTTGGTAATTAACTGGTAAAAGTTCTACTTTGCCCATATTGGCAATAGATACAGCGCCAGGTTTGATTTCGTCTGAATAGCGAGAACCTGTTGGGAAAATCCCCACATACTTGTTCCCTTCTTTCAGTGTACGTACTGCATCTTTAATAGTTGATGGACCTGGATTATCACGGTCCACTGGAATAATATTGATGTTCGTGAAAAACCAGGTTAAAAATTTATTGGCTAGTAATTCTTTCTTCGCAATAAATGCGATTTGTGTTGGTCGTAATGCCATTGCTACAAAAATTGGGTCTAATAACGAACGGTGAGGGCCAATAACCACGTAAGATTTATTTGGATCGAAGTCCTCATCGTATTCATAATGCGTTGGACCATTCACTACGCGAATAATAAACGCAATGATACCGAGTAAAGTCTTATAAAGCATCGATTTCCCCTTCATCTAATTCTTGATGTGATTCTGAATATGTTTGCAGTTGATACATATTATAGTATGTACCGCCCTTTTCAATCAAGCTCTCATGGTTACCTTGTTCAATAATACGTCCTTGTTTCAAGACCACTATTTGATCTGCATCCTTAATCGTAGATAATCTGTGTGCAATGATAATGGTTGTCCGCCCTAATCGCATATTTGCTAAACCAGTTTGAATCTTTTGCTCAGTTTCTGTGTCGATATTAGCAGTAGCTTCATCTAAAATTAGGATTTTAGGTTCGCGCAAGATAGTTCGTGCAAACGAAAGTAATTGCTTTTGCCCTGTTGAAAAAGCCGCTCCCCCTTCGATCACCTTGGCATGGTAGCCATCTTCTAAACTTTCAATGAAATCATCAGCTTTTACAAATTTTGCAGCTAATCCAACTAAATCGTCGGAGTAGTCACCATGTAAACGTATATTTTGTGCAATATCGCCATAGAACATGAAGGAATCTTGAAGGACTAAGCCAATATCTTGACGCAATTGTTCAATTGGCATATCTTTGATTGATTTTCCATCAATATAAATTTGACCACGATTGAATTCGTAGAAACGCATTAATACATTAATAATGGATGACTTACCTGAACCTGTTTGCCCAACAAAGGCAACTGTTTGACCAGGTTTAATGTCTAAATTGATATCATGTAAAACCTGTTTCTTATCGTCATATGAAAAAGATAAATCTTTAATTTCAATATGACCTTCTGTTACACGACCTTCAGCATTTTCACTAGAACTTGGTGCCATTTCTGGATTATTTAATAAAGCATTAATTCGAGCACCAGAAACCATACCATCTTGGAAAATGGATAAGGAATCCATCATTTGTCCCATTGGTTGGAAGAATGAAGTTGCATATGATGTAAAAGCGTACAAGATACCAATATCGATTACCATACCTTGTAGATTCTGGAAACCAAAAATGTACAAAACAATGACTAACGCAATTGCTTCAAGGACGTTAATCGCTGGCATCAATAACAAGGCATTCATTTTGAACATGGCATTTCGAGCCACAACATAACGTTGGTTCACTTCATCAAATTCTGCCATCACACGTTTTTCTTGGCCAAAATTTTGAATAATTGACATACCTGTAATCGATTCTGACAATTTAGCATTCAAAGAAGATAAGGCAGCGCGCATACGGCCATAAATATAAGTGGATTGTCGTTGATAAATGTATATCAGCAACATCATAATTGGAATAAAACAAATAAATATAGTAGCTAATCTCGCATTTAAAGAATACATAGCGATAGTAATTGTCATGATATTCAATAAGCCATCAAAGAACGCCAAGAAAACTTGCCAGAACTCTTTAATTGTCTCAGTATCATTGGTTACTCGAGATACTACTGATCCATTTGGTGTTTGATCAAAATACCGCATACCTAAGTGAACTACCTTATGATAAACAGTATTTCGCATATGGGCGACGGTTTTCTCTGAAGCTAATTTAAAAACATAATCCCTACAATAATATGTGATTGCCTTTACAATAGTTAAACTCAAATATAAAAGCGCTACTCTAAAAGTAATTAGCAATGTTGCAGAATCTGTACTTAGCACGTCATCAATATATCTTTGAAGCACAACAGGTAGATAGGCAGCGATAGATGAAACAATGGCTGTTGCCACAAAGGCAAAGGCAAATTCCTTCCAATATGGTTTAGCAAAAGTCATAATACTTTTAAAAATCTGTCCTTGTTCAGACAAAGAAAATTTTGTTTTATTATTCATTTCCATCTACGTCACCTCCCTCTATTATTTTCTTTTGTAGTTGTTGTTGATTGTAGGTATGGGCATACCATCCATCCATTACAACTAATTCATGATGACGACCACGTTCAACTATTTTCCCCTTATCCATGACGATAATTTCTTCTGCATTCATCACTGAAGACAATCTTTGTGCAGCAACAATTGTCGTCTTATTTGCTCGTGCTTGGCGCAAATTATTTAAAATCGTTTCTTCAGTCTGTGCATCTACTGCCGATAAAGAATCATCTAAAATTAAATATTCCGGATCAACAGCTAAGGCACGTGCGATTGCAATCCGTTGTTTTTGACCACCAGATAGTGAAACGCCTCGTTCACCGACCTCTGTCTGATAGCCCTCAGGGAATGCCATAATATCATCGTGGATATCTGCTATTTTTGCATAATAATAAACCTCTTCATCTGAAAGTGAAGGATTACCAAAGCGAATATTTTCAATGATTGTATTTGAGAAAAGGAAATTCGTTTGAGGCACATAGCCAAAAGCATTGGATAAGGTCAGTAAAGAGAAATCTTTAATATCTTTACCATCATAGCTAATGACACCATCATATTGGTCATAATCTCGAAGCAATAATTTGAAGATGGTTGTTTTACTTGAGCCAGTTCGACCAACTACACCCAACATATTTCCAGCCTTTACATCAAAGGCAACATCGAACAATTTGACTTGGTTATCATCTGGATATGCAAAAGATTTTATATCAAAATGGATATCACCGTGAATTGGTTCCGTAATGGCTTGATCAACCTCAACAATAGCCGCGGTTTCATCTAACAACTCTTTCACACGGTCCCATGATGCATTCCCACGTTCCAAGGTATTCACCAAATGTCCAACAGCAATTAAAGGCCAAACCATCATGGATAGGTATGAAATATAGGCAATCAAATCACCGATTGTGATCCGTCCCGTTTGAATGAAATAGGTACCAAAGAAAATAGTCAGCACGTATGCGAAACCAACAATAATTTCAATGACGGGTGAATATGCAGCATCCGCTACATATACTTGTCTATTCTTTTCGACTACTTCGTCTGTTTTTTTTACGAAGTCTTGATAGTATTCTTCTTCTTCTCCAAACGTTTTGATCACTTTCATCCCTGCCACATTTTCTTGCACTTCATCATTCATACCTGAAAATGCCTCTAAGGATTTACGAAAACGTGTATTAATTATCTTACCTAATACACTCGCAGCGATAATTAATAAAGGAAACGGCAAAATTGTGACTAAGGTTAATTGCCAATCGATTAAGAAAGTCATTGAGAACAAAGTAACGATTGAAATTGAAATTGAATCTGTCAGGGTTAAAATACCTCCCCCGGCAACGAATCGCAAGGCTGCTAAGTCATTCGTCGCATGCGCCATCAAATCACCCGTTCGATATGTATGATAAAAACTTGCATCCATTTTTGTGAAATGATTAAATAATCGATTTCGTAAAATAGATTCTAACAATGTTGAATTGCCAAATATAGCTGTTCGCCAACCGTAGCGTAAGGCATACATCATTAAAGCAAATAATAAAATCAAGCCTGTTTGTGTAATCAATAATTGCCAAGTTAATGTTCCTCGTGCAATTTGATCAACCATATTCCCTACAATTTTAGGGGTAATCGCTGACAAAATTGAACAGGCAATTAAAGCTACAACACCAAAGGCATAACTTTTCCAGCGTAATCTGAAAAACCAACCCAATTTTTTAAATATTGAAAACATTTCTTCCCTCCTATTTGCACATAGCCTATTTATTATGTAACAAATTGTTGCTAAATGCGAAAATAAACCCTCTCATTTTGATAGATTACACGTAAACAGCCTCCGTAAAAATGATTCTTTACGGAGGCTATTCCTTATTTAGTAACATAAGCTAACTTTGTTACTAATTATTTAGATTTTCTAGATGATTTTTTCATTGATTGTGTAATTTGACGAACACGTTTTTCAGATGGTTTTTGTCCCATAGACAACATCATTGAACGAATCATGTCGTCAGAAATTGGTGGGTTTTCTTCAAAATAGTTCACCATATATTTACGTGCAATGAAGAATCCACCGACCGCACCTAGAATAGCTGCGACGATTACAATCAGAATCCAAGCTCCTGTACTCATTAATATCTACACTCCTCTCATACGCTTACAAGAATTGATTTTACTAAAGTATAGCCTTTTTTGCAAAACTTTTCCGAAAAATTACGCACGTTTCCAGATGAGGTCATCTAAAACGGCTTGGAAATGTTCAGGAATTGGTGCATCAAATGCCATATGTTCACCGGTAACTGGGTGTGTCAATTCTAAATGATGTGCATGTAATAATTGCCCTTCATCATCAAAAAAGCGTTCTTTATACTGACGTGCATATAACTGATCATCTACAATTGGATGCCCCATAAATTGGGCATGTACCCGAATTTGATGCGTTCTACCTGTTTCTAATTGGAAATTGACCAAGGTATAGCCAACGTAACGATGTTTCACAGAAAAATGTGTCACAGCATGACGGCCATTTTCATTCGCTTCAAATTTTAAACGATCTTTTTCATGACGGCGAATTGGCACATTTACAGTTCCGCCAGCTTCAAAAATTTCACCATAAACTAAGCCAGAATAAATACGTTTCATTTCGTGATTTGCGACTTGTTCAATTAATTTTTCAAGCGCAACTTGTGACTTAGCCACTACTAAAAGCCCTGTTGTATCTTTATCTAAACGATGTACGATACCCGGACGATAGGATTCCCGGCCAATAGCAAGTTGTGATCCATTTTTTTGCACATGGTATAACAAGCCATTTACCAAAGTATGGGTACGATGATTTACTGACGGATGTACAACTAGGTTTACTGGTTTATTTACCACTAAAATATGCTCATCCTCAAACACAATATCCAAATCCATTTTTTCTGGGTCTGGAATAAAGTCTGCTTCGTCAACCAAATCTGGTTTTTGGACAACCACTTTGTCCCCTTTAACCAAAGGTAATGATGCTTTAGCAACCTTACCATTTACTGTTACCAATTTATCTTTGATCCATTTTTTGATGGTCGTACGACTTTCTCTCGTAAATTTTTCGGTTACAAATTGGTCAACTCGTACACTTTCATCTGCTTGAAAATCAAATTCAAACTTCATTTCATTTGTTTCTGTCAAAATGACATCACCTCTTCTTTTTGCTTATATCGTTTATTTGTTATCAGTTTTCATCTTTTCTTCGGGTGTTACCAACATATAAATCAGCATTATAATAACACCAATCGTTAAGGCCACGTCGGCAACATTGAAGATTGGGAAATTGATAAAATCTAGTTTAAACATATCCACTACATATGATAAATGTAGGCGGTCAATGAAGTTGCCTAGCGCCCCACCTATCATGAAGGACAAACCGATAGATAGCAAACGTGAATCTTTCCCTTCTTTATGCAACATGTAAAATAATACACCTACTACCACTAAAGTTATCAGGTAAAATAACCACATTTGACCAGAGAAAATCCCCCAGGCAGCACCATCATTTTGTAAGTAGAATAATGATAGCAATCCTGGAATTACTTCCTTTGCTTCTAGTAAGTTTAAATTAGCTACCGTCCAATTTTTTACGAATTGGTCAATGCCCACAATAATTGCGATTAAAATATAATATAAAAACATAGGTCCTCCTATTCATTCTTGCATCCATGCACTTCACACTGTACCTTATCTATTTGCCTGCTTCGCTTCTTGAATACCTGACTTGGCTAACTGATCAGCCATTTCATTATAGGTGTTTCCTGTATGGGCCGCTACTTTACTAAAACCTATTGTAATTTCTTTGCCTTTAGCTTGCATAAAATCATGATATTCCTGTGTATAGGTATTTTTTGCTTGCCAAGTGCCCAATGCCCATTCTGCAATGCCCATATAATCATGAAAAATGACTACTTGTTTCGCATTCGCCTCAAGTGCAATTTTAACAGCTTGCATTGCAGCAATAATTTCACCAGCCACATTTCGCATTTTTGCTAAATCTGCCGTATTACGACCGCCCTTATACTTAGAGACTTGTCCTTGATATAGGACTACCCCACCGTAACCAAAGTAACCTGAATGCTTGTCAAAAGAACCATCTACATAAACAGACATGGATACTTTATCATCGAGGCGAACCGCATTGCTGTCAAGTAACCACCGAATTTCTTGACCCTGATTCGCTTTGATAGGTGCATTAGGTGCACTTGCCTTGCCCATGAAAGCTTCAGCCTCAGCCTTACTGGTAAAAGATTTGTATATAGCACCAGAAAATCCGGATACTTGTTTTTGACAATCAGGCCAGGTGGTATAGATACCGGGTTGGCGTCCCTTTTTACTGCATAAAATTTCCCCATGAATAAAAGCTCACTTTCCTTTGCAATACAGCGATCTTTAGAATAAAAAAAGTGAGACCACCGTCCCACTTATTATAACCGATTTTTCGGCAAATATTGAAAAATTTAAGCGGGTGACGAGAATCGAACTCGCGACGATAGCTTGGAAGGCTATGGTTTTACCATTAAACTACACCCGCAGGCAAAAATATTACAAGAGATATTATAGCATCACTCGTAATATTTTTGCAAGTCTTTTTAGACAAAAAATGTTTTTAGTGTATCTAAAGAAATAATCATTTTCCTGGTAACAGGTCGATGCCAAATTGTTTCGAGGGCTTTGGCGTATAAATCCATTTGCGCTTGATAACGATTCAATAAGATTTCCTCTTGTTGTTGGTCATTTAGATAGGCTACTCGGTCCGTTTTGAAGTCATATAAATAAATCTCTTGATCGAATAGTATAAACCCGTCAATTGTACCATGGACTAGTAAATCGTCCTCACTCGTCATATCTTTAAATATTTCTGAGCCAAGCATAGCTAGGGAAAATGTTTCTTCTCGGTAAAGTTTTGTTTTATATTTCAAAATCTCTTTACCGATTGGTGTATCAAAGAATGCCACCAATTGAGCTATTTTTAAATGTGGCCACAACTGTTGATCGAGTATTTGATTTTCAACTAAATGGTCAAATAAATCTCTGAAATCAGCTTCTTGCAAGGCACTATTTAAATCAATTTTCTGCATTAATAGATGAGATGCTGAACCAATGGCCATTGGCGAAACAGCTTGAGCAATTTGCATAAATTTCGGTTGGTCATAATCATCTTCCGTATATCGGAAAGTCTGTGTCAAAACATTTTGATTGCCCTTCGACCACGTTTGCAGATACGCTTCATCCGGATCCTGTAACATTCGTTTCAATTCAGAAACTGATTGGTAAGAGGTCGTTTTTGTCGCTGATTGATAAGCATAATCAATCGTGACTGGTGGCAAATCAATGGTCACCTCATTTTGAGGTGCTTGATTATCTGCAAAAAGTGCTTCTATCGCAAATAAATCTGTCTGTGTTTCTTCCTGTTTGCTTTGTCCAATTTGGTTAATCCAGTAATTTCGTAAATCAACCGTCTCAGCTTGGTTGCGAACAGCTACTTTAAAATGGGTATGCCCTGTCGGTAAATAATCTTCTACATGAACTGTTTCATTTACTTTGTCAAAATCGTGATGGCGTAACAAAGCTGGTCCAATCCAATCTAGAATTGACTGTGCTTTTAGTCGGCCATTTGCCGATAATACTTCTTGATTACTTAAAGACGTTTGCCATTTTTCCAAAGCCTTATCAAAATCTTTTACCATGCCAACCAAAACTAATTGTTGCTCAGCCCTCGTCAAGGCTACATAAAGCTTCCGCATTTCTTCGGCTAGCATGTCTTTCTTCTCATTACGCTTAGCAACAAGTTCAAAAGCATTCGGATATGAAATATGACGTGAACGGTCATTCAATTTCACACCAATACCTACTTCATCATTATAGATAACTGGACCTCTTAAATCTTGTGTATTAAAGCGTTTGGAAATGTTATACACATATACCAGTGGGAATTCTAGCCCTTTAGAGTGGTGAATGGTAAATACATTGACAGCATTACGCGCATCATCCCCACTCTTTGGTGCTTGTAAATCATTTTCCTTCTCTTGGATTTTTTCGATAAAGCGAATAAATTGAAAAATTCCTTTAAAAGCTGAGGACTCATAATCTGTTGCAATCTGATAAAAACCATGCAAGTTATTTTGACGGATATCCCCATTTGGCATACCGGCCACATAATCTAAGAAACCTGTGTCTGTGTAAATTTGCCAAATTAAACTTGCAATTGGTTTATCACGCGCTATATCCCGCCAAGACTGATGCCATTCATCAAGTCTAGATAATTGTTTGTGGATAAGGTCATCCGCATCTGTTATAGCCATATAGGTCTTCATGGCATCATAGAACGTACCCGACTTATCCGCAATCCGAATTTTGGCCAAGGCTTGCTCATCTAAAGATAAAATTGGCGAACGAAGGATGGCGGCAAGTGGAATATCTTGATAAGGGTTGTCAATGAATTTCAAAATATTCAACATAATTCGGATCTCAGTCCGTTGGAAGTAATTGGCAGCATCATCCAATATGATTGGTATTTGATACTGACCGAATACCTCTTCAAGTGCCAAGTGGTTACGACGGGTCGCCACCAGAATAACAATATCTTCATAAGTAATTGGTCGTTCTGCTTGCAATTTTTTGTCATAAATCATGTGTTGACCATTCACTTTTTCAAGGATTGATTGTGCAATTAATTCTGCCTGCATTCTCGTACCATCAGTTGGACCGTCTTCATCAGCATCATCGCTGACAAAACTTGATTCTTTACTTGTTTCGGCGTCTTTTTCCTCATATAGCAAGACTTCTGTATGCATGGTATCAACTTCAGGATAAGCCGTAAAACCAAGTTTCAAAGCTGCATCTTCATCATAGGCAATCTGCCCTACTTGCGGATCCATCACTTGACGGAAAATAAAGTTGGTAAAATCAAGTACATCTCCACGTGAACGGAAGTTTTCGGCTAAGATAATGCGATTACCTCTTTGGCCGTCCGCAAAATCGTTAAATTTTTGAATGAATAAGCCTGGTTCAGCAAAACGGAAGCGATAAATGGATTGTTTCACATCACCTACCATAAACATATTTGGATCGTCAGGATTGCCAGAAACAGCTTGTAAAATAGCTTCCTGCAACGCGTTTACATCCTGATATTCATCAATCATGACTTCCTCAAATTTTTGACGATAATAGGCTTTGGCTTCATTCATACCATCTTCAGTTTCTACTTCTTTAGTCAAAATACGGTATGTAAAAAGTTCGATATCTGAAAAATCAAGCATGCGTTGGGCAAATTTATAGGCGGACATTTCCTTACTAAAGGCTTTTTCTACCGCTACTATTGCTTGACTTAGGGCTTTAGCATCTTGGATAAATTGACTTTGATATGTTTCATCAAAGGCAAAATAAGACATGATTTCCTTATCGTATATACCTTTTACGACATCATCATGACGCGTCTTCAGTTTGTCATGCTCAGCAGTTAACGTTTCGTCATTATCATAGTCTTTTTTGCTTTTACGTGAAAATGACGGGAATTTTTCTGAAATAGTCATCTGATAAGCGTCCTTATAAGAGCTATTCAGCAATTCTTTCAACTTCTCCAAGTAGGTAATTTCAGCCTTTAGACTCTCAATAATTTTTGAAAAACCTACAGCTTCAGCTTCCGGTACATCTGTTTTTAAGACACGGATATTATTGATTAACGTATCAATTTCATCTAAGATAATTGGCTTCACATATTCATGATAAAAAGTCGACTCGCCATAGGCCACATCTGCATCCGGATAATGACGTAATAAGCCATCTAACCAGGCATCTGGATTTGTATGAACGCGAGATTTGTTGTATAAATCAAAAATCAATTGATCAATACCTTCATCCTTACGGTCGCTGGCAAAATGTTGGGTAATCAATAAATAATTAGGATCTTGTTGACCTAACAATTCTTCTTTTACTGTCTCCCAGACATTTTCAAGATGCATCGCATTTTCTGTAGGGTCTGTCAGTAATCGATAGACGGGATCTAAATCAATTAGGAAATAGTAACGTTGGATGACCTGCTTACAAAAGGCATCGATTGTTGAAATATTGGCTTGCGGCAGTTTGGCAATTTGTTGGAGAAAATGTTGCCGCATGTCCGGATCAAACTCATCATTAATCATTTCCTGTAGCGCCACTTCCAAACGTTCTTTCATCTCGCTAGCAGCTTTCTCGGTAAAGGTCACAACGAGCAATTCGTCTACACCGTAACCGCGTTTCACCTTTTGCAAGATGCGTTGGACTAGGACACTTGTTTTTCCAGAACCAGCTGAAGCTGAAACAAGGAGGTTACTGCCTTCTAAGTGAATTGCAGCCCACTGATCAGCAGTGTAACGTGCATTTTCTTCTGTTTGAATTGGAATAGTGGTCTGTCTAGTGCGTTGTTTCTTCATCGTTTAGCGTGTCCTCCTCATCTTCATCCTGGTTGTGGTCATTTGCTTGAATGACCTTAAAAAATGCTTCTTTCGATAATTTTTGATGTGGTCGGTATTTATTCATATAATCAGTCGCATCAAACATGGACACCGAACGATAAGGCTCGGTCATCGATGGAATATAATTATCGCCTTCAATTGGGTACAAGGCAATATTTCCTGACACAATTTCCTCTGTTGTTGCCACAATTTTTGCTTTCACAAAATCTAACAACTGTTCAATTTCACTCTGCGTTAAAACTTTCGAATGCGCATCAAAATCGCCATCTTTCTTACGAGTGGCACTATAAACAGGCGACTTGGCACTAGCAGGCAACCCATCTTCATGAATCTGATCCAATAAATCATAGTCTGCTCTTACATAACCAGAAAGTTTCAATTCAGACATGATTTTTTCTTCGATATTCGCCTCGGTTAAGTCTTTTTGGTCTTTGATTTTTACCATTGGTTGGAATATACGTTGATAAAAAGCACCCAAAGCTTGGACAGAATGACCTTCACGAGTCAGTGTTTCAAGGGCCACCCCCAAATAGGTAAATAATTGTAATTGTGCACCTAGATAAATTTCATCAAACTTCACGTCATGTTTGGATGATTTATAATCTACAACTTGGATAAATTGATGATTACCAGTTTCATCAAAGGTTTCAGCTGCATCTAAACGGTCAATTTTCCCGCGCAAACGTACTTCCTGACCATTGGACAAATGGAATTGAGTCAACGTATCCGCTGCCTCTTCTGATGTCACATAGCCAAAGGTTCGTTCGGTCTCAATTGTCTTCAAATGAACCGCTTGTTTTTGTTTGATCATATTTTCAATCAATAATCGTAACGTATCCTTCATGGCGTTTTGTAGATGTTGATTACGGTTGTTGACACTAAAGACAGTATATTCAGGATAATGTGCCGGATCCTCAAATTCTTTCATTACCTGAGCTAAAATACTATCCAGTTCCGCATCGGACAAATTAGCCATATCAAAATCACGCGGATCTATCGCTTTAAAGACATGGTCCAACACATCATGGAAGTAGTTCCCCGTTTGCAAAGCATCCAATTTAAAGCTTGGTCGTTCTTTTAATTTCAAACCATATTTTAAGTAGTAAGAAAATGGATCACGGTTATAGAGTTCCAACTGTGAAACGGATACACTTAGTATTTCACCGTACAAGGCTCGGGCCAATTCAGGTGTTAATGGTCGCACTAAATTATGGTAATCAAGACTCGTTCTCAACCATTTCAATAAATTAGTGGTTGCCGAGTGTTGCATAACTTGTTGGTATACTGGTTGCCAAGCGGTTGCAATAGATTGTCCTTGATGCTTACTTTGTGCCAAGGCATTTAATAAATAGCGTACTTGAGAATGACCATTTCCCAGTTTCAAAGTCACAGGAGTCGTGAAGCTAGCATCCGGTTGACGCAAGTGTTTGCTTTTAATATCAAAAATTTTTGCAATACGCTCAATCATTGGCGACAAACCTTCAGAACTCTTGTCTCCGTTATTAATTGGATAGGAAATGTATAAATGTTCTGTTGCTGATAAAAAAGCTAAATAAGCCTTGTATGCCTCATTATTATTTTTGGTCGTCGCCGACAACTTAAATGCCTGCAAATCATCCAACTTAGCCGCCATCAATACTCGGTCTTCGTCAGTTAATAATGATTTTTCCTCATAGGTCTGAGGCAAAACATATTTAGACATACCCATGATAAAAGTGATTTTCTTCGGTTTTACTTTTCCTTCATCAAATGAAGCTATGGTCACTGCATCCATGGTCGGTGGCACGATTGCATAACTAGCATTTTGAAAGGCAATATCTAAAATACTGAAGAAATACTCCACATCAAATGTTTCTTCACCAAATAATTGGACGTAATCATCCAACATATTCACAAAGGTTTGCCAAGCTTGCTCGTGTTGACGACCCTCTTGTAAGTTACCAAGTGCAAGATAGTGGTTACGCCATGCCATTAGGCTATCGGGCACCCCACTTTTTACTAAAAATTGGTAAAAATGGGTAACTGCTTCGGTAGTTTTTTGTGCTTGTTTCCAGTTTTCGAATAAGGGTTCTAAAGCGCCAGCTAAAAATGACTTCACCCGGTTTGCCGTTGCTTCTATGGCAATATCCCGCTCAGTCCCAATCTTGTCGCCCTCTTCATCGACTAAAATATATGACCATGTACGATCTGTTGACCACCAAAATTGGCCTTCATAGCCATTACGTAAGACCACATTTTCTGTCAAATCGATGTCATCTCTAAAACGTGTTTGAGCTTGCAAAACACTTGGATCATTGTCAACTACCGAGGCTTTTGTAGGGTGAATAGTATCCGTCTCACCATCAATATCTATCGGTGTTAATAAATCAGTACGCAACAAGTCAAACACATCTTGATAACGCCAATTATTGCGGAAAACTTTATATAAGGCACTCATAAAATGGTACAAGGGGTGCAAGTCCATGGCGTCCTGGAAGTTGGCAAAATATGGGACATCATTAGCCTTTAGTGCCGCCTCTAAAACATATTGATAAGCCGCTTCATCACGTATAAGAATTTGAATATCTTTGTAACGCAAATTTTTACTTTCATCCGCAATCAATTGATAAATTTGACTAGCCACTTGATCTGCTTCCATATATACAGAGGGAACTTCCCAAATTTCCATGATTGACTGGACAAGTGCTATATCCGCATTGGTTTGTGTGGTATCCCCTCGTTCAATACGGTTATCGGTTCTTAGATACTGATCTAAGACTTTAAAACCAGGATCATAGTCGTCGTTCTCCTCTGCAAAGACAGGATAATCCACATCAATTTGTTGACTCCGTGCGAAATTGATTAACTGATGGTAGGTTTTGCCCGTCACGGTGAACAATTCAAACCAATCTGGATTTTGTTGACTATAATCACGATCAAGATTGAGTACAATTTGAACTGATGGTGTATTGTCTAATAGTGTCACGATGGTTGCTAATTCTTGGGCATTGAAATAATCGAATCCTGAAATGATGATTTTTGTTTTACTTAAGTCCTGTGTTTGAATTGCTTGACGTAATTGGTCAAAAATATCATCTTCACCCATGGTTTCACCTGCAACAGCAGCTTCATATTGGCTAAAAATATAGCCAATTTCCTTTATTTTTTTTACTTGGTTTTTCACTAAGGGATTTCGATCATCGGCAAATTGATCCAACGTATCCGCTAAAAATGCACCAGATATTTGACCATCGTGTAATTCCTTAAATAGATCTGCTAACGCTTCAATAAAACCGATTTGGTTGTATTCACCACGGTAAACGACTAAGTCATCCTTGATGCTAGCCAAAACCCGTCCAATTAACATGATATTTGCAATGTCACTGATGCCTGTAGTCCGCTTGGCGTCTTGTTGTTGTAATAAGTACCAAGCCAAACGTTTGAATGATTGGACTTGTAATCGCATCATGCCGACATGCTTGCCGTCGCTAAAGTGATCATTGGTCGATTGGATCTTACGCATTTCGCGCAAGACGTTCATTTCCATCTCAAATTTCATGTTATCATCCGTGATAATAAAGACCTGATGAACGGCATCGGCTTGTAAATACTGATCAATATCTTGGTAGATTTTCGTCATATTATCTTTGGTGGGTGTTTTCAGGATAAATTGTAAACTCAATTCGTGGCCTCCTATCTAAATCTAGGTAAAATTTTCCTATATAGCATAAGAAGTTGGCATTTTAACAATGCCAACTTCTGCTATGTGAGCCTAGAATGTTCTCTAAACTACTTTTATTACATTTTAACGCAAATGATTATAATTCGCTATATGATGCCGCACCCTCAACAATTGCAAGCACAACTTCAGTCGCTTTCACCATTGTTTCAAGACTTACATATTCAAAACGGCCGTGCATGTTTTCACCACCAGCAAACAAGTTTGGTGTTGGTAAGCCCATGTATGTTAATTTAGAACCATCCGTACCACCACGGACAGCTTGGATATCTGCTTCAATGTTTACTTTTGCAAAAGCTTGTTCTGCTAAAGTCACAGGACGCATATCTTTCTCGATAATTTCACCCATGTTATAGTATTGGTCGTTCAATGTCACAGTGACAATTTCACTACCATAAAATTGGTTTAATTTTGCTGCCGCGGCCACAATTTCTTCTTTACGTGCTTCAAATTTAGCACGGTCGTGGTCACGGATAATATATGAAGCTGTTGCCCCTTCAACATCACCAGTTAATTTCATCAAGTGGAAGAATCCTTGACGACCATCAGTATTTTCTGGTCGTTCATCTTCTGGTAATTGGTTGTGGACATCAATCGCTACTTGTAAAGCATTGATCATCAAGTCTTTAGCTGAACCAGGGTGAATATTTTTCCCGGTTACATTCACAACTGCTGAAGCTGCATGAAAAGTTTCAAATTCCAATTCTCCTAGTGGACCACCATCTAAGGTATAGGCAAAGTCTGCAGCAAAGCGTTCAACATCGAAACGGTCTGCACCCATACCAATTTCTTCATCCGGACCGAAGGCAACTTTTACTTCACCATGTTTGATTTCTGGATGATCGATTAAATATTTACCAGCAGTAACAATCTCAGCAATACCAGCCTTATCATCAGCACCTAGTAAAGTTGTCCCATCAGTAGTGATTAACGTTTGACCAATGTATTTGTTTAAAGAATCAAATTCTTGAGGATCCAATGCATATCCAGAATTACCCAATTGGATAACTGACCCATCATAATTTTCAATGATTTGTGGGTTCACATTCTCAGCATTAAAGTCAGCTGTATCTACATGGGCAAAGAAACCAATTGTTGGATATTCTTTACTGTCATCTGTGGCAGGGATTGTAGCTGTAACATAGCTATCTTTTGTATTGTAATAAACATCTGAGAAACCTAAAGTTTCAAGTTCTTTTGCCAATTTATGCGCAAATTCTACTTGATTTTGAGATGAAGGTACTTGTGTGTAGTTTTCTTCATTAGAACGTGTATTTTCTTTCGCGTATTTCACGAAACGGTTTAATAATTCTTCATTTGCAATTTTGTATGTCATAAAATTTCCTCCTAAATAAATGTAAATGGATCAGTATTCAAGGCGCTTGCCACAACTTCGACTTGCCATTGCTTCTCTTCCTGCCATTTGTTCAATTTCTTTGTCATTTCATCTTTCACTACCGACTCAAAATGATGGCCGGGATCAATTACATTTAAGCCCGCCGCGATCATATCGTGAGCCGTGTGATAATAAACGTCTCCCGTGATAAAAGTATCTGCACCCTTAGCTAAGGCATCCTCAAAATAAGAGCCACCATCACCGCCAAGGATGGCTACCCGTCTAACCGGTCTGTTGGCGTCTGCCACGATTGTCCGTAAGCCTTTGACGCCTGTTTGTTCTTTGACAAATGCTGCAAAATCAGCGAAAGAACGCGGCGTTTTCAAATCACCAATACGACCAATCCCTATAGCTTCGCCCGTACTTTCATCGGTAGTATGTGGCGTCAATACTTCAGTATGGTCAACTTCGTATAAATCAGCTAGCCAGTCATTCATACCGCCTGGTGCTGCATCTAAATTGGTATGCGCTGCATATACAGCGATGCCCGACCGAATAATTTGTGCGTACATCGCTTGCTGAGGATTATCTTCCGTCAAGCGTTTAACAGGTCTAAAGATTGGTGGGTGATGCGCAAAAATAAAATCTACGCCCAGTGCCACAGCCTCTGCCACAACTTCAGGTCGCACATCCAACGTTACTAGTATTTTATGGATTTCTTGATCCATGCGGCCAAAATGTAAGCCACTAGGGTCACCTTCCATCGCATATGTTTCTGGTGCAAACGTCTCAAATTGTTTGATAAATGCTTCAACAGTAAGTACCATGAGATCCCCCTTATGCTAATTGTGCTTCAATTGCCTGTTTCAATTCCTGGTATAACCTAATTTTGGCTGGATTCGGATCTTGCGCCTTTTCTAATTGGCCTAATACATAATTAGCACGATCTAAAGCTGCTTGCCACTTACGTGCAAAAACAACTGGTTCCTTCTCCTTAATAAATCGACCAAACATTAAGTCATCCTGGTTCCATGTTTCAAGTACTGCTTCAGTATAATCAGCCACTATGATTTCATAGAACTTGTCATTTTCTTCGATAATCGTTTCATCAATAATTGCGTAAGAATTGTGATTTAACCACTCACGCACTTTTTCTTCTGCAACATTAGCTTGTAGAATTAAACGCGGATGTGTTGCCAATTTATTATCAGCTAGACCAGCCGTTAAAATATCTACGATCAAGGCACCACCCATTCCGCAAATAGTCACCGTGTCAATTTGATCAGCTTCTTGTACAACAGCTAGGCCATTACCTAACCTAGCCTCAATCATATGGCTCAGGTCTTGACGTTCAATTTCTTGCTTTGCGGCCTGAAAAGGACCATCTACCACTTCGCCTGCAATCGCAAATTTAATTTTGCCACTGCTGGCTAAATGCGTTGGTAAATACGCATGGTCTGAACCGATATCTGCCATTCGGGCGTCTTGTTTCACAAAAGAAGCCACCGCAGCTAATCGATCAGATAAATGATTTACATTCATAATTGATCTTCTCCACTCATTTTCAATACGGTTCATTATATCAAAGATTTATCGATTTTTAAGCCATTTCCCCTTTTTTTAACTCAGAATTTTCCCTTTACAAAATAAAAAAATAGGCGTAACATAGTTTTAGTGGTTTTCTCGTTGGGCACAACGGTAGAACACGCCGAATTAGCTCAGTCGGTAGAGCATCTCATTCGTAATGAGGGGGTCACAGGTTCGATTCCTGCATTCGGCATAAATAAGTACAAAAAGAACGTTAAAGAAAATTGAAAACCTTGATTTAATAGGTTTTTGGACAAAACAGTTTCAAAAGAAAGACAATAAAAAACAAAAAAGTGTGAACTCAAGTGTGAACTCTTAAGACAGTCTGTAATAGGCTGTCTTTTTTAATTTCCATAACATCATGCCTAATTTAGAGTAAATAAAAA
>NZ_NEEY01000030.1 GCF_002252085.1 Aerococcus sp. 1KP-2016
TGTACGCCTTTTACTTTGAAAAAATCTTATAAATTTTGATTGAAATATATCATGGGAACAGGTTAAAGGACTGAAAGTGTAGTTCCTTAGCCGTGACAGAGGATGAAATCGAGACCTTGGCTCGATTCAAATTGAAAGACCTTGGCTTTCAATGATCCCACGGCTCACAAGGAACGTACACTGTAAGGACGAAAAATCTATGGTTTTATTTTTTGTCCTAGTCACCTTTTTTTCATTTGTGTGTCAAATGATTAATTATGCTTTAAAATCCTATTAAATAGTGTCAATTTTCACAACTTTCTAATGCGTATGTTAAAATAATAATAAGGCAATTTTACAATTTTACACCAATAAAATGCCAAAATTATACGAGAAATGGAGTAATCAAAATGGTTAGATTTATACATACAGCAGACTTGCATTTAGACCAAACCTTCAAAAATTTACCAATCAAAGACGATTACTTACAACATGCTTTAGCAGAAGCAACATTAAATTCATTTGACAATTTAATTCAAACAGCGATCAATGAGCAGGTCGATTTTTTCCTAATCGTAGGCGATATTTATCACGGTGCACGTGCAACTTTACGGGCACAATTTGCCTTCGCCAATGGCATGCAACGCCTAGCAGACGAAGATATACCTGTCTACATGCTTTACGGGAATCATGACTTCGACGCAGACGCTAATCACCGATTGAAATTACCAAATAATGTCCATATTTTTGGCCATGAAGTAGAGACTAAATATCTTTCAACCCATCGTGGTGAAAAAGTTGCCATCTCTGGTTTTTCATACAACCAACAGTGGATTGCTGAAGACCGCTCAGCAGAATATCCTACCAGAGATCCACTTGTTGACATCCATATTGGGCTGATTCATGGTGATAATTCGGCTACTAATGGGGAAAAACGCTATGCGCCATTTAATCCAAGTGACCTTGTCAGCCACGGCTTCGACTATTGGGCACTGGGGCATATTCATAAAGGGCAAGTACTATATGAAAATCCAACCATGGTTTATCCAGGGAACATTCAAGGTGCTAGCTTCAAGGAAGACGGTGCCAAAGGGGCATTGATCGTTAACCTTGAAAAGGGTGGTTACACTAATCTGGAATTCATCGAAACAGCTGAATGGCAGTTCCAACAATCAACAAGAGAATTAGGCTTAGTGGATAGTCTGGAAAGCTTACGCAATACAATTGAAGTAGCCTTGCACGACCACATCATGTATGCCAAGGATGAGGCTGTCAATGTGATTTCACGCATGACTTTTACCACGAATGGCGATGAAGCGTCACTATACTGGTGGCATACGTATGCAGATGAATTGTTAGAACAATTACAATGGTCATTGCGCAACCAGAATGCGTCTCGTACACAGAAAGTGTATTTAGTTGGTTTAGATATTCAAGTCAACCAACAAGCAATCTGGTCGCCATCTCCCGTGTTTAATGACAGTATGAAGCGAGCTTTCGACGATATTACTAGTGATGATGTCCAGTTCCAATCTTTAGTGTCTGATTTGGAGAAGAATGGGCAGTGGCAACGTTTAGTTGGGACCAATATTGATGAGGACCAATTTAAAGCGGATATTCTTGCCAAAGCTAAGGAACAAATCATCCTAGAACAAGCAAGCTATAGCCAGGAACAAAGGAGATTTTAAATATGCAAATTCAACGATTTGAAATATTTGGCTATGGGAAATGGGTTGATCAATCTTTTCAATTAACGCCAAATTTAAATGTATTTAACGGTCTTAACGGGTCCGGGAAAACAACGCTCATGTCATTTTTATTAAGTATTATGTTTGGTTTTCCCAATGTCCGTCGCAAAAATACGCGAAACTATGATACCAACGAAAATGCTCGTTATGGTGGTCGATTATATCTAACCAACACGCGCTATGGTGATGTGGTGGTTGAACGTACAAAAACCAATGGTAAACAAAGTTTGTCATATACCATCAATGGTGAAGAAAAACAAATAACTAACGATGTATCTTTCTTATGGAATGATTTAACTAAAACGGATTATTTAGCGTATTTTGGCTTTTCAGAAGACGATTTAATGGATTTCATCTGGGATGATGAAGAAGATTTTTCAAAAAGTTTAATGAGTATTGGTATCTCTGGTCGCCAAGTGCTAACTGAAATAACGCCTACAATTGCTAAGCAAGCGGATGACATATACAAACCAAATGGCAAGAATCCTAGCTTAAATCGCAAGCTCCAAGATATTGAAGAGGCAGAGACAAAATTAATCAAAGCTCAAGATAAAGAGGCTGCCTATTTTGAATTACGCCAATCCTATGAAAATGAAGCTAGCCGCCTAGACCGTTTACGCGCCAACTTAAAAGATGCAACAAATGGTGAAATTCAGCTAGAATTAGCCAACCAACAGTCTACATCAATGAACGAATATTTACGTTTACATGATGAATTAGCTGCATTTGATTTTGTTGACTTTGAACCTGATTTGGCAAATAAATGGCTACAAGCTGATCATCAAATAGATCATTTAGGTCAGCAACTGAGTGAGTTATCAGAGGGATTGCCAGAAAGTCCGGATGAGGCTGTAAATTCTTCTAATTTAGGCATGGAATGGATTCAAAATCATCCAAATGTCAGCGAACAAATGGTTGTTGAGGCACGTGCCTTTAGAGACCGTTTGCGCCAGAATGAAGATTTGAGCCAAGATCTGATTGAACGTCGTTATGAAAAGCAACGCTTGATGGAATTAATGGGTGCTGCAGAGGTTGACGAGTTACCAGAAGAACTAACAGATGATGAGCGCAACTATTGGCAACAACGCTACAAATCATTAGATAATAAACGTATTTTTTATAATCATGGCCAGAATGATATGTCTCAATTAGACCAAAAAGAGGCGGATTTAACTAAGGAATTTGACGATCTTTCAGCGGAACGTGATAAATTAGTGGCTACGGGTAAACAGGGTGAATACCTAGTCCGTAATTTTGGTGTTGTGCTAACTTTGCTTGGTCTACTAATGCTGATTGCTTATTTCATTACGTCTACAACCTTCCTATTTGGCGCTGGCGTGGTGGCTACAATCATTGGTATTGTCATCTTACTCATTGGATTGATGATGCAGGGAGCAGCTACTAAGCGCTTTGATAGCCGAGTAGAGGCCTATGACCTAGATCTAGATGATATCGAATCAGAGTTGAATGAAGTGAAACGCGATAAAGTGGTTCATGAAGAGCAACTGGAAAAATTAAATGTAGAATTTAATGAAATGGCAGATGAGCTAGAAACTTTACTTGTCGAAAAGGGTGGATCACCAAATATTTCAACAGATGTATGGCTTGAAGATGCCTATGTCGGTGAAATTTTTAACTTGGACAATAAAATCCAACAATTAGAAATGGCATTGGGTGTTTCTAACTTCGGTAAGGCGCATGAAGAACAGTGGGCAGATTATGTAGCCCAACTCAACGAAGGTGACTTGAGTGAAGAAGATTACTTCCAACAGTTTGAGGACGATTATTTAACCATTCGTCGTCAACAAGCCAACCAAGATTATGCAACATATGAAGAACAAAGTCGTGCCAACCGTCGTGATCAAGTGAAGGCAGAATTATCTGCAATCAAAGCAGATCAAGAACGTATTTTAGATCAATACAACTATACATCTGGTGACGAGTTATTAGCGGCAATTGATCGACAAAACCAAATGCAACAAAAACAAAATCGTCATGATATTTTAGCGAATCATTTGGATTTAAATTTAGCGATTTACTTGCAACAAGAGCAACCGGTTGAAGCACAATTAACTGAATTAAAAACAAATATCCAAGAAATGGAAGCGGAAATTAGCCAATTGACACGGTCAACAGCTGATAAACGTAGCCAAATTCAAGAGATAGCAAACGACGGCATTGTACCACAATTGTTACAAGCTTACCAAGCCAAAATTGATGAAGCGTATGCGTTAGCAGTTGATTGGGCAGCTAACAAATTAGCCATAGCTACGTTCGAAAAAGCTACCGTTGGCGAATCAACAGATGTGAAAGAACGCGTGCTTACCAATGCATCTCGTTTCCTTTTGGATTTATCAAATGGAAAATATACCAAATTAACTTATGCGGATGAAGGTATGGATGTCATTACGGCAGAGGACGAGGTAATTTCTGTCAACCAATTGTCACGCGGTGAGAAGGCGATTTTATTTGTTGCGATGCGTTTTGCCTTCATTGATGCACAATTAGGCAACATCGAATTGCCAATTATCATCGATGAAGCCTTCTCACATCTTGATCATCAATACCGCAGTAACATCTATCGCTTCCTACAAAAATTCGCTCAATCACATCAAATCATCTACTTTACTGTAGATGAAGGGCTTTTAGATGAAATCGATGTCTCAGCACGTCACGTGCTTTAGAAGGGAAATATAATGGATAATTTAAAAATATTTGATGTACCCTTGGACCAAAACTTTGACCTATATCTTTTGATTAAGGTAGCTGAAATCCGAGAAGATAGAAATGCAAAGAAATACATCTCCTTCACTTTCCAAGATAAATCCGGCTCAATCGACGGAAAATACTGGAGTGCAACCGAAGAAGATATCGCCAAATATACTAGCGGCAATGTGGTACGTCTAGCTGGTAAACGTGAATTATATAATGGTAACCCTCAAGTCCGCATTACGGGCATCCGTTTGGCAACTGATGAAGAACCAAACAATCCAAGCGATTATGTAGAACAAGGGCCAATGACTGATGAGGAAATGAAGGCAGAAATTAAGGCTGCTTTAGATGGTTTCCAAAATCCAGTTATTGATACTATAGTTCGCAAAATCTTGAATACAGTGTACAAAGATTTCTTTGTTTACCCAGCAGCTAAGAAAAACCACCACGCTTTTGTTGGGGGCTTAGGTTTCCACACCGTTTCTATGTTGCGATTAGCGCAAGCGATTGCTAATCAGTACACCAATATCAATAAAGACCTGCTATATGCCGGTGTCATCTTACATGATATAGGCAAAACGGTAGAATTCACCGATCCAATGTCGACTGAATATTCTACTGAGGGGAACTTAATTGGTCACATTTCTATCATTGATGAAATGATTACCTTGGCAGTAGACCAACTTGGTTTAGACCAACATCAAGAAGAAGTTGTTTTGTTGAAACATATGGTACTGGCTCACCATGGTAAACAAGAGTGGGGTAGCCCTGTGAATCCGCACGTCTTAGAAGCTGAAGTCTTACATCATATTGACAATTTAGATGCATCAATTCAAATGATGACAACAGCACTAGACCATACGGAACCAGGTGAATTTTCAGCTCGAATCTTTGGTCTAGATAACCGCAATTTCTACAAACCAAAATTTGATGCAGAAATAGAAGTAACAAACGAAATGCCAGAAGTTTAATCAATTGAATAGGAAAGAGCGTATGAAATGATGTTTAAAAATTTCATACGCTTTTTTTGTTTGTTTCAAGGTGAATGTATTCACACAATTTTACAAGGATAAAAAAATTTATATCTTATTAGATCAGAATGACGACGAAATTTTGGAACAATATTGTGCAGAATCAATAGTGCCACATACCATTTCAGAAATCGGACAGCATCCAGAGCAATATATTATGCAAAATTCATTCGACTACTGAAACCGTTTACAACTATTAAAACCAGCAGTGTATCTACACTCAAATGGAGAACCAATTGGTGCCTATATGCCGACATATACAAGTCTTTTGACGGTATTAGACAGTCTATCTATTCCTTATATCCCCTTTAGCGTAAGTGGTCATGCGTTAAAAGATGATTTACTGAGTGTAGCTAGTCAAATCAAAAGTCATGAAATCATCCCTTGGCATACTTTCAATCCTAAGAATTATGGTAAAATATTAACAAATTTAAGATTAAAAGTATTCCATCCTGAATATGGGAAAAGTTATAAAGTTTAAGGGGTGGCTTTCTATTAAGACGATAACGATATTTCAAACAAGTGATATGCATGGTTATATTTTTCCAACTAGTTATATGACTAGAAATGAAAATCAACCATTCGGATTGTTAAAGGCAACAAACAATTACAACAAAGAGAAGGCAGGATTAGCCGAAGACTCAAGTATTTTAATTTCAAATGGTGATACGATTCAAGGTTCGCCATTTGCACATTATTTACATTCAAAATATAATTCTGCAGGTCGTTTGACCAACCTTTTTAATCGCGTTGGATATGATGCAGGTATCCCAGGTAATCATGAGTTTAATTACGGTCAAGAGTATGTCAAAGAAGGCTATGAACATTTAGAATAACCAATTCTATGTGCCAATATTTTAAATGAGCAGGGTGAACCTTTTTTTGGGAAAGCTTATGAAATTTTTGAGCGTAGTGATATTAAAATAGCAGTCCTTGGATTGACGACACAATATATTCCTCACTGGGAACATCCAGATCATATTATTGGATTAACCTTTAAATCTGCCGTTGAAACGGCCAAAGAATATGTACCAATGCTAAGTGAAATGGCGGATGTCGTCGTTGTTTCTTATCATGGTGGATTTGAAGTTGATTTGGATACATTAGAACCAATAGATGTCAATGAGGGTGAGAATGAAGGCTATGCCTTAATTAAAGAAGTCGAAGGTATTGATGTGCTTTTAACCGGGCATCAGCACAACGTTATTTCGCGTGTGATCGATGGGGTTGCCGTCTTAATGCCAGGGGACAAGTGCCGCTATTTGGGGAAAATCACCTTGCAATTTAATAAATATGATGGAGAGGATTCTTGGACGTTGGTGGACGCCAAACCAGAATTAATTCCTACAAAAGTCGAAGATGAATTATTGCAAGAAGAAGCTGAATATCTAGCGCCTTTAAATAATGCTGTTGAAGATTGGTTAGACGAGCCAGTAGGTAAGGTTCACGGGGATATGCTCATTCGTAATGTAGAAGAAGCGCGTATTGCTGACCATCCCTACGTAGAATTCATTCATCGTGTGCAAAATTATTTTGGGCAAACGGAAATTTCTGCGACTTCTTTATTTAATAATGACGCAAAAGGATTTCCTGAAAATGTAACGATACGTAATATTTTAAATAATTATCCGTTTCCGAACACCTTGGCTGTGGTTAAATTAACAGGGGCGGAAATTAAAGCAGCCTTAGAGTTGTCAGCAGAATTCTTTATGTTAGATGAGACAGGTAAGATCGAAATGTCCCCGGAATGGTTATATCCAAAACCTAAATTATACAATTACGATATGTATGAGGGAATTGAATATGTTGTGGATGTATCGAAACCAGTGGGTGAACGGATTGTAAAATTACATTATCATCATGCACCAATAAATCTAGAAGAGGAATTTGAGGTGACCTTAAACCAATATCGTGCGATTGGTGGGGGGGATTATACCATGTTCGATAGTTCAAAAATTGTGCGTGAAGTAAATATTGAAATGAATATGCTGATTGCAAAATACTTTGAAATCTTTAAAGGTGTTGAAGCAACCTGCAACCTCAATTTCCGAGTGGTGAATGGCGCAGAATATTATTAAATAAATGTATACACAAAAAGTAGTAGCAAATTTTGACATCTTGCGACTACCTTTTTGTATATACTGAAATTAAGGCTCTTAGACTTTTAATGTGGATAGCTTAATTTAAGCAAGAAACTTGAATTCATTTTATATGGATTTGAGTTTCTTTTTATTTTATTTCAAATGAGATTTGATAAAAGAAAGATAATTTTTTGTCTGGCTTGTTGAGGAGTGTATATATACACCGTTAAATAATCAGAAAGTGAAAACCTCGGAAGGTTTTGGTTTCAAAAATGAGAAATTTTGCGCCACACAAGGGGCTGAGCTTTCGTTATTTTTAGAAAAAGAAAGTTCAGGGCGTTTTGCGTTTCATTTTTTCTCATAAATATACTCAAAAGCAGTTCTGGTTTCCAGTTTTTATCTATTTTCAAAACGGATATAAACAATCTTGCAAAAATATGCCAATCAAAGCAGTTAGCTGTGATATCCGCCAGCTAAAATTACCACTAGTGACATAGTTATTACCAGTCAGTGACACAAATCTTACCACTCAGTGACAGGGAAGTTACCACTCAGCAAAATAGATGATTAAATCAACAATACCTCCAATATAATGAAAGAGCACACCAGTGTGCAAAAACATTATATTGGAGGTATTTTTTTATGATTCAATATCGAAAAATATTGGAAATGGCCCACGAAGGCTTGAGCTTGCGAACAGTCTCCGCAAGTACAGGTCACGGTCGGCCAAAAGTCACTGAAATTCTTCAGTTGGCTAAAGACAAGGGACTTGAATGTCCGCTGACAGAGGAAATGGATGACCACTGGATAGAAGAATTTCTGTATCCATACAAAGCCATTGAAAATTCGGGTTACGGCATGATTGATTTTGAACTCGTGCACAGAGAACTGGCTAAACCCAATGTAACCTTATCGCTGCTTCACTATGAGTATGGTATGAGTTGTCGTGCGAATGGCAAGATTCCCTATACCTATCGGTCTTTTTTACGTCATTACAAAGTTTATGCAGACAAGTACAAGGCAACCCTCAGGGTTCGTAGAAAACCGGGGGAAATCATGGAAGTGGACTGGGCAGGATCAACAGCATTTATTATTGATCGAGATACAGGTGAAAAAGTAAAGGCTTATGTCTTTGTCGCAACACTTCCGTGCAGTCAATTGTCTTACGCTGAGGCCACCTTATCCATGGACATGAATGCTTGGATTGGTGCACACAATCGCGCTTTTGAATACTTTGGAGGAAGTACGCAGATTGTTGTTCCGGACAACCTTAAAACTTCCGTGACCCGCCATACGCTGAAAGAACTCGTGTTGAATCCGACATACCGTGAAATGTGTGATCACTATGGGACTTTATGCATGCCAGCAAGGGTCAGGGCCCCGCGCGACAAAGCATCTGTTGAAGGCTCGGTCAGCACCATATCAACATGGATAATTGCGGCCTTGCGGAATGAACATTGTTTTACTCTGACTGACTTGAACCAAAAAATCAGCCTGAAGCTCGAAGAATTCAATCATAGAGACTTCTCGAAAAAGAAAGGCACTCGCTTTACAGCGTTTGAAGAAGAGGAGAAATTCGCACTTTCCCCTCTACCAGCAAAACCATACAAAATGGCCGAGTGGAGAACCGCTAAAGTACGCCTGGATTATCATATCAGTATTGGAAATATGTTTTATTCCGTCCCATATGAATACATCGGCAAAAACGTCGATGTACGTGTTTCTGAGCATCTCATCGAGGTCTTCTTCAAACAAATGCGAGTAGCAACCCACTCCCGATTATATGGGAAATTCGGTCAGTTATCCACCAGTAAAGATCACATGCCTGACAACCACAAACTGTATGTCGAGCAAACACCGGAAAACGCCTTACAATGGGCAGAAACGATTGGAGAGAACACCTTACGCCTCATTCAATATCTTTTAGATACATATCAGGTTGAGCGCAAGGCACTTTCGTCTATTTTTTCTTTAAAAAATAGTTCCCGCCGTTATACCAAGTACGAGATTGAAAGAGCGTGCAAGGAAATCTTGAATGTCACCCAGCGACCGACGGTCAAATTAGTTCAAAATCAACTGAAAGCAAATAAGAAAAAAGATGCCGAGCAAGCACTGGAAAAACCATCCAAGTCTCAGGATGATTTCGGATTTACACGCGGCTCAGATTATTGGGGAGGAAAAGGACAATGAACGAACACACAATAAGCAAAATGATTTCAATGAAATTATCAGGGATGGTAGAAGGATACCAACATCAAGAGAGTTCGCCGGAGTTCAAAAAAATGAGCTTTGAAGAAAGATTACAGCTGTTAATTGATCATGAGTACGACAGACGCAAATCGAACACTTTAAAAAGATTGATTAAGAGCGCTAACTTTCAAGATTCACAGGCTTGCATTGAAGACATCGAATACCACGAGGACCGGAAATTAGAGAAAATGCGCATTTTGGAACTGTCCAGCTGCAATTACATTCGCCAAACAAACAACATTATCATCAAAGGCCCAACTGGAGCTGGCAAAAGCTATATCGCACAAGCTTTCGGTATATCAGCTTGCCGTCAGCACCATACGGTGAAGTATGTGCGTCTTCCAGAGTTACTCGATGAGCTGATGGTAGATCAATATCGAAATGACGATTCTTACCGTAAAAGTATCAAAAAGATTTCCAAGGTAGACCTACTGATTCTTGACGAATGGCTTTTAATCGATATTTCGCCAGAACAAGCTGCACTCGTTCTTGAAATCGTGGAAATGAGATACAAGCTCAAATCGACTATTTTCTGTTCCCAGATTGATCCGCAAGGATGGCCTCAAAAGCTTGGGAATGGCACTGTAGCTGAAGCGATTATGGATCGAATCGTTCATAACTCTATTCAATTACTGATAGATGGAGAAATATCTATGCGTGAACGGCATGGCATCCGTAACTAATTTTCGACGTGAGGAGGTTTAAATGAATATGTGTTATGAAGATGAAAATGAAGACTACTATAAAATGTTAGATAAGCAATCTGAGGAGGACGAACTTATTTCTTTTATCGTAGCCCTAGTTGAATATTCCGCTGAATTGGAAGCGCAGGTCGTCGACCTAAGGCGTACGGTAAATCAATTATCGAATAAGGAACGACTTCCGTTCCCTGATTTAGAGGGAGATATTTATCAAGTGTTTGATGATTACTCCGCGTACAGAAAGTACCAAGGCCTTATTGAGGAGCGTATTGAATGGAATAAAAACCACCCTATATCCGAGATAATGAAATGGTTATAGAGCGACAACCTATGATAACGGTTAAGTTTTACAGGTAAAAATATATCAAAGATCTCCTAAGAGCGTTCCTGGATTATATGGAAGGGCTCTTAGTTGACCTTACGGTCAGTATTGTTGGTGTTAACCGCTCTTTTCCACTAACTGGTAAAATTTGTACACTGGCGGTTCATTTCGACCTTATTCACGAAAGCTGTCCTAAAGGATTAGGGCAGCTTTTCTTTATCGTTTTCCGCAATGGTAACTTGACTGGCATTCAGTGGTAACATCGGTGTCACTAGGTGGTAATAACTATGTCACTGCTGGTAATATCCTGTGGCGGATATCATTAGCTGCGATAAAAGGGAAACTATTCATATGTCTTTTTTGTGTATTCAAACAAAAAAGTGTGAATGATTTCTCATCCACACCAAAAGTCGGAGCTCCTGACTTAACCTGGGCAACTTGTGTCCATAGTCAAGAATATAGTGCCATTCTTGAATTGTATCGATGGCGCAATAAAAAACCACTCGAAGGAATCGAGTGGTCTTAATGATTTGATTATTCGGCTGAAGAAGATGAACTTGCTTCTTCAGAGCTAGCAGATGAGCTTGCTTCAGTTGAAGAAGATTCTTCTGAAGCACTTGAAGATTCTTCGCTAGAGCTTGATGACGCTTCACTAGAAGATGCAGCAGAAGCACTTGCAGCAGACTCAGAAGCGGCTGCTTCACTTGCTGCGGCAGCTGATTCAGATTCTGAATCAAGTGATGCTTGTTCTTCATCAGTAATGATTACATCATCTAATGCAGTCTTAAGATCTTCATCAGAAATTTCAACGTTATGTTTTACCAGAATGTCTGAAACTAAACTAGCTACTAAAGTAGAGTCAGTTAATTTTTCAGAGATGATAGATTCTTTCAATTGATCAGTTTCTTCTTCTAAGCTACCTTTTTCAGGTTTTTCGTCCATTTTGATGATATGGAAGCCGTAGTCAGTTTCAACGGGTGTCGTTGTGTATTCACCTTCAGCTAAATCAGAAGCTGCAGCGTAGAATGTTTCGTCTAAACCAGAATCAGCATTTACTTCTCCTAATGAACCACCATTAGTAGCAGAAGCTGTATCTGTTGAATTTTCTTTCGCTAAGGCTGCAAAGTCTGCACCATCGTCTAATTGCGCGATTAAATCATTGGCAGTTTCTTCATCGGCAACTAAAATATGTGATACTGTGAATGATGGTACATATTCATCATAAGCAGTTTGAATTTCTTCATCAGTTACTTCGATGTATTTAGAAACAGCTTCACTCATTAATTTGTAGTAGTACACTTGGTGTTCATAGTCATCACGAGAAGAGAAACCAGATGATGCAAGTACTGAAGTAAATGTTTCTTCGTCACCGTATTGGGCGATTAATGTTTCAACTTCAGTTGTTGCTTCTTCTTTCAATTCTTTCGCACGGTCAGAACCGACCTCATCTACAAAAACTTCTTCCATAATTAATTTTTGTAAAGTTGCGTTACCATATGTTGATTTTAATTCAGCTTGTAACTCTTCATTTGTAATTTCTACGCCATCACCTGTTGCAACTGTTGCATCGCTATCAGTGTTACCTGTTGAGCAAGCTGCAAGTGCAAATGTAGATAATAAAGCGATTGAAGTAAGTTTTAATTTCTTACTAATAGTCATGTTTTGATTCACTCCTGTCAAAGTCTAAATAATACAAGTCTAAATATAGCACATTAAAAAACCTTTAGACAATGATTCCAAGAGAAGTCAAGAAATCTTCACAATTCCATAATAAAATCATTCATTATTGCCCTTGTCGTTTGTGCGAATATCAATAGCATTCAAATCATCTTGTAATTTGGCCACTTTCTTTTGGATTTCTGAAAGTCTTGGTGCAGCTGTTTTGTTAAAATCATTCACAGCCAAAGTGATTTCATCACGCGCAACTTTCGCAGAAGATAAGCCTTGTTGGGCTAAATCTGTTACAGCTGTTTGTGCTTGTGCAATTGATCCAGTTAGGTCATTCGCAGCGTATGTCACATCGTCAAAATAGTTTTTAAGACGTTCGCGGTTTTCGCTACCAGTACGTGGTGTTTTTAATAAAGTATAACTGGCACCTGCAATGGCACCGAATAAAATACCAGAAATAAAGTTTTTCATGATTATCCCTCAATTTGTTGGTTGATTGTGCTTGCGATATCTTTTAAATCTTGGTCAGAATAGGTGCCTTCTGCCGCTGGTTCCCATTTTAATCCGAAGCCATCATTTTCTTTAGAGTAGCGTGGAATTAAATGGATGTGAGAATGCATAACTGTTTGAAAAGCCGTTTCTCCGTTATTGTTTAGGATATTTAGACCTTCCATTTCAGGAAAAGCAGCGTTTAGCGCGTTGGCGATTAATGGTATACGTTTGAAGACAGCGCCAGCATCGTTAGAAGAGTAGCCAAAAATATCTTGTACGTGTTTTTTCGGTACTAGAAGGGTATGGCCCTTCGTAATTTGACTCATGTCCAAAAAGGCAATGACTACTTCATCTTCATACACCTTATTTGTAGGGATCTCGCCATTGGCAATTTTACAAAAAATACAATTATCCATGATATTTCCTCACTTTCAAAATTTCATACAAGACTAGTTACTTGTATGAATTCGTCGCTTTTCTTAGAGATTAATGTTAAATTAAACGCTATAATTAAGTTAATATTACCATAAATCATAAGTATGGCACAATTAGGTGCTGTAGGCAGCTAATAAATGATTATATATCAAACATGATAGATAAATTCAATATAAAGGATGAACGTAATGACATTAAAAGTAACCAATTTAACTGGGGGCTATTCTAGTCAGCCGGTGTTACATGATTTAAACTTTGAAATTCAATCGGGTGAAATCGTTGGTCTGATTGGTTTGAATGGGGCGGGTAAATCAACCACCATTAAACATATCATTGGCTTGATGAAAGCAATGAAGGGTGAAATCACCATTGACGAATATAAATTAGATACTGATATGAATAACTATCGTCAATCATTTACTTATATTCCTGAAATGCCCGTCCTATACGATGCATTAACCTTGAAGGAACATATTGAGCTGACCGGAATGGCTTATGGTTTATCCAAGGAAATTGCTTTACAAAATGCGCAACCACTATTAGAAATGTTCCGTCTAGACAACCGCTTAGACTGGCTGCCCATTCATTTTTCCAAAGGGATGAAGCAGAAAGTCATGTTAGTCTGTGCCTTCCTTGTTGAAACCGCTCTATACGTCATCGATGAACCCTTCCTAGGACTAGATCCTTTGGCCATTCATGATTTAATCGAGACTTTAAAATTGAAAAAAGAAGCCGGCGCTTCGATTCTGATGTCAACGCATGTGCTAGCAACAGCACAACAATATTGCGACCGCTTTATTTTCCTACAAGAGGGTCATGTAATCGCAATTGGTACCATAGATGATATTCGTGCGCAATTTGATATGCCAGATGCTTCATTGGATGATTTGTATATCCGATTAGCAAAGGGGGCAGACGATGAACTTGTCTGATATTTTTATTCGTCGTAGTCGCCAGAGTACGGACTTATTTTTAAGAAATGCGAAATACATTTTCAATGATCATGCCGTCTTGGTCATGTTCTTTCTACTAGGTGCCTTGAGCTTTCAATATTCACAATGGGTTGGGGGATTAACGGCGGGCCAAGTATCTTTACCGATACATCTGATTTGGTCAGTGATTATCTCTGTGGGTGTATTTCTGACAGGGATTGCCAGTCAAATATTGCCGGCTGATTTGGTATTTTTGCTGCCGATGGAATCTAGATTTGACGAATGGTTTAAACCAGCTTTGAATCGGAGCCTATACTTACCAAGTGCCATCATATTGATGATGGTAGCCGCATCGTATCCATTGCTGTCAGTTATGGCAGGATACTCAGTGGTTGAAGTAGTTGTACTAGCGCTAATCCTCATTTGCTATAAGGTGGCACATGTCTATATTCTGATGGAGTCATGGCATTTTCATCGCGCGAGCTTTATCCGTAATCATAAATGGGCCTTATATGCAATGGTCTTGGTGACCGTATTCTTGGCATCATATGTTACGCCGTATCTATGTCTAGGAATTGTTTTGATGTATCTTGTGGCAATTCATTTTCTGGGCATTCAACCTTTTAAACCAGGGAAAGTACGATGGCATTGGGAGAAGATTGTTACTGTGGAGCAAACGCGACAACAACAAATTCGCCGGATGTTGGCTTTGTTCATCAATATGCCACAAGAAGCTGCTGTAAGTAAACGTCGCAAGTATTATGATGGTCTAATTCGTTTATCTGATAAGGATACGAATCCCTATACTTATCTATTCACGCGAGCTTTCTGGCGGTCGAATGATTTCTATCCGCTATGGTTGCGGATGACTTTGGTAGGCGTCTTATATTTAGCTTTCGTTGCGAATAATCATTGGCTAAATATTGGTGTGGTCTTGTTGATTCAATATTTCAGTCATCTACAGGTGTTACCTTTGGCGCAAAAAATGAATCAACATACTTTGCTACAGGTCTATCCAATTGATCATAGCCAAAAAATTGCAGGTTTTACAAAGATGTTATGGCAACCATTATGTACGCAAATTGTATTATTTGCATTGACAAGTCTCATTTTCCACGCATGGACATTTACGGGATTATTGGTGGTTTCTTCTATTGTATTCAGTCTTTTCTTGATCTTTATATACGTGCCAAGTTTTATGCGCAAGAAAGAAAAAAGAAGAGGATAGCATAAGATTGTTGACTAAATTTCTAATTCCAACTAAAATAACTAGTACTCATAAAAGGGGTTGACTGTGCTTTGGTACAGTCGGTCACCTTTTTTCATTTACACGTTTTGCAATGATTTAGCATATGAGAGGGGGAAAGAAGATGGAATACAAATATGACCGTGATTGGATCTTAGAACCTGTGGGCGGTGATACTGGCCAAGCCTATATCGGGTACAACGATGCAAATAATGAACGGGTCTTTCTAAAGCGTAATTCATCTCCTTTCTTAACCATCCTGTCAATGGAGGGATTTGCCCCTAAATTGAAATGGACAAAACGTGAAAGTAATGGTGACACCATGACTGCTCAAGATTGGGTGTCTGGTGATGTGTTGAGTCATTATGAGGTGGGTCAACTACCTGTAGTGAAGTTGATGCACCGTTACCATCATTCTGATAACTTGTATAACATGCTTGTCCGTATAGATGGTGATGTTTACGAACCGGAACGCTTTTTACAGGATTATCAAACTGATTTACCAGCAGATTTAGCCAACCATAGTTTGCTTGCAAATGTGGAAGCATGTCTGTGGGATACCCTGTCCTTAGTACAAGGTGTGCGTAAAACTGTATGTCACGGTGATATTAACCGTCGTAATTTTATAAGAGCCGAAGATAATCAACTTTATTTAGTGGATTGGGAAATGGTTAAAATAGCAGATCCCATCTTAGATATCAGTCAATTATTAGTCCAATATGTGGACTTCCAGAATTGGGAAGCTTGGTTTGAATTATATGGCTTGCGTATAACGGACGACATTTATTTACGTATTGAATGGTATTCAATGTTAAATCTATTAAATATGATCAAGAAAGATTTTAGAGAAAATCGCTTGATTACTATGAACCATAAAATTTTGAAATTAAAACATATCTATCAAAATCGCTACGTTCAAGGTATACAGGAAATGTAACTACTTTGGAAAAGATCGGCTTGTCCGGTCTTTTTTCATGAAAGAGAACTTAAAGGAGGCAATTATGCGCGTAAGAAATAAACCATGGGCAAAAGATGAGATGGCTGAACATAGAGAATATGTGGTGCTAGAACCAACAGAATTAAAGGGTAAATGGCAAGCGGAATTTAATAATGATGCACCCATTCGCTTAGAGGTCGGGACAGGTAAGGGCCAATTCATTATTGAAATGGCACGCCAACATCCTGAAGCAAACTTTATCGGCTTGGAATTGCAAGATTCAGTTCTCGTAATGGCTTTAGAAAAAGTCTTAGAATATGAAAACATTCCGAATCTACGTTTTGTATTAGGCAATGCTAAAGAATTAGACCAATATTTTGAAAAAGGCGAAATTAGTCAATTGTACTTGAATTTCTCAGATCCATGGCCTAAATCACGTCATGAAAAACGTCGTTTAACTTTCAAAACTTTCTTAGATCAATATAAACATGTCTTAAAAGATGATGGTTTATTACAATTTAAGACAGATAATCAAGGTTTATTCGAATATTCATTAACTAGCATGTCTCAATATGGTATGGACTTCTTAGAAATTTCATTAGATCTACATCATTCAAAAATTGAAGGCAATGTACAAACTGAGTACGAAGAAAAATTCTCTAAACGTGGTTCACGCATTAATTACATGTTAGCTACTTTTAAATAAAAGATGAAAAAAAGCATGCCGCGGCATGCTTTTTTGTTTGTGATTATAATTTGTAGAAATCTAAGAAGTTTCCAGTTGTCGGGTCAGCCATGAATTCGTATTGAACAAGCTCACCGTTTTCTGTGCGAGCGATACCACCATAAAATACTTCTTGAATTTGACCGAAACGTTCAGCTTCGATTGGTTGTAATTCAATCCATGACCCTTCGATTGTACCTGGTTCAGTAAATAGGTTTTTGGCTTTCTGCAATACTTCGTTACCATCAATTTTTTTAGAATGATCTGCGATAAGGGCGCCAACTACGCCACCAATGACTATACCGCAACCAAATAAAAATCCTGCTAATAAAACATCGTCGCGTCTATTGATATATTTTTCGAATGACATGAAATCGCTCCTTTATGTGTTGAGCCTGTATAAAACAAACTCGTTGTGATGTATTGTTACTACTTTTATTATAACAATCATCAAGGGGAAATAACAGTAATTCACAAACAGGATGAGAGGAATAGCGTTCAGACCTCAACTAGTGGAAGATGAATGAAGGTGATGACGGTAGTCATCGACTAGTTCATTTGAAGCAGGCAGAGGGTTGCTATTGCAAACTCGACTACAGGATGTGAGGACCGATGCTCAGAAAGCCACCGGTGGAAGACTATAGCAGAGACGCACGGAGTGGGACGCAATATAGTCTGAAGCGCAGGGCTTTCTGGAGGTCCAAACTCAACTTCACAGGATGAGAGAAAAGGCGCTATGGCTCTAACCACTGGAAGAATAGTGCCGTGGCGCACGGAGTGGGACGCAAACTATTCTGAAGTGGGCAAGGGACAGCTTTTTCAAACTCAACTTTAGGATGAGAGCGCGGGCGTTTAGACAGGTAGCACTGGAGGAAATATGCAGTAGCGAGTGCAACTCGCTGCAAATATTTCTGAAGTGGAGACCTGTCTGCCCAAGCGAGCTCAACTTCACAGGATGAGAGAAAAACGGTTGGGACAAATGGTTCCAACCGCTTTTTCTGTATTGTGAACGAGCTAATTATAGAATAATTCGAGATACTAGAAAATAATGTGAAATTTTATTATATAAAATTTCATTCTTTAAATAAATGACCAATATTATTAAATGACAGCTCGTACTTTATAAATAATAAAATCTGTCAAATATGGAAATATATACTATAAAAAAAGAACATATTTTATAGTATCGCAATTTATTCTCGATAAAATCGCCCAAAATTAGAGAATGACATGTTCATTCTCTAATCGCCGTGTGCTCAACAAATACAGATTAACTAATCTTCGGTAAGTGTTCTGTATTTTTATCCCATCCTTTTTTATTTGCGGTCCGAGCACCAGAGAATTTCTGAGCAACTAGTGTTCGGATGAAGTGAGATGCCGCTTTGGTGGATACAGTATATTAGGTCGGTAAGTTTCCTATGCTGTAGGCTTGAATGCTTTTTCTCTCATCCTTATTTTATTTGCACTTTGTTAAGTAAGAGTATATAATTTAGAGGAATATTATCATTTTTATACTAACTTACGGGTCTAGGTGTAACTAGGCTTTTTTATTGGTTAAGTTAGTAATTTTTATTAAATATATTTTAAATTGTGTAAAAAAAGGAGTTTTTTACCGCTATGTGGATTAGTATTTATAATCGAGACGGTGTTGGAGATGTGGTGATGTTCTCGAAGGGGACGTTGTCTAAGGATCTAATCGCTACGTCTACTGTTGGTGATGTTACCCGTATTTATAATCGAGAAACAAAAGAAACGATGGGTTACAATATCCAAAATATTTCTAAGTTAATTCCGATTGAGGGTAAGGGCCGAGTGCAATTGTCTCAAATTCAATTGGATATCATTAACCAAGCGCTATATGAACAAGATTTTGAAACGATTCCGTTTGAAGATGATCCACGTTTGGTGGTTGCTGAAGTATTAGAGGTAGAAGACCTTGAAGGCTCAGATCACTTACATATTACAAAAACGCGTATTTCTGAGAACGAAGTTGTACAAATTGTATGTGGTGCACCAAATGTCCGTGAAGGTATGTTTGTCGTGGCTGCATTGCCAGGGGCAGTTATGCCAAATGGTCAAGTGATTTGGGAAGGCGAATTACGTGGTGTTTCTAGCTACGGTATGCTGACTTCTGCTTTTGAACTTGGTGTCGACCCCGAACATGTACGGAAAGGTATTTTAGAAATCAAAAATGACGTGCCAGTTGGGACTTCTTTTGATAAAATCAATAGTGAACAATTTGTTGAGGCATAAAGTCCTTGAACAAGTGTCAATTTGATGTATGCCAAGGATATATGTTCTAGGGGGTGAGTAATTGCGTCAATCAGACGACAACATGAGACATTCAAGGGATAAATGGCAACGTCATGAAGCGAAAGCTGCCAGCCGAGTTGAACACTTTGTGCCTTTTTATCATAAGGAGAATGTATCATTGTTACGCGAAAAGAATGACAATCCAATTACTTTCCCAAACTATATGAACTGGTATAACCAGGGGGATGATCAGGCTTCAAGCCCACAAATCCCACCCAAACCTGCGGCGAGACCAGTCAATAACTTGGAAAAACAAGGGGATCTATACCAACAACACAAATCAGACCACTTCTACCGACCATCATATGGTACGTCTGAAGATGGTTATCAAAAACAAACAGATGGCGGCCGGCAACAATCGATTTTTGATAAGCCGGACGTTGATGATCAGCGGCAGATGAAGTTAAAAAGACTGCGCGAGGAATTGAAGGAGTACCAAGAGTATCAACTACGGCGACCTTTCCAACCAAGCGGAAGCCCTTCAACATGGCACAGTGATCGGGGGAGCCATAAACAAGCACGATCTAAGGGCAAGCATTCGCTCCAAGTGGAAGATATGAAGTCTGAAGTTACGGAGCGCCCAGCAATTTCAAGCCATCAACCTAGCCAAACAGAGGCTAGTGTCCCAAAACGGGGTCACTTAAATCGTGGTTTGCAAAGTATCATGGCAGAGGAGAGCAAGATTGGTTTTGACAAGAATGCCCACCGACGTCAATCAGGGCAATTTTCTTATTTTCCGGGACAGCAAAATACGGAAAGAGCGCCTTTTTTAACCCAAAGAGATAAACAATCTAATCAAGGAAATGGAGATTTTAAGTAGCATGAATAAAGAGTTAACGTACCATTTTACCGGTATCAAAGGATCAGGCATGAGTGCCTTGGCATTGATTTTACATAATATGGGTCTAAACGTTCAAGGTTCAGACCAAGAGACATATTTCTTTACCCAACGTGGTTTAGAAAAAGCAGGGATTGCTTTATTGCCATTTGATGCGGATAACATCAAAGAAGGTATGTTCGTGATTTGTGGGAATGCTTTTGGTGATGATCATCCTGAAATCGTTCGTGCGAAAGAGTTAGGTCTTGAAGTGATGCGTTACCACTTCTTCCTTGGTGAATTAATTAAAGATTATACTAGTATTGCGATTACTGGTTCTCACGGTAAAACATCAACAACTGGTTTGATGGCACATGTAATGAAAGGTTTAACACCGACAAATTACCTAATTGGTGACGGTACTGGTCATGGTCAAGAAGATGCGGAATACTTTGTATTAGAAGCAGATGAATACCGTAAACATTTCCATGCATACCACCCAGATTATGCTATTTTTACAAATATTGATTTCGATCATCCAGATTATTATGAAAATATTGAGCAAGTATTTGAATCAAATACTGTATTTGCGCACCAAGTACAAAAGAAAATCATCGCTTTCGGTGGTGACAGCTACTTGCGCCAATTTGCTGATCAAGATGGTTTAGATGTTTGGTATTACGGTCTTGAAGGTGAAGAAAACCAAATTGTTGCTTCAAATATCGAATTGGGTACTGATGGTTCTCGTTTTGATGTTCACGTAGAAGGAAATTACTACGGACATTTTGATATTCCTACATTTGGGAAACATAATGTATTGAATGCCTTAGCTGTCATTGGTTTCTGCTATCTAGAAAAATTCTCAGCTGAAAAAGTTGCAGCTGAAATTGCTAGCTTTGGTGGGGTTAAACGTCGCTTTTCTGAAAAGAAAATTGGCGATATGACATTAATCGATGATTACGCACATCATCCATCTGAAATCCGTGCAACAATTGATGCCGCGCGTCAAAAATACCCAGACAAAAAAATCATTTCTGTCTTCCAACCGCATACATTTAGCCGTACAATTGCTTTGATGGATGACTTTGCGGCCGCTTTAGATTTATCTGATGATGTTTATCTATGTGAAATCTTTGCATCAGCGCGTGAACAAGATAACAAACAAGTATCAGTTCAAGATTTAGCGAATAAAGTGACAAAACCTGTAAAAGTTTTACCTTTAGAAAATGTCTCACCATTATTAGACTACTCAGATGCCGTAATGGTATTTATGGGTGCTGGTGACATTATGAAATTTGCTTATGCATATGAAGAATTATTGGCTGATAGCCAATCATCAACACACTAATTATATAGAAGACCGGACAGGCTATACGTCTGGTCTAATTGGAGGTCAGTTCTTGCTGGCCTTTTTCTGAATCAATAGACTGCTGAAAGGTGGGTATGACATGGTACATCAAGAAGAAATTCTGTTGGAAAAGGACGATCAATATCAAGATGATATTGCGCAAAAAGCAGATAAGTTTCTATGGCTCCATTATGAAAATCCAGACAGGGATGAAGTGAATGAGGTGTTAAAACACCACCATTTACCAGCACATTTTGGAGAGTACTTGTTTGATAAATTTGAAACATCGTGGATAGAATATTATCACAATGAGGAAGGTGAATTATTTACCTATATCATCTTACAGTATCCCTATGAACGTGAAACCGAACCTGATGCGGTTTATCACACAGCGCCTTTAGTGATTGTGATGAGTAAGGATTTGGTGATTACTTTTGTCACACATATAAATATGCCATTTATGACAGAAATCAAGAATAAACATGTACCTACAGGTTTTCCGATTACGTCTTCCTATGCCTTTGTGATGTATATGTTTTTTGAGGTTGCGCAAGCTTATATCGAAGCGAGTAGTGAATTACATACCTCGATTCGTAAAGCTGAGGAAGAGGGGCGCCATTCAACCAAAAACACGGCATCTTATGCCCTAATTGATATCAATCGTAGTCTGGTATACATGTCCACAGCAGTTGGTGACAACCGAGATACGTTGGCTGGTATTAATCGTTATTTTACAAAAAATGAAAAGAATATATATTATCATGAACGTGTATTAAATCGTGTGCAAATTGAAATGCATCAGGCGGAGACCATGGTGAAAAATAATTTAGCCCTCGTGGAAAAGTTGAATGATGTGCTTTCCAATGTTATTTCTAACAACTTGAATGATGTAATGTCTCGTTTAACGGTTATTACGATTGTTATGACGGTGCCAACGATTACAGCGGGCCTTTGGGGAATGAATGTGACGCTACCTTTTGAAGATAATTTTCATGGATTTTCGATTGTGCTAATAGGAACATTGATTTTGTCTAGCTTGGTGTACTTAATGTTTAAAAAATGACAATAAGCATTTGTAAATTTTATGAAAATATCACTTTCATTGTTTGGATTCTTTAGAAATATGCTAAGATATAAATAGAATATTCAAGGAGGCTATTATGGCTAAACAACGAATTACCAAAGCAGTAATACCAGCAGGCGGTTTAGGAACTAGATTTTTGCCAGCTACAAAAGCAATGGCAAAGGAAATTATTCCGATTTTAGATAAACCTTCTATTCAATTTATTGTGGAAGAAGCATTGGCGAGTGGGATTGAAGAAATTTTAATTATCACTGGACGTAATAAGCGTTCAGTTGAAGACCATTTTGATGCAAACTTTGACTTAGAAGAGAACTTGATGGCTAAACATAAAGATAAGTTGTTGAAATTGGTGCAAGATACTTCATTGTTAAATATCCAATTTAAGCGTCAACATTATCCAAATGGTTTGGGTGATGGTGTATACCAAGCGAAATCATTTGTTGGCGATGAGCCATTCTTATTATTACTAGGTGATGATATTATGGTCAACGAGGATGGTAAAGCGCCACTTTCTAAACAAATGATCGACTTCTATGAAACACAATTAACAGACGGCGATGTATTGATTGCTGGTGCAAAAGTTTCTCCAAAAGAAGCTTCTGCTTATGGTATTATGACCACTTCTGACAATGGAAAAGATGGGATCTATACCATTGAAAAATTAGAAGAAAAACCACAAAATGAAACAGAAGAGAAATTGGCGGCATGTGGTCGATACATTTTAACACCTGCCATTTTCGACGCAATCGAAGCGACAAAAGAAAATGAATTCTCAGGTGAAATTGAGCTAACAGACGCCATTCATCAATTGAATAATGGTTCGAACTTAAAAGCTTTTGATTATAAGGGTGAATGGTATGAAGTAGGGGAACCATTGGGTATGTTGAAAGCCAGCATCCAATTTGCCTTAGGTCATGAAGAAACTGCAGATGGTTTCCATGACTACCTAAAAAACACAATTATCCCAAGTTTGAAAGATTAATAAGCAACGAAAAACGACTGACCGTCTTAATAGGATATTAGTCGTTTTTTATTTTAGGATGAGAGCAATAGCAGGATGGAGATACCGGTGATGCCACCGGTGGAAGACTATAGCAGTGACGCACGTAGTGTGGCGCAATATAGTCTGAAGCGCAGGGCTTTCTGGAGGTCCGAACTCGACTTTAGGATGAAAACGCGGGCGTTTAGACAGGTAGCACTGGAAGAGATATGCAGTAGCGAGTGCAACTCGCTGAAATACCTCTGAAGTGGAGACCTGCCTGCCCAAGCGAACTCGACTTCACAGGATGTGAGGTCCGACAAAAGACTTGAGGATGGAGGGAAATCTAGGAAAATTACCGAGGGATAGTTGTCCTAGATTAGTTGAGAAAATTGCGCTTATAGAATGAGACCGTCATTCTATAATTTTGGCCGTTTTTTTCTAGAATAAATTGCGAGGCGGATTTTATAATGAACTTAGCCATTTAAAATAAAAAAAACGCCACGTGAATTCCATGTTATATTGAAGTTACCACAACTCTCAATAGACAAGGATGAATTCAAATGACGCAAACCCATGATA
>NZ_NEEY01000031.1 GCF_002252085.1 Aerococcus sp. 1KP-2016
TCCTTTAACCTGTTCCCATGATATATTTCAATCAAAATTTATAAGAATTTTTTCAAAGTAAAAGGCGTACACAACTCTTTTTAAGAATTATATACGCCTTTTTAGAGGCCTTTTGTCCCAGCCTCTTTTATTATATTGTCTTTTGTCGCACTCTATTGAAACGTGTTCCCAAAGTCAGCTTTAACTGCGTTTCAGAAAAATCCGTAAATCCCAAAGTACGGGTTTTACGTTCATTTTCTTCCAACGGTTCAAAGCTTAGCGACTTTTGTCACACTCTATTGAAACGTGTTCCCCAAAGCAACTCTCTGCCCACTTCAGATGAGCTTGTGCTGGTAGAGGGTTGAACGCTTTTTGTCACACTCTATTGAAATGTGTTCCCAAAGTCAGCTTTGACTGCGTTTCAGAAAAATCCGTAAATCCCAAAGTACGGGCTTTACGTTCATTTTCTTCCAACGGTTCAAAGCTTAGCGACTTTTGTCACACTCTATTAATCTAAATAGTCGTAGTCTATTGGGGTTTGAATCATTGTTTTGAAGCTGTCAAAGTCTTTTCCATTGGCTAAAGCCCACATAGCTTTCATGACAAGGGCTTCGATGGTGATATTGGCAGTTTCGATTAAATGATTTTCGCCTAAGAAAGACTGCCCTACAGCGTAAACTTCATAGTCTGACCCTTCCATAGGAACTTGCGTGGTTAGAATAATATACTTCCCTCGTGCAACGGCTTTTTTGATTTGCTCGGCGTAGTGTAGATGGGCTAATTGGGGGATACCACCAATACCAAAACCTTGAATAATGAGTACATCAGCAAATTCTAGGTAGGCTTGAATGATATCAGCTGGCAAGCCTGGTGTTAATCTTAAGACGCCAACATGGGTATCCAATTGATCGTAAAATGTTAAGTTTGACATGTCAGCAGGTTGATTCAAAATTTGGAGCACTTGATGACCGCGAACAACGGCCCGGTTGGCAAAGTCAATCGTTTGGAAGGCTTGGTATGATCGAGACCGTACCTTACGTGCACGCGTTCCTAATAAGACCTCTCCGTGGAATACAATGGAAACCGCATAGGCGTTATCAGAAGTAGCGTAGGAAACAGCATCGAGAATATTTTTGACACCGTCATTGCCAATTTTTGATAGCGGGACCTGGGCACCTGTTAACACGATGGGTTTAGGGCTATTTTGAATGAGATATGAAAGGGCTGCGGCGGCATAGGACATGGTGTCCGTACCATGTATAACGATAAAACCGTCGAATTCGTCATAACGTGTACGGATAAGATTGGCAATTGCTACCCAGTTTTCAGGCTGCATATTCGTTGAATCGATAGACATTAAATTATGGACTTCATAGTGGGGGGGATTTTCAGATGCGGCAATGATATCATCTAATTCCGTATTGATTTCTCCTGCTATTAGTCCTTGGTCAGATTCGTGGGCGGAAATAGTACCACCAGTTAGAATAAATAAGATACGTTTAGTCATTATGAAACTCCTTGATTGATTATTTGATATATGATAAAAAACCAAGCTTTATCATATAAATAGGCTGGGAAATTATTCCCAGCCATTATTGAAACGTGTTCCCCGAAGCAACCCTCTGCCCACTTCAGATGAGCTCGTGCTGACTGGCATCTTCACTGACGCTAATCTTCCACTGGTTGAGGGATAAACGCTTTTTGTCACACTCTATTCAAATGTGTTCCCAAAGTCAACTTTGACTGCGTTTCAGACAAATCCGTAAATCCCAAAGTACGGGCTTTACGTTCATTTTCTTCCAACGGTTCCAAGCTTAGCGACTTTTGTCACACTCTTTTATTTTCTAATTTGACCGTCACCGTAAATGACGTATTTGTAGGTTGTTAAAGCAGCGATACCCATTGGTCCGCGGGCATGTAGTTTTTGGGTTGAGATGCCAATTTCGCCACCAAAACCAAATTTGTCACCGTCAGTAAAGCGAGAGGAGGCGTTGACTGCTACAGCAGCAGCATCAATGTCTTCCACGAAGCGGCGTGCTACAGAGTAATCTTGAGTCACGATAACTTCTGTGTGTGCACTTGAGAAGCGTTGGATATGTTCGATTGCTTCTTCATAGCCACTTGTCACTTTAATCGCAATCTCGTAGGCTAAAAATTCAGTTGCATAATCTTCATCAGTAGCTGCTTGAACATCATATTCGCTAAGAATAGCTTGCGTTTTCACATCACCGTGAATCAGGACTTTATCTTTTTTGAATGCTTCTGCTACTCGTGGTAAAAAGTCAGCCGCAATTTTTTCATCGACTAAAAGATTTTCTAGGGCATTACATACAGATACACGTTGCAATTTACCATTTTCCAATATAGCCAAAGCTTTGTCTAAATCCGCTGCCTCATGAACGTATAGGTGGTCGTTACCAATACCTGTTTCAATCGTTGGCACTGTTGCATTACGAACAACGTTTTGAATTAAGGCATTCCCACCACGTGGAATTAAGACGTCTAGGTACGCATTCATCTTCATGAATTCTTCGGCTAAGGCATGGTCAGGATTGTCGATTAAGTTAACTGCATCTTCAGTGACGCCTGCACGTTGTAATCCGGTTTTTAAAGCTTTAACGATGGCCAAATTACTTTCAATCGTCTCACGGCCACCTCGTAGAATAACGGCGTTACCAGCTTTGAAAGTTAGGGCAGTGGCATCGGCAGTGACGTTTGGCCGTGACTCAAAAATAATACCGATGACGCCAAGTGGTACACGTTTTTTGCCGATTTCGATACCATCTTCAGTGACCCACATTTCGTCTGTATGACCAATAATGTCAGGCAGGTTGGCTACTTTTTCAAAACCATGTGCCATATCTTCCACACGGGCTTCTGTTAAGGTCATACGTTCGATAAAGCTCTCCGGGCGACGGCCTTGGTCTCTGGTTGCTTGGATATCTGCTTGGTTGGCTTCAAGGATAGCGGGTGTTTGTTCACGTAAACTATTGGCCATTTCATGTAATGCAGTATTCTTTTGAGTCGTTGATGATTTGCTTAGGGATCTAGATGCGATTTTGGCAGCTTTCCCAAGGGTATATAGACCTTGAACATCTATCATGTATATACCTCCATAATCTGTATTTTTCAGTAATGTTATTATAACCGGATTTGTCCAAAAAGACTATTTTAATAGACTTTCGGGCATGAATAAGGTACCAATTTCCTCACCTTGCATTAATTCGATAATTTGCATGGGATCTTCTGAAGACATGATAGCTGTCATTTGACCTTCTTTGAGTGCTTCACTAGCAGCGATTAGTTTGGTTTCCATGCCACCAGTTGAAAAGGCAGATACGTCGCCTTTTGCCATGGTCATCAACTCATCTGAAACTTCAGTTAAGACATCAAATTTGACGGCATCCGGATTTTTCTTCGGATTGTCATTGTAGAAGCCGTCCACATCTGTTAATAGGATTAATAAATCAGCTTCCATAGTCGAGGCTACTAGTGCTGAAAGTGTATCGTTATCACCGAAACGAGTTTGGTGATCCATTTCATCAACTGCTACAGCATCATTTTCATTAATAATAGGTAGAATTTTTTGTGATAATAAGGCATTCATTGCATTTTTGTAGTTATTATAAGAATCTGGGAAATCGATGATGTCTCTTGTTAAGAGAATTTGCCCGATATATTGTTTGTAGTAGTTAAAAGAACGGCTATATAAATTCATCAAGGCAACTTGACCAACTGCAGCCGTGGCTTGTTGGTAGGCCATTTCTGTTGGTCGAGCTTGCAAGCCCATTTGTACTGAACCAACCCCAATAGCACCTGAGGTTACTAAGATTACTTCCTTACCTTGTTGAATCAATGTTGATAGGGCTAAGGCTAGTCGATCAATACGGTAGTAATTAATTTTATTTTGATCGTTTAAAAGGGAGTGTGTCCCTATTTTCACTACGATGCGATTGGCAGTTAAAATACCTTGTCGTTGCATAATGTTCCATCCTTGTCATATAATTTTAAATATAGTGATAAATTTTGTTATTTATCCATTCATTGAAAATTCACTCTGTTATTATAGCATAGTGCGTGTATAAAAAAGGAAGTACATGAAGACAAAAATAGAGGAGTGACAAAGTGTCAGATATTAAATTTACGCGATTTCATAAAGTCTATCTAATCGTTGTTTTGTTGTTTATTTTGGCGATAGGACTTTATGATGTACGCTACAAATTGACCAATCGACAAGTCGCAAACAGTAGTGAATCTTCAACCAGCCAAGTAGTCAGTAGTAGCCAGTCTGAGACAGTGAATTCAAGTGAAGCAGCATCTAGTAGTACAGATGATAGTGAAGCAACAAATGCCTCCTCTAGTGAGGACAGTCAAACAACGAATTTACTTGCTGTAGCAGAAACCATTACTACACCAGTAGCTGTCAATGCGACGACTGACCAAGAGGCGTCAGACATGGCTGCTTATTCGGCTGATTATGCTGGAGATATTCAAAGTTATACTGTTGCAGAAATTGCCAATAGTGTGGCCACGCAATTGGGTATATCTCAAATAGATGCCATCAATCAACTAGTGAGTGCACTACCAAAAGATGTGGATTTAACAGCCAGCCAATACCAAATGGTGAATAAGTTAAATCCTTTAGCAACAGAACCAGTGATGACATTTGCCTATACGGCTAATGGTAAACCATTTAATGCAGAAATCGAGCCAGCCTATACCGGTTTAATCGAGGCTGCTACGCAAGCAGGGTATACTATGACTGTCATATCAGGGCATCGAACCATAGCTTATCAAGTGCAAAATGTCCAAAATGCCTATAATATCTATTTAAGTCAAGGCTACTCTGAAGCAGAGGCTTTAGAGTTAACCAATAGCTATTATGCCCCTGCCGAAGCAAGTGAACATTCCACCGGCCTTGCTTTCGATTTATTAGGCACTGAATGGACAAGCATTGGTGGCTCTTTAGACGAGGGGTATGCAAGTCAACCTTCTGCTCAATGGTTAGCAGATAACGCCCAAGATTATGGCTTTATCTTGCGTTATCCAGATGGTAAGGACCAAATTACTGGTTATTTATTTGAACCATGGCACTATCGATATGTTGGCATAGAAGCAGCACAATATATTCACCAATACGATTTAACACTAGAGGAATTTTATGCCCTAGTAAATTTCCGAGATGCCGTAAATCAGTCATAATTAATGATGTAAACAAAAAGAGGATGGCCGCGGCCATCCTCTTTTATGTTGTCAATTTAGATATCAAAATTCATTGTTGCAAAGTAATCTTCAGGAGTTTCTGGACGACGGATTTGTTTGAAGCTACCGTCTTCTCTTAATAAGACTTCTGCTGAACGTAATTTGGCGTTATATTGGTAACCCATAGCAGCCCCATGAGCACCTGCATCGTGGATCCAAACATAATCACCAACAGTTGTTTCTGGTAATTGACGATCAATCGCGAATTTGTCGTTATTTTCGCATAGACCACCCGTTACATCGTAAGTATGGTCAGCAGGTGCATCTTCTTTGCCAAGAACTGAAACGTGGTGGTATGCACCGTACATAGCAGGGCGAAGTAAGTTTGCTGCTGATGCATCAAGACCAATGTAATCTTTATACGTTACTTTTTCATGTAAAACTTGGGCTACTAAACCACCGTTTTCAGCTAACATCCAACGACCTAATTCTGTGAAAATAGCAACATTATCTAAGCCAGCTGGAACTAAGATATCTTCGTAAGCTTTACGTACGCCTTCACCGATGATTTCGATGTCAGCAGGTGTATCTTCAGGTTTGTAAGCTACACCTACACCACCTGAAAGGTTGATGAAGCTAATGTTTAAATCTGTTAAATCTTTCAATTCAACCGCTAATTCGAATAAGGTACGTGCTAATTTTGGGTAGTATTCATTAGAAGTTGAACCTGAGACTAGGAAAGAATGGATACCAATGTTTTTCACACCGTATTCGCTTAATTTTTGGAAAGCTTTTTTGGTTTGGTCAGGCGTCATACCGTATTTCGCATCACCAGGGTTATCCATAATGCCGTTTGCAACTTCAAATGTTCCACCTGGATTATAACGAACACACATGGTTTCAGGGAAGGTATCAACGTGTTCTTTAAAGAAGTCGATGTGGCTAATATCATCAAAGTTGATGATGGCTCCTAATTCAGCGGCTTTTTGGAAATCGATAGCTGGTGTTACGTTAGAAGAGAACATGATGTCATGACCCGAGAAACCAACTTTTTCAGCTAATAATAGTTCGGTATAAGTTGCGCAGTCTACACCCATTCCTTCTTCTTGCATAATTTTCAAAATTTGAGGTGTTGGTGTGGCTTTGACTGCAAAATATTCTTGGAAATTTGGATTCCATGAGAAAGCTTTTTTTAGACGGCGACAACGATCGCGAATACCTGCTTCATCATATAAATGAAATGGTGTGGGGATTTCGGCTGCTATTTCTTCAACTTTGGCTAGGGTAGTAAAAGGACGTTTCGTTTGCATAATTGTGTTCTCCTTTAAATTTAATCATGTTCTCATTATGAAGAAACTTACCTATTTATGCAAGCAAATAATCTATGATGTAATCGAGTAAATCTAAGGAAGTAAGACATTGATAGGGAAAAATGAGGAATCTCTTAGAAAGGGCTTGACAATTTTTTCATTTAAATTTATGATTATTTCATAGAAATGATGCAACAAAAAAACTTCAATCGTATTTGAAAGGGATTTGTAAATGAACAATAGAAACCTGCATACGAATAACAATTTTTACTTTAGCTATTTTAGGTAGTTTGTATTTATGAAGTCTGTTCGATCGTCATAGATACAAACGTCAGTAAACAACTGAACCGTATCTATGATGGCTAAACATTTTGTTGTGTAACCAGTGGCCACGTAGAGATAAAATCTATTGTGGCCGAGCTATTATATTGATAGCATTCTAAGCACCTATTTAGATTTTATCTAGATTGGTGCTTTTTTCTTTGCAAATGAATCGTAAGGGGAGTAAATAATGAAAAGATTAAGCTTTAAGAGATTGCTTGTTAGTGCCGTCGCCGGACTTGCAATTTTCGCTGGTGGTTGTGCGAATAACCAGGATAATGGTGTGATTGATATCGGTATTTTATCGATTATGGATCATAACTCATTGAACGCAGCGGAACAGGGATTTATTGATGGCATGACGGAAAAGGGTTATGTAGAGGGTGAAGATGTTGTATACCATCGTATGAATGCGCAAGGTCAACAGCAGAACCTATATCCTATGGCTAGTCAGCTGTTGAAAGATTCAGAAATGGTGATGGGGATTGGTACACCAACAATTCAAGCATTAGCCGTAACCGAAGAGGAGAAACCACTTCTTTTTACGGCAGTTACTGATCCAGTATCTGCGGGGATTGCGGAGTCGTTAGCGGGTTCTGGGCGAAATGTAGCTGGTACAAGTGACCAAATGCCGGTTGAAGAACAGGTGAAATTACTACTTTCGATTAATCCGGATGCGGAAAAGGTGGGCATTATCTATTCTAGTGGTGAAGTGAATTCACAAATTCAGGCTGAACAGGCCCAAGCTGCGATTGAAGCTGCTGGTAAAACAGCTGTCATTCGAACAGTAACATCGACGAATGATGTGCAACAAGCTTTAAATTCAATTATGTCTGAAGCTGAATTATTATACGTACCAACAGATAACATTTTGGCTGGAGCGGCAGCTACTGTAGGTGCGGTTGCAAAACAATATAAAGTACCGGTTGTGGCGGGTTCTATTGATCAAGTTGAAGTAGGTGGTCTAGCAACCTTCTCCTTAAACTACTATGAATTGGGTAAACAAACAGCTAATGTTGCAGAGCAAATTCTGAATGGAGCGGATCCTGCGACAATCCCAATTGAAAATGCCAAGGAATTAGAATTGTATGTCAACGAAGATATGGCTGCAGCCTTAGGCATTGATCCTGACAGTATTAAGATTACGGAATAAAGGAAGAGAGAGGAAATCACATGAGTGTTATTTTAGGAAGTGTTTCAGAAGGTTTATTATGGGGATTATTAGCTATGGGGGTTTACTTAACCTACCGTATCTTGAATGTAGCTGACATGACTGTTGAGGGGTCATTCACATTAGGGGCAACTGTTGTATCTCGTTTAATTTTTGAATTTGCAATGGATCCCTGGTTAGCAACGTTATTATCATTTATTATTGGTGCCCTAGCAGGTCTAGTTACTGGATTATTACATACGCGTTTGAAAATTCCAGCCTTGATTGCTTCGATTATTACAATGACGGGTTTATACTCCATTAACTTACGTATTTTAGGTCAAGCTAACTTGCCGTTACTAAGCCAAGTAACTTTGGTTACACAAATGCGTCAGTTAATAGAAGATAAGACAGTCGCAGTAATTGTGATTGGTGTGATTGTCGTTGTCGCAATGATTGCTTTACTAAAATGGTTCTTTGATACACAAATTGGTTTAGCTATTCGTGCTACAGGTGATAACTACATGATGAGTGAAGCGAATGGTATCAATACAGATATGACGAAAATCATCGGTTTCATGGTTTCCAATGGTTTAATTGGTTTGGCTGGTGGTTTACTAGCACAAAATAATGGCTATGCCGATGTGAACATGGGGGTTGGTGCTATGGTTATCGGTTTAGCATCAGTTGTTATTGGTGAAGCTATTGGCAAGAATTTAACTTTTGTCAAACGTTTACTAACGGTTGTACTGGGTTCAGTGATCTACCGTTTGTTATTATTATTAGTTTTGGAATTAAACTTCAATCCAAACGACATTCGCTTATTCTCAGCCCTTATTTTAGCAGTGGCACTTGGCATTCCAGCAGTTCGTACACATGGGAAAAAAGTAGCCAAAAATTCAATTACATCAGGTAAAGAAGCCTAGGAGGGGAGCACATTATGTCTAGTATCTTAACATTACAAGGAATCCATAAAGCATTTGAAGCAGGAACACCCAATGAAAATCACGTCCTTAAAGGAATTGATTTAACAATGGAAAAAGGAGATTTCATTACTATCATTGGTGGTAATGGTGCTGGGAAATCAACCTTCCTTAACTCAATTGCCGGTTCTTTAATCGTCGACGAAGGGCAAATTATCATTGATGGTAAAGATGTGACTAATTTAACAGCAAATAAACGTGCTGGTCTTGTATCTCGTGTTTTCCAAGACACACGTATGGGGACAGCAAGTCGTCTAACTATTGAAGAAAATATGGCTATTGCAGACCGTCGTGGTAAATCGTTTGGTTTTAGTGTCGGTGTAACGAATAAACAACGTGAAATTTTCAAAGAAGCGTTAAAACGTTTAGATTTAGGTCTTGAAGATCGATTGACTACTGAGGTGGGCGCTTTATCAGGTGGTCAACGCCAAGCGTTAACATTATTAATGGCAACATTGAAAGAGCCAAAAGTCTTGTTACTAGATGAACATACTGCTGCTTTAGACCCGAAAACTTCTGATATGGTGCTAGGTTTAACAGAAGAAGTCATTGCGAGCCAAGGTTTAACAGCTTTAATGATTACACATGATATGGAACAAGCTATTCATATGGGGAACCGTTTATTGATGATGGACAATGGCCGTATCGTAGTTGATGTCTCAGGTGAAGAAAAAGCCAATTTAACTGTTCAACACTTATTAGATCTATTCAAGCAAAAATCTGGTCGTGCCTTAAACGACGATGCCTTAATTTTAGGCTAATCATTAGCAATAGAAAAAGCGGTAGGAGTCATATCTCCTACCGCTTTTTGAGTGAGTTGATGATTATACTTCAGCTGGTAAAGTTTCACCGATTGCAGCTAAACGCGCTACGATTTCATCGTGAGACCAACTTTTTGCTTGAATGTAACGGTTGCGAGGGTGTACCCGACATTCGTGTTTGCAACCACCTAGATGTTTTTCTTGGTTCTCTTCTGATGCCAAGATTTGTTTATTACATTCTGGGTTACCACAGTTTACATAGCGTTCACATGGCGTACAATCGAAGTAGTCTTTAGCAACAACAACTGGGTCAACATGGTTGATAGGTACTGAAATACGTTCATCGAAAACGTACATTTTACCTTCCCAAAGGTCGCCACGTGTTTGTTCGTCTTGACCGTAGTTTTCAATACCACCGTTTAATTGCGCAACATTTTCGATACCTTCACGGATCATCCAACCTGAGAATTTTTCACAGCGGACACCACCTGTACAGTATACAAGGATTTTTTTATCCATGAATTTTTCTTTGTTCTCACGAACCCATTCAGGTAATTCGCGGAAGTTGTGAATATCTGGACGGATAGCACCTTTAAAGTGGCCTAAGTCATATTCATAGTCGTTACGAGTATCTAATAAGACAGTGTCCTCATCCAACATTGCTTCGCGGAATTCAACAGGGTCTAAGTGATTACCAGATAATTGAGTTGGGTCTAAATCTTCTTCAAGGTCTAAAGCGACAATTTCTTTGCGGTAACGTACATACATTTTTTTGTGGGCAAAATCGTCTACTTCGTTGATTTTAAACCACAAGTCTGAGAAGTTATCCATTGCATGCATGTGGTCCATGTAACGTTGTGTTACTTCTTTTGGTCCTGAAACAGTACCATTAATACCTTCTTCGCTGATTAAAATACGTCCACGTAAACCAATTGATTTACAGAATTGTAATTCATCCTTTGCGAATTGTTCAGCATCTTCAATAGGTACATATTTATAGTAAAGTAGTACCTGGAAATCATTGTTGTTCATTTATTTTTCCTCCATCATATTGCAGATATGACTGCGAAATTATACGGATTATATTATAGAGTATATTCCATGAACAAACAAGTACTATTTTTGTTCCAAATATGAGGATTTTACTGAAACGCTTTCTTTGATAGCAAAAATCGTGGTATAATAGTTGTTACATTCAAGCAATGAGATGATCAAATAAGAAGTCATTAGTAGGGGTTAGTTATGAATCATAAAGGTACGAAAACAATAGAAACACAGCACCTATTGTTACGAAAATTTGAAATGAGCGATGCGAAAGACATGTTCCACAATTGGGCTGGCAATATGACAGATACCAAATTCGTGACGTGGCAGAAACATGGCGCTGTTTCAGATAGTAAAGATGTGATTGAGAAATGGGATAAACGTAAAGATAAGAATAAGACTTATCGTTGGTGCGTAGAAGAAAAAGCTAGCGGCCAAGCAATTGGTGAGATTGAAGTTGTTGAAATCCATCGTGATACCCAAGCTGCAGATTTGGTCTATTGTATGGGCAAAGCATATAAAGAAAAAGGGTTGGCAAAAGAGGCCCTACAAAATATCATTCACTTCCTTTTTAAAGAGGTTCAAATGAATCGTATCAGCTTTGACCAAGATGTGGCGAATGAAGCAGATCGAGCCTTAGCCTTAGATTTGAATTTTGAATTTGAAGGTGTTCAAAAACAAGCCCTCGCTGACAATACTGGCATCGCTGATAAAGCCTTATATGGGGCAATTCGGCAATAATTATGAAGATAACAAAAGCACAACAAATGTAGCGTAATCACCATTTGTTGTGCTTTTCGTGTGTTATATCCCCCTATTTCATAGGGAGATAGGCAATCCTTGTACATATATTATTTGATGCAAAAAAGGAGACTCGGTTTTATCCGATTCTCCTTTTTGTTATGGATTATAATACTTTGTCTAAGAATTCTTTTGTACGGTCATGTTGAGGGTTTGAGAAGATTTCTTCTGGTTTACCTTCTTCAACAATGTAACCGCCATCCATGAAGATTACACGGTCAGCCACTTCACGAGCAAAGCCCATTTCGTGTGTTACGACTACCATTGTCATACCGTCTTTAGCAAGATCTTTCATAACGTTTAATACGTCACCAACCATCTCAGGGTCAAGCGCAGATGTAGGTTCATCAAATAACATGATGTCTGGGTTCATTGCTAATGCACGAGCAATTGCCACACGTTGTTTTTGACCACCAGATAATGAAGCTGGGAAAGCATCTGCTTTGTCAGCAAGACCAACTTGGTCTAATAAGCTAATGCAGTTTCACGACTAGCTGCTTTATCGGTTTTACCTAATTCTGTAGGTGCTAATGTAATGTTTTCTAACACACTTAAATGTGGGAATAAGTTAAAGTGTTGGAAAACCATACCGATGTTTTGACGTGCTTTGTTGATATCGATTGCTTTATCAGCAATGTTTGTGCCGTCAACAAGTACTTCGCCATCGTTGATTTCTTCTAAACGATTTAAACAACGTAATAAAGTAGATTTACCTGAACCTGATGGGCCGATAACGCAAACCACTTCACCTTGTTTGACTGTTAAGTCGATACCTTTTAATACTTCGTTTTTACCAAAATTTTTCTTCAAACCATTTACAATTACTTTAGCTGTAGCTTCTGCCATATTTATTCATTCCTCTCGGATCTATATTCGAATTCAATACTCAATTTAATCGTATTTTAATCAAAAAACTCTCGTTTGTCAAATTTTATCACATTACACGCTTTTTAGGAATAAGAATTTTATGATTTTTACAATTTACCTTACTAAAAGCCTAATACACAGTATAAAACAGCAACACGGGAGTGGTTAGATTTGGGAAACTGCTGGCAAAAATAGCGCTAATCAAATCTATTGCAGAAGAGGTTTGGGCGTAGTAATAAAGGGAAACCTAGAAGGCTTAACAATCGTCTAGGTTTTTTATTTTCCACAAAAGTTTGCTATAAATTGTTAAAATTTTGCATAATACATAAGCTAGATTAAAATACGCTTATTGAATGCAAGGTGATACTTTGATATATTTTGTATATTGATAGCGTGGAAAAGTGAGGTAAGAGTTTGAAAAGTTTAAAATTTGAAGTCAATTTTAACCAGTTGTTCGTCGTTACTATAGGTACATTAATGATGACAATTGGTTTATATTTTTTCTTAGTCCCGGATGCTTTAGTTGGGGGAGGAACCGGGGGGATTGCTCAGGTGATTAATCCCTTTGTACCCGTGCCTTATTCTGTTTCACTTTTTGTGATCAACTTAATTTTGTTGATTATTGGTATTATTGTTATTGGTAAAGAATTTGGTGGAACCACGTTTTATTCGGTAGTCCTATATTCAGGATTCTATGCACTATTCGAGCACTATTTTCCTGTTTCTCATGGTGTTTCAGATAATCCAATTGTGAATTTAGTGTTAGGGCAGGTACTATTATCCTCCGGTGTAGGGATGGTATTTAATGCAGGCGCAACAACAGGTGGCGTAGATATTATTGCTAAAATCATGAATATGTTTTTGCCGATAACATTTGCATCTGCTGCTATGTTTACAGATATGACCATTCTACTATTAAATATGCTTGTATTCGGGTTTGAACGTGGATTATATGCAGCGATGGGGATTTTGTTAGGCAACCTTGTTGTTGATCGTGTGATTACTGGTGGTTCAGCAAGATATCAAGTGAATATTACATCCGAAAAAGCAGTGGATATCAACGAATTTATTTTGCATGAGATATACAGAGCGACAACAATTTATACAGCAAAGGGTGGCTACACTAAAAAGCCAAGAGCGGTAGTGACATCAGTAGTTGATCGGGAGGAATTACTCCGTGTGAAAAACTTTGTATCTGAGATTGATGAAAATGCCTTTATGTATGTTGCACCAGTTTCAGAAGTTTTAGGTAGAGGATTCTCATTTGAAGTACGCCAGAAACGTTCAAGTATTGCTAAGTTGAGAGAACGTGCGTTAAAAGAAAATAAAAAGTAGGCGCTTACGACTGCCTTATCATGTATAATGGATATACTGGGAATTAGTGAACGGAGGGCAAATGTGAGAACAGATGAATTATATTCAAAGTTGATTAATTTAGGGTTTGTTGAGAATTACTACGTTTCAAATAAAGAATACAAAAATGGTGTTTCTCATCGTATTTTGAAAATTTATGATGATGATGCAAAATTGGCTGAGGTTTCTTTGGATCAACCGTTTATGTTGCGTACTACATATGAAGGGTTTGAGGAGCGTAGTCCATTAGAGAAGCAAGCGTTATTAACCTTGTTGATTAATTATGCGAATACGCCATTAGAAAACCGCCAATCGGCTTTATATTTTGCCTATTACCATGATTTAAATAACATTGTCCATTTCATTAAACGTTTACGAAATAAGCGTTTAACCGATGATATGATTCCTTTAGCTTATTTTACAACCATTACACCAGAACAACGAGAGAGTTTCTTGTTCTCTATGTCAGAATTCGAAGAGTTCCCTGAAGCATATCGTCCACGTTTCACACCAGACTCATTTGTGAAGGTAATTTCTTATGAAGAGTTCTCGCAAAATATTCATGATCGTTATCATATTGATATGCCAGAAGCAACACCATCATATAACAAGACTGAAGAAGATGCTAAGCAAGCACAGAGTAATACACCTTCGAAAAAGACTGAGATCACGGATAAGGGTGTAAATGCTGTTCACGATATTTCTGAATTTCGGAAAAAAGGTGAAGCAGACCACAACCAACCGGATGCTTAATCCTTATAATAACAATACAAAAACCGCCAAGAGAATGAATCTTGGCGGTTTTATATTATATCTAAATTGAAAGCTATAGCCTTGATTCTTGTATCAAGCTATAGCCAAATTTATTTCGAGCGACATTTATCCACGTAGCCCTTGTTTATAAGATAGTTTGGGTATGTTGTTGGGCATATTTCTTCGGTGAAGTATTGTAGACTTTCTTGAATGAACGGTAGAAAGTAGAGTAATCACCAAATCCAGATGCATTTGATACATCTTGAAGGGACATTTTATTTGTATTAATGTTATTGATTAATTGTGCGGCATAGTTAGCACGTTTTTCAATTAGATACTCATGGAAATTTTGATTCATTTCTTTTCTAAATAGTTTAGATAAGTAGTATGGTGAAATATCAAATTCTTGCGTGATGCGTTCTAATTGTAAATCAGATTCTCTAAAATGTTGATCAATATAATAAATGATATGACTGAAATGTTTATCGTCTTTGTAGTTACCAGCCATGCTTGGAATTTTTTTGGCATGGAAGATTTTCATTAGTGATTGGTATAAATGATAAGCAGTCACAAACTCTGAATCTTCAACGGCATAATCTGAAAATTCTAATATCTTAATCAAATAAGAGATGGTTTTGTCTAAACTCTCTTGGTCTAATCGATAGTGACCGGGTTCGTCATAGAAGTTAAGGATATCTTCACGTAAGGGTTCGTTCACTAATGCAAATTGATCTAATAAATTTTGCGGTACCATTAGAATGTAACGTGAATTATTGATACCTTCTTCACTTAGCATTAAGTGGGGTACAGCAGGTGGAATGATAATAATGTCACCATTATATAGCGTATATTCAACCTCATTGACAATATATTGACATTGGTTGCCTAGGTAAATGAAAATTTCATAATGGTCATGATAATGCAAAGAACCAGTTGCAGCAGAGTAAGCTTCCAAATCCATATCACTCGCGTAATTGTAGGATTTTCTAAGCATCGTCTTGCGTTCATCGTGGTAACTGAGGGATAAATGTTTCTGTTGGGTATTTAGAGCAATAGCTTCCAAGTGTTCACCTTCTATTTTTCGCATTTTTAAATATCACAATTGTTTGCAATATTTAACTTGTACCCTAAGTGTACTAAATTACTACAAGCGTTTTCAAGACCTTTTATAATTTAATTTTAAGAAAAAGCGATATAAGGTGAGAAAAGGAGGAAATATGATATAATTTAGTTGAAAAATTTGAACAAAGCATATTTATATGAAAAAATCAGCTGTCCACTTCTTTGTGAGTAGCTGACTTGTTTTTGTGTGATGGTTATTTGTTTAAATAATGTAAAAAAAACAGTATAATAGACTTTGGTGCAATTTCAAGATTGGAATATCATCAAAATTTATTGCTTTAGGAGACGAGCTTATGGATAAGGAACAAGAACAACTTATTGAACGTATAAAAGCAGTTCCAACAGATGATTATGGATACTGTATCCAAACCATTTCCAAATTATTACGCGATAACTATAAACATACACATTCTGAAGAGTTTGTAACATCATTCAATCAAGTAATGACTGATAAATTTCCTGATCGAGCAAATGATTATGATCAAATGATTGCTGATGTAACGATGCAAGATGATGCAGAATTTGTGAAGAGAATACATGCGATTACCGCAGTAGATCCAGTTCGTGCTAATTTCGAAATGAGTTTATATATCCGCCGCATGGAAGATGATTTTGATCAATTTACTCCTAAGAAAAACATCCAAAACTTAAGTATTTACGATGAGTTGGATCTATTCCAATTTATTTATCATAACGAACCAGGTACAGAATTAATGCCAACCGTCCGTGATTACGCAGGTATGTATATTGAATTTGCTAAGGTGCAAATCAAAGCCAACGAATGGCGTGAAGCGATTGAATCATATCAACAAGCTTTATTGTGGAATCCTTACGATGTAGAAACAATTTATGCATTGGCAGAGTTATACCAAGAAATGGAACAATACGGTATGTCATATCCAACAATCTTAAATGGACTTTCATACTCATTACGCGTGGAAGATTTAGCTTATGGTTTTGCTTTGATTGGTGATTTTTATTACCGCAAGGAAGATTACGACAAAGCATACATGCTATATAATATCTCTTTAATGTGGGAGGATAATGATGTTGCAAGTGAAGGATTAGAAATTCTTGAGGCCTTGGATCGTGACTGGCCTGAAGTACTTGAAGGTAAAGAGCAAGAAGCTTTCTTAGAAGAATTAGGACTTAACGAGTATCCGTCAATCGATATGTTGACTGCCTTAAAAGAAGCAGCCATCCGATTCTATCAAAATGATCAATATGAAGCTGCCTATGAATATTTTGCAATCTATGAAGATATTTTAGGGAATGTAGACCCAGAAGTTTCTGCCATTTTGGATAAAATTGAAACAGAACATCCAGATGTTCTAATGGAAGATTTTGATGCACATGACCATAGTCATCACGATCATGATCATGAACATCATCACCACAACCATGATGAACATCACCATCATCATTAAGATGCTTTTAACGTCTAGCGAATCGCTAGGCGTTTTTTTGTTGTTCTGGAATTGTGGAAACTTGAATGGGTTTGAGCAGACAGGTGACTACTTCATCGAGATTTACAGCGAGTTGCACTCGATAATACATATTTTCTCCAGCTGTTAGGCCCAAAGCGCCTTTTCTCACATCCTGTGAAGTTGAGTTCGGACCTCCAGAAAGCCCTGCGCTTCAGATTAGATTGCCGATGACTAGTGCCATCGTCTGCCCTAATCTTCCACCGGTGGCTTTCTGATCGTTGGTCCTCACATCCGGTTTTATATGCTATAATTGGCTAGTGTTTGAAATGTACAATTGATGAAATAAAAGGAGAATTTTATGATACCACGTTATACTCGTCCAGAAATGGGCCAAATCTGGTCTCAAGAGAATAAATACGCTACTTGGTTAGAAGTTGAAATTTTAGCTACTGAAGCATGGGCTGAACTAGGTGAAGTTCCAGCTGAAGATGCGAAAGCTATTCGCGCCAATGCAAGCTTTGATGCGGACCGTATTGCTGAAATTGAAAAGGAAACACGTCACGATGTAGTTGCCTTTACTCGAAATCTATCGGAATCATTAGGTGATGAGCGCAAGTGGGTTCACTATGGGCTGACATCAACCGACGTCGTAGATACTGCGCAAGGTTACCAATTGAAGCAAGCTAATGATATTATCCGTGAAGATTTACAACGCTTTTTATCCGTTTTGAAGAAAAGAGCAATTGAACACAAATATACAGTCACCATGGGTCGTACACACGGTGTGCATGCTGAGCCAACAACTTTTGGTTTAAAAGTAGCGCGTTGGTATTCAGAAGCAAAACGTAATATCGATCGCTTTGAACATGCCGCAAAGGGTGTTGAAGCAGGTAAAATATCTGGTGCTGTTGGTACATATGCCAATGTGCCACCATTCATTGAACAATATGTGTGCGAACATTTAGGCATTCATCCACAAGAAATTTCGACACAAATTTTACCGCGTGATTTACATGCCGAATATATTGCATCATTGGCATTAATTGCTACGATGATTGAAAACATTGCGACAGAAGTACGCTCACTTCAAAAATCAGAAACACGGGAAGTTGAAGAATTTTTTGCGAAAGGGCAAAAAGGATCTTCGGCAATGCCACATAAGCGTAACCCAATTGGTTCTGAAAACATGGCTGGTTTGGCACGTGTAGTTCGTGGGCATGTGATTACTGCCTACGAAAATGTGACTTTATGGCATGAACGTGATATTTCACATTCTAGTGCAGAGCGTATTATTTTACCAGATACAACGATTTTGGTGGATTATATGTTAAATCGTTTTGCCAATATCATGGATAAGCTAACTGTTTTCCCTGAAAATATGAAACGTAATATGGAAGCAACGCATGGTTTAATTTATTCTCAACGTGTTTTATTGAAACTAGTTGACGCGGGATTATCCCGCGAAGCAGCCTATGATTTAGTACAACCTTTGACTGCAATCGCATGGGATGAAGGCAAAGCCTTCAAACCATTAGTGGAAGGGAAGAAAGAAATCACGGATCATTTGTCACAAGCAGAAATTGATAATGCTTTTGATTATCATTATCATATTCAAAAAGTAGATGAAATTTTCGAGCGTTTAGGCTTGGTATAAGGTTAGTCCAAAATGAAAAATCCCTAGCTACAGCAAATTGTTGGTAGCTAGGGATTTTTTATTAGTGATTGTCTTTATCAGGTCGTTTTTTAGACACCTCATGGGGACGGATATGATAGTGCTTGATAAAGGCTCTATAAAAATTACTATAATCATTGAAACCAGCTTGCTGCCAAGATTCGGTAATGGTCAGGCCATTTTCTATCAAGCTTCGAGCATAGGTTAAACGCAGATCCAAAATAAATTGGTAAATTGTTGAATGGAAATAGGGTTGGAATACCCGGTTAACCGTGGATGTCGAAATGTTAAAATGATCCGCGATATCTTGTAAAGTAATATTTTTACGATAGGTTTCTTGGATATATTGTTTAATTTCATAAGCAAGAATCTCACGCTCAGACAACTGCAATTGATTTTCGGTTGGTGAGTGAAACATTCTAAAAAGTTCAATTAGGATGGTGCTTACGATATTGAATACCATTTTCTTTTGCATGGGGTCTTCAGGTCGCTTTAATTCTTCTTTCAACTGTAATAAGCTTTGGAACATATGCTGCCAAGTTACGAACGAGAAAGATAGTGCATGTGGTTCATCAAATATTTTTTTTAATTCCGGGGTCTCAATAAATTCAGTCGTCACCGCTTCTAAATAAGGTGAACCTAAAGCCAAAATATAGGCATACAATTTTTCATGATGCCCACTGTGCCCACTATCATCTTTCTCATCAAAATCCTCAATTGGTAAAAGAATCTTTCGAGAAATAGGTTCAGGGAGAATAATAATCTGTCTGGATGAAACCTCGATTTTTTTATCACCCAATGCAAGTGTAAATGGACGCACAGGGATTAATAATTCATTGCGATGGAATGATGAACGATTATAGTGTTCGACCATTTCTTGATCAACCTTTGTCAGCTTGATTCTAAATGGCGGTGTTCCTATTGTCATAAATCAAAACTCCTAATTCTGTTAAATGTTTTGTCCCTGAAATAAAAAAAAGGGGACTTCGTATAAGTCTCCCTCTAAATATAACATAATTGACCGGAAAAAAGAAAAAGCTAAATTAATTTTAGACGTTTCATTTCTGCTTCAAGTGCCGCAACTGTTTCTTCTTGTGCTGGCACAAGTGGTAAACGTACAGAACCAGCATCAAAACCTAACATAGAAACAGCTTTCTTAATTGGAATAGGGTTCGGTTCGCTAAATAAGATATCAATTAGCGGTTTGAAGGCTGTTTGGATTTCTGTAGCTTTGGCATATTCACCGTTTAGGGCATATTGTGTCATTTCGTGCACTTGTTTTGGCACGATGTTGGCAAGTACTGAAATAACACCTTGGCCACCTAAACTCATCAGGGGTACCACTGTATCATCATTACCAGAGTAAATATCGAAATCTGGTCCGACATAGTAGCGAGACTCAACGGCTTTAGCTAGGTCACCAGTTGCATCTTTTAATGCTACAATGTTATCGATTTTTCTTAATTCGGCTAGCGTTTGTGGGTTAATAGACATTCCTGTACGTCCTGGTACATCATACAAAATGATTGGCGTTTCACGTACTGCATCCGCAATCGCACCATAATGTGCTAATAAACCAGCTTGGCTCGTTTTCAAATAATAAGGTGTTACGGATAAGATGGCATCCGCACCAGCCGCTGCACAGTCTTTTGTTAATTGAACACCGTGGGCAGTGTCATTTGAACCAGCACCAGCAATAACTGGTACGCGTCCATTGACACGATCTACACAGAATTTCACTAATTGAACTTGTTCTTCATCTGTTTGAGTAGATGCTTCACCAGTTGTACCAGCAACAACGATTGCATCCGTACCATTTTCAATTTGAAATTCAATTAAATCTGCAAAAACGTCGTAGTTAATATTTTGCGCTAATGAATTGTCGTAAGGGGTGACAATTGCAACCCCAGAACCTGTAAATAAAGCCATGTTATTCCTCCTAATATAAGTGCCGCATTCCCTGCAAAATCCAATATTCAATCATATAAAATACAGCGTAAAGAAAAAAGGCAGGCAAGAGCTCAACTCTATGCCTACCTAGGAATCTGTTCAAAAACATGGCAAAGTCATCAAAGACTATGCATTACAAAAAAGCTACATATCCATGTTTTCATCCCTAGTATTAGACAAGCGCTCCTCACCTTAATGGGATTAAGGTTTGACAGGAATAAACCTATTCGGTGTTACCCCCAACACAGCAAGCTGCATTTCGGCGCCATTACCTTTCGCTTAAAAGCTACTGATTAATTGCGCATCCTCTATATCTATACCGTTTATTTCGTATAATCGTTAGACTAAAAGTAACACGACTGGCCTATAAAGGCAAGTCAAAAGATGGAATATCCATGAGAAAATGTATGAACGCTTAATCTTTTAGTTTTTTAGTTTTAGTATCAATATATGTAATTGGTACACGTTGACTTAATGAAGTCAACACTTCATGGGCGATTGTACCACCATGTTTGGCCACATCAACAATATCTACTGTATGCTCACCATTACGACCAATTAAGGTTACTTTAGTACCAATAGGCATTTCGTATGGTAAATGAATCAATGTCTGATCCATACAGATGCGACCGATTGTGGGACATAATTCACCCTCAACAATGGCGTTTAACCCCAAATATGATCGTTTCCAACCATCAGCATAACCAATTGGTAGAGTGGCCACCCATTCATCTTCTTCAGCAACATATTCAGCGCCATAAGAAACGGTATCACCCGCATGCATTTGTTTTACATAGACAATTTCTGTTTCAAGCGTTAGGGCTTGTGTTAAGTCAACAGTCGATTCACGATCATTCATACTTGGATTCGAACCATATAAACCCAAACCAAAACGTAAAGCATCTTTGGTTTTTTCAGGGTACCATATGGATAAAGCTGAATTAGATTGATGAATAATCGGACGTTCGGCCAAGTGAGAGAAATCTAGGTTGTCAACGATATTATCAAAGAAGGCTGATTGTTCTTCCACTTTGTCAATGCCATGTTCAGTAAAGGTATCTGCCGTTGCATAATGTGTAAATACTGATGACAAAACAAATTTCTTCGGATGTCTCGCGATGTAATCTACATTGGCTTGCGCTTCTTCAATTGTACGAACGCCAATCCGTCCCATACCAGAATCAATTTTTAAATGTACGTGCAATTTACGACGACCAAACTCCTTGTCGTGTTTTTTCGCATACTTTAAATATTGCAAATCAGATACCGTCACACCAATTTCCATATTTGCATGAAGCCAAGCGTCATCTGGATCCGTTAAACCTAATATCATAATTGGTGCGATAATACCTGCATCGCGTAATTCCATAGCTTCATCTGTTACGGCCACACAAAAGCCATCTGCACCTCTTCTTTGTAAAGCGTGGGCAACTTGAACAGCACCTAGACCGTATCCATCTGCTTTCACAACCGCATAAACGGGTTTATTGTCTGCAAATTTCTTGATAGCAAAATAATTATCTACAATTGCGTCTAAGGAGACGGTAGCTTTGGTTGGTCGATGATATCCTTTAGTCATTTCAGAAACTCCTCTATATTTCAATAATGATTTATTGTGCCAAAAAAGGCAGCGAAATCAATGCTACTGCCTTTGGTCACATTATTTTTCTAATCTATTATACCACTATCAGGTCTAAGAAATCGTGTGGTCATCGTCATCAGTTGTTACGATTTGTATAAATTTTGGTACATGTCGATTATAGGCATCTGTCCATTTTAAAACACGAGGACGGGGTAGGAAATATTCGACACCAACAGCAATAATAGCACCTAGGAAAGTATCAAAAATCCTCCATAAGGCATAGACATATTGATTTTCACCTGGAATATTGAAAATAATAATCAGGAAAGTAGCGGAAGCCCCAATGATACCTGCAGAATTATTCGATATTAATGAAACTTGAATAGTAATCGCAATCCCAACCCCGGCTAATAAGGCAGTGGTAAAGGTATTTGTAGGTAAAAGTCCAGATAGAAAAATATAAACAATTGAGGCAAAGGCACCACAACAAATAGCAATAGTACGCCTAATACCAAATGTGAAAGATGAACTAAAATCGGAACGCTGAGAGAAGACAGCTGAAAGGGCTGATATTTGTGGATCAATACTTGTAACAGAAGCGATGAGGACGATAAGCATAACACTTAAACTCGTTTTGAGTGTGCGCATACCGACATGAATTTTCTTAAACAAGATGAATACTCCTTAATTTCATTAATTTAATTGATAAATCCCTTATAATAGCATATAATCAAGATTTATTCTACTGGATTCAATTTGAATTTTTCTACAAATAGATTATACTAGTAGTAATAGACATGTGAATGAAACAATTATTTTCCATGAGATTAAGGGTGGTGCAAGGTGAAACGTCGAACATACCGTCAAGCAAAACAGGCGCTTGAACGTGAGAAAAAACAACATTCAAACAAATATGGAACGACGATTTCCAACGCACAGAAGACCCAGGTGCCACAAACTACGTTTTCACAAGATACAGCTGAATTCGATGCCAAGTCTTTTACTGAAGCTAAATTACCCCAGGAAACATTTCAAGACTTAGATACAAATGAAATCTTTTTTGAACATCAAAAAGAGAAGCAATATCTATGGTCAGGACCAAGTAGTCAAAACCGTAAACAACTAGTATTCGTCATCATTATATTAGCTATTTTGGCCATTATTTTTTTAGGCCCGACAGTATTTCATTTCTTTGCGACAATATTTAAATAACAAAAGAGGCTGGGACAAAAAATAAAATCATAGATTTTTCGTCCTTACAGTGTACGTTCCTTGTGAGCCGTGGGACCATTGAAAGCCAAGGTCTTTCAATTTGAAATCGAGCCAAGGTCTCGATTTCATCCTC
>NZ_NEEY01000032.1 GCF_002252085.1 Aerococcus sp. 1KP-2016
GTTTCACATAAAGTTTCAATCTATCAATAGTCGCTCCGCTACTACTCTTGACAGATTGAAATTTATGAGAAGTATTGTCGACAACAGGAATTAAGCCAAATTGCATGTATTAAAAAAGAGCTGACCATTCGGTCAACTCTCATAAAATTTAGTCTAACTTTTTGGGTCCACTATAGGTCCTGGGCTTTTTGACATGCATCAATTAAATGTGTAAATTAATCGTTTAAGTTTACAATATCAGCATCTTCGGTGTAGATAACGCGTTCACATAAGTTGGTTGCGTAATCGGCGATACGTTCGATATCGTGTAAAACTGCATTGATTGCTGATCCAGATGGTACAGCTTCTGGATTGGATTGCATGATAGCTAATGTTTGGTCTACAAGTTCTTTGAAGGCTGCATCAACTTCGTCGTCCATGGCAGCAATTTCTTTGGCACGTTCTACATTATGTTGGCTAAAGGCATCGATTGCTTGGCCAATCATATTCTTAGCGATTTCACCAATTGCAAATACATCTTCCATAATAGGGTCGAATGGTGCTAAACTTTCTACACGTTTCACACCTTTTGCAATTGACGTTGCATGGTCAGCAACGCGTTCTAAATCAGAACTTGAAGCAAAAACAGATAGAATCATTCGTAAGTCGGTACCAATTGGCTGTTGACGGGCAATGATTCGCATAACATAACGTTCGATATCCTTTTCAAGGCTATTAATTTCATGATCACTATCAATAACAGTTTGTGCTGCTGTGTGGTCATTCGTTTTTAGTGCTTGGAAAGAGTTTTCGATCATCGCTGCAGTCGCAAAGCCGAGCTTAGCGTGCATACCCTCCAAAGTCTTTAGTTGGTCATCGTAGATTTTTCTTACTGGACGTTCCATCTTCATCACTCCTTTACAGTGTAATTTATTTGTCCTAAGAATGCATTATAGCACATGATGTATTTTTTGTCATTTACAAAACCTTAACAAGACAATGATGGAAACCTTTACAAAGATTACATAATAATGGCAAAATTTTTCTTTAAATTTTTTTGGTAAAAATACTTGCAATTACATAAAAGGTATGGTTAAATAAGATACTGTGTGTAGACACATGTAGTGGGAGGAGAAATTTCATCTCCATTAAACCACAACGCGAAAAACAAGGAGGAATGTTTCGTGGCTAAAAAAGTACAACAAATCGTAAAATTACAAATTGAAGCTGGTAAAGCAAGTCCAGCTCCTCCAGTAGGTCCTGCATTAGGGCAAGCTGGTGTGAACATCATGGGATTCACTAAAGAATTCAATGCGCGTACACAAGATCAAATGGGTATGGTTATTCCCGTTGTCATCACTGTATTCGAAGACCGTTCATTTACATTCGTAACTAAAACACCTCCAGCTGCTAACTTATTAATGAAAGCTGCTGGCGTTTCTAAAGGTTCTGGTGAACCTAACAAAACTAAAGTTGCAACAGTTACACGCGATCAAGTTCGTGAAATTGCAGAAACAAAAATGGAAGACTTGAACGCTGCAGACGTAGAAGCTGCTATGCGTATGGTTGAAGGTACTGCACGTTCAATGGGCTTTGTAGTAGAAGGCTAATTGTCAGACTGTAATACATAATACCCATGCGCCGCAAATCATCTTGATTTGTGAGTGGGAGGATTATCCGCTAAAACCACATAGGAGGAATAGAAATAATGGCGAAAAAAACTAAAAATCAACAAGCTGCATTAGCTAAAGTTGATAAAAAACAAAAATACGCTTTAACAGAAGCAATTGAATTATTAAAAGAAGTAGACTACGCTAAATTTGATGGATCAGTAGAAGTGGCTTACCGTTTAGGTATCGACACTAAGAAAAATGACCAACAAATCCGTGGTGCTATGGTATTACCTAACGGTACTGGTAAAGACCAAACTGTATTGGTATTTGCTAAAGGTGAAAAAGCTCAAGAAGCTAAAGACGCTGGTGCTGACTTTGTTGGTGACGACGAATACATCGAAAAAATCTCTAAAGGTTGGTTCGAATTTGACGTAATCGTTGCAACTCCAGACATGATGGGTCAAATCGGTCGTTTAGGTCGTGTATTAGGTCCTAAAGCTTAATGCCAAACCCTAAAACTGGTACTGTAACTATGGATGTTACAAAAGCAGTTAATGATATCAAAGCTGGTCAAGTAGCTTACCGTGCTGATAACGGTGGTAACTTACACTTACCAGTTGGTAAAGTATCATTCACTACTGAAGCATTAGCAGAAAACATTAAAGCCGTTAACGAAATGGTATTACGTGTAAAACCTGCTGCTGCTAAAGGTACTTACATCAAGAACCTTTCAGTAACATCAACTATGGGTCCTGGTATCCAAATCGATCCACATTCAATCTAAAAAACACTTGACCTACTCATACTATTTTGGTAGTATGAGTGAGGTTATTTATATAGCTTACCGAAGACAGTTGGTGGCCTTGCCTTAATTTTGCCAACCGAGGGAGAGACGTTGTTCGTTACTAGATGACGGACTTTAATCCTCTATGTCTCAGTGACATAGAGTTTTATTATAAAAAACTCTTAGAAAATCAGTGGAGGTGAAATATAAGTGAGTGAACAAGCAATTGCAAGAAAACAACAAGAAGTAAATGAAATCGTTGAAAAAATGAACGCAGCTAATTCTATCGTTGTCGTTGACTACTTAGGTTTATCAGTAGCACAAGTTACTGAATTACGTAAACAATTACGTGAAGCAGGTGTAGAATTCAAAGTTATCAAAAATACGATCATGCGTCGTGCTTTAGATACATTAGAATTAAACTACCACGAAGAAGTTTTCCAAGGCCCTACAGCTGTAGCGTTTGGTATGGAAGACGCTGTTGCCCCAGCTAAGATTCTTTCAGATTTTGCTAAAACAGCAGATGCGTTAGAACTTAAAGGTGGTGTCATTGAAGGTAAAGTACTTTCAAAAGACGAAATCAAGAAAATTGCACAATTGCCAAACCGCGAAGGTCTACTTTCAATGCTATTATCAGTATTGCAAGCTCCTGTCCGCAACGTGGCATACGCTGTCAAAGCTATTGCAGATGCAAAAGGCGAAGACGCTGCATAATTTATTACCAATTTAATCTAACAAAACAAATCATTTAAAAATGGAGGAATAATATAATGGCTTTAAATATTGAACAAATCATTGCTGATTTAAAAGAATCAACAATTTTAGAATTAGCTGACTTAGTATCAGCGATTGAAGAAGAATTCGGTGTATCTGCTGCTGCTCCTGTAGCTGCTGCTGGTGCTGGTGCTGGTGAAGCTGCTGAAGAAAAAACTGAATTTGACGTTGAGTTAACTTCAGCTGGTTCAGCTAAAATCAAAGTTATCAAAGCTGTACGTGAAGCAACAGGCTTAGGCTTGAAAGAAGCTAAAGCATTAGTAGATGGCGCTCCAGCGATCATCAAAGAAGCTTTACCTGCTGAAGAAGCAGAAGCTTTAAAAGCTGCTATCGAAGAAGCTGGCGGTACTGCAGAAGTAAAATAATCTTAATTGATTATCTTAAATCTCAAATCAAAGGGCTCGGTTTTCCGAGCTCTTTTTTTGTTGTTAGAGTGGCTATTCAGGACAAGTATGACTTGTGAGAATGCCGCATAAACTATAAAATAAGAGGGATAAGATTAGCGTCTGTACCGGAATTTAATCACAATTCACTGGCACAGACGGAAATAGAACGGAGGCTATTCATGAAGGAAAGTCATCAATATTTTGAGAACAATGAAGATCTTGGTCATGATATTCAATCATACGAAACAGTGATCTTTGATAAACAATTCAAATTCACTACTGATTCGGGTGTATTTTCACGTGGCAACTTAGATTTTGGTACGCGCGTGATGTTAGAAGCACTTGATTTAGATAGCTTACCAGAGGGTGATATTCTAGACCTTGGTGCAGGGTATGGTCCCGTTGGTGTCATCATGGGTACGGTTTTACCTGATCGTCACATCTATGGTGTGGATATCTCTGAACGTGCGATTGGCCTTGCTAAGCAAAATGCAGCCAATAATCATGTGGATAACGTTGAATTTGCGGTATCCGATGTGTATGCAGATGTGGATAAGAAAGATTTCGCGGTTATTTTAACGAATCCGCCAGTGCGTGCTGGTAAAGAAACGGTACATCATTTTATGAGTGAAGCCATTCATTATTTAAAACCTGGTGGAGAAATTTACGTGGTTTTACAGAAAAAACAAGGTGCGCCTTCTGCTATGAAAAAACTCGAAGAAGTTTTCGGCAATGTGGCAGAAATCGAGCGTCGTAAAGGGTACTGGATTTTACGTAGTGTGAAAGAATAGTACCTTGTCTAAGTCAGTAAATAATAAACACCAACCAAGCAAGGTAATTTTGCTTGGTTTTTTTGCGTACTTAGGCTTAACTTGTGGATAAATTCGCTCCACATAAAAATGATGGGGATAACATCATTTATCAGCCATATGGGCCTTCATTTTTTGAGCGGGTGATGTTTGGTGATAGTCAAAATTTCTGCCATAAACTTGAAAAACCCTTGATATATTCGTTTTTTGTCAAAAAGCTATACGAAAACCTCTATAAAAAACAATTATTGTATTGATTTAACAACTTTGCAAAGAGCAAGTAATCAACTTCTATATCAGTCATGATAGCGCTTGACGATTGAACAAAAATGAGAAAACGATGAAAAAGCATATACCGTATGGGTTTCTTTGTTATTTTTGTAATTGAAATTATTGCAAAATGATGAAAACCAAATTGTTTTCTATAGGCGCGAATCTTGTGCTAGGTATATGGAATTTGTTAAATTTACTGCAAGCAAAAATAATCTATAAATTGAAACATACATGGCGTTGATAAGTAGAGTAGTTATTGATGTAATCCACAGAAAGTCTGTATTTGATGAGAGCAGATGATTACAGGTAATGAAAATGAGCTTGGAGCTTCTAGACGGTGAAAGCTATTTAGACGGTTGGGGTCGTTAAACCTTTCAGTATTTACTGAATGAGGAATTGTCTGCGAGGGCAATTTGCATAAGGGTGGCACCGAGATAATTGACCAATCGCCCCTTCTTAATAGACAGAGATGTTTATTGGGAAGGGGTTTTTCTTGTTTTAAAAGCTTTGCAGCGACTACATGGGTGTGAATATTACAAGCGAATGACATATACAGAAAGAGGGATAGATATGACGAAAGTTACATTGATTGCAGGCGCTAATTCGTTAACTTCAAGATTGAATGGATTAGTAGAATACACACAGCAAATATTAATTGACCATCAAATTCAAACACAGGTAATTCAAGTACACATGTTGCCAGCGGAATCATTATTGACTGCGGATATTTCGGACTTACGTTTGCAAGCAGTAACCCAACAAGTTTTATCCTCTGACGGTGTCTTGGTATTTACACCTATTTATAAAGGTAGTTTTTCAGGAATACTGAAAACCTATCTCGATTTATTACCACAAAAGGCTTTATCCGATAAGGTCGTTTACGCCTTAGGATTTGGAGGTTCAAAACATCATCTGCTAGCTTTGCAATATGCCTTGGAACCCGTTTTAAAAGAATTGGGGACGGAAGATCTTTTACAATCAACTTTTGTGACCCAGGATCAAGTAATCAAAAATGACAGAAATTTTACCGTTGATGAAGATGCGAAGAAACGGATCAATCATCAATTAGACCAGTTTACGCGTCGATTAGCACATGAACAAAAGGAGATAAAATTATGGGAAAAGATCGTTTAAGAATTGCCACAAAAGAAGATGCGCCAGCTTACTTAGCATTGATTCAAGAGGCCTTTCAAGAGGTTAAAGATTATGGTATTGATTGGCCGTCAACCAATGCAACTTTAGCATCCGTCACAGAAAATATTGAAACGGGTATTACCCTCGTGTTTGAGCGAGATGGTCGCTTGATTTCAACGATTACCATTCGTCAACCTTGGGAGAGTGAAACGCCAATTTCAAATTACCCTTTCCTATGGTGGTTCGCTACAGCTAATGACTATAGAGGTCAAGGTATCGGTTTGAAGTTTCTTCAAGAAGTTGAGCAAGAGTTCTTAGTGAAAACCTTGAAAGCACCGGGGTATGTACTAGGGACTTCTGGTAAGAAACATCCGTGGCTTTTAGATATGTATTTACGCAACGGTTTCCAAATTTTAGGTACAAGGGAAAATGATGAAGACCTGACTGTGTCATTGTTTAAAGTGCTCATTCCAGAACGTTTCGATGAAAATATTTTGCGCGTTGAACAACCTATATATCAATATCAAGATTAAATGTATCACACTAGCAAATAAACAGTAGTATCAACATTTTACCTTTAAGGAGGGAAAATCATGTCAGCATTTTTTAAATGGGAGTATGTGATTGCATTTTTTCCAAAAATATTATCAGCATTACCCGTTACCTTAGCAATAGTTGCTGTAGCCACGGCCATCGGAATTGTCTTGGGCCTGGTGATTGCATTTGTCAGAATCGAAAAAGTCCCTATTTTGTCACAAATTAGCCAAGTATTTGTTTCCTTCGTGAGAGGGACACCCATTTTAGTTCAATTATTCTTAGTGTATTACGGCTTACCAATGATTTTTACAGCGTTAGCCAATATTGATAAAATCGAATTTGTCTTTATTACATATGGTTTAAGTACCGCGGCATTCTTTTCAGAAATTTTTAGATCAGCTATTGCCAGTGTGCCCGCTGATCAAAAAGAAGCTGCTGCCTCGGTTGGGTTAACGAAATTGCAAACCTATCGTCGTGTTATTCTGCCACAAGCGTTTCGTCTTGCATTACCAGCTACTGGCACGATGATTGTTGGTTTATTACAAGAAACATCATTGGCCTTTTCATTAGGCATTATCGATGTCATAGGTAAGGTTCGAGCGCTGGCCGCTCTAACCTATAGGTCTTTAGAAGGTTATTTTATTGCAGCAATTATATTTGTGGTTTTGAGCATTGTCCTAGAAAGGTGCTTTGCTTGGTTAACCAAGCGATTCCAATATCAGTCGAAAGCACGGACAAAAGTAACAGAGAAGCGTCCAGATGTATTAATAGCTGATGAGCAATTATTCAAAGTTTACACGCTTAAAAAGGGCGAAGGGGAGATTTACTAATGAAAAAGAAACAGTGGCTTACAAAATTGGGTGTCTTGGGTATCGCGGTAGTTGCTTTAGCTGGTTGTGGTAGTGCAGATGCAAACGAAAATGATTCGGCAAGTGCATCATCCGCCAACCCGGATGCCGAAACAGTCGTTATTGGGACGGGTAATGCATATCCACCTTTCGTTTATCTAGATGAAAATAACGAATTACAAGGTTATGACATTGAAGTGCTGAAAGCGGTCGATGAAAAATTAGATCAATACAACTTCCAATATGAATCTATGGACTTTAAAAATATCTTGACCTCGCTCTCGGCAGATAAAGTACGCTTAGCTGCGCATAACTATGCCTATAACGATGAACGTGGTGCCAAATACTTGTATGGGCAAGAAGCTTATGATACCTATGCCCACCATATTGTTACGGATGAGGCGACAATTGGGACGGTATATCAAACGCTAGATAATTTACAAGGTAAAAAAGTATTCGCTGCACCAGGTAGCGAAGTTGCGTATATTTTAGAAAGCTATAATGCTGAACATGATAAGGATATTGAAATTGTTTATTCAGAGGCTACGAGTGAACTATTAGTTCAAGGACTCCAAAATGGGACGGTAGATGCAGCTATTTTCACAAAATTTGATACCAACAAATACAACGAACAATTTAATTTGAATTTACAAGCTTCAGACGAAGCGCTGAAAACAGCGCGTATCTTCTTTATCTTCAAACAAGGAGATGAAGAATTGCAGCAAGCTGTCGATGGTGCCATCAAAGAATTGCGTGAGGAAGGTACGTTATCAGACCTTTCTATCGAAATTCTTGGAGATGACTACACCAAATAAAGAAAGTAGGGATGTAATTTGCAAATTGATTTTTCAGCTATCCTAGCAGCCTTTGAAGCTGCAGTACCTTTTATTCCTGTGACACTTCGATTGGTCTTTATTCCCTTGTTTATAGGGATTGTGTTGGGATTTATCGTGGCTATCATACGCTATTATTCTGTGCCCGTCATATCCAAAGTGCTTTCTGGATTAGTCACAGTAGGTAAAGGAATTCCTGTCGTCTTGAGTTTAATGGTTGCCTATCTTTTGTTCTCAGATTTATTTGATCAAGTAGCTACCAGTTTGCATTGGGCAATTCGTTTCAGTGATATCAACCGCGAATATATTGGTATTTTCGTATTAAGTATCTCAGCAACCATCAGCCTATCAGAAATTTTCCGTGGCGCTTTAAGTTCCATTCCAAAAGATCAATGGGACGCAGCGGCCTCGATTGGCTTGACACAAGTACAGACAATTCGGCGAGTGGTTTTCCCGCAATTGCTACCAATCACCTTGCCGATGATTTCAAACCAATTGATTGTCTTAGTGAAGGCGTCATCCCTAGTGTCTTTAGTATCAGTAGTGGATGTCTTGAACGGTGCTTTAATTACCGCGACAACTAGCTATACTTTCTTAGAATCCTATATCGCTGCGGCGCTCATTTATTGGGCCTTATCCATTGTGATTGAACAAGTATCCGTTTTGATTGAACGTAATTACACCAGAAAATATGTGAAGGGGAGTATCGTATGATCCAAGTAGAAAATATTCATAAAAAATTTGATGAAAATGAAATTCTAAAGGGAATCGATTTAACAATTGAGCAGGGGGAAGTTGTTGTAATCATCGGACCTAGTGGCTCTGGAAAAACAACCTTTCTACGTTGCCTAAATTTTTTGGAACGAGCAGATCAAGGAACTTTAAAAATTGCAGATAGCCAAGTGGATTTTGAAAAAGTCAGTAAGAAACAAATTTTGGCTATCCGTAAGAAAACAGCCATGGTATTCCAACAATATGCCCTGTTTTCTAATCGTACAGCATTAGAAAATGTGATTGAAGGCTTGGTGATTGCGCGCAAAGTACCAAAGAAAGTTGCTCAAGCGAAAGGCCGTGACCTTTTAGCCAAAGTAGGTCTAGAAGGTAAGGAAGACCATTATCCACATGAATTATCAGGCGGACAACAACAACGAGTGGGGATTGCTCGGGCACTCGCATTAAACCCGGAAGTCATTTTGTTCGATGAACCAACATCCGCACTAGATCCGGAATTAGTTGGCGAAACCTTAGCCGTGATTAAACAAGTTGCGCATGAAGGTTCAACCCTAGTGATTGTGACCCATGAAATGCAATTTGCATATGAAGTAGCCGATCGTGTGATTTTTATGGAAAATGGTGTCATCGTAGAACAAGGGTCACCAGAAGAAGTGTTTGATCACACGAAAGAGGAACGGACGAAAAACTTCTTGAAACGAACTGCTGTATATCATTAAAACTTGAACCAAATGGCGAAAAGAAGTTGGGATGAAAAAGCCCAGCTTTTTTTTGCGTTGGCAGATTAATGATCAATCAATGCACTGGCTCTCAAATGACACTTCATAGATAAAAATTTCCGCGAACCACAATAAAGTAACAAAATAACATACAAAAATTGTATTTGTTAAAAGTTTGTGAAATTAAGCCCTTTCATTTTGACTCTCATAGTCCTTCGAGCGTCTGTTATTTTCATTTGTTTTCATGAAAATGGCGTTAAATCAACCTTTTTAACCATGGATATTTGAAACATATATCTTTTATGTGTTACGGTAATATGGTGATTATTTTTCGCGTTTTGAACAAAGTATATAAATAGGAGGAGGAAGAAGATGACTACAGCAGTTAAAATTGAAAATCTTACCAAGATTTATGGGTCTCGTAGTGCCACAGACAAGGCCAAGAAAATGTTGGAAGCCGGTAAGTCAAAAGAAGACATTGTGAAACAAACGGGAGCTACCGTAGGGGTGCATAATGCCAATATTGAAATTAATCAGGGTGAAACTTTCGTTATTATGGGCTTATCTGGTTCGGGTAAATCAACGATGCTACGTATGATCAATCGTTTAATTGAACCTACAGCTGGTAAAATCAGTATTTTCGGAGAACCAGTAACAGGTACAAGTAAAGAGAAGTTACGTCAAATTCGACGTGAGAAGGTCAGCATGGTTTTCCAAAACTTCGCCTTATTTCCACATCAAACCATTCTTGAAAATACAGAATTTGGTTTGGAAATTCAAGGCGTCGGCAAAGCGGAACGTCAAAAGGCTGCAGAAAAAGCCTTAGAAAATTCTGGTCTACTTACTTTTAAAGACCAATATCCCAACCAATTATCTGGTGGGATGCAACAACGTGTTGGCTTGGCACGCGCCTTAGCTAATGACCCAGAAATTTTATTGATGGATGAAGCTTTCTCAGCCCTAGACCCATTAATTCGTCGTGACATGCAAGATGAATTAGTTGAGTTACAAGAGAAATTAAATAAAACCATCGTCTTTATTACCCATGATTTGGATGAAGCCTTACGTATTGGTGATCGCATCGCCTTGATGAAAGACGGTGAAGTCGTACAAATTGGTACGGGTGAAGAAATTCTAACCAACCCAGCCAATGACTACGTAGAACGTTTTATCGAGAACGTTGACCGTTCTAAGGTATTAACAGCAGAACATGCCATGGAGAAACCGAAATTCCTATTGAACGTCGAACGTCAAGGTGCCCGCATGGCCTTACGCCGCATGGAAGAAGAAAACTATACCTTCTTAATGGTTATTAACAACAAGCGTGAACTACTCGGCTATGTCCGAGGTACAGATGTCGCGGCCTACATCAAAAAGAACCGCAATCTAGAGCAATTATCAGTTGCATCACTCATTCGCACTGATCAACCAGTCGTAGCGCCAGATACATCAATCAACGAAATCTATGATGTGATGGGGAATGCCAACATGCCAATATCCGTTGTTGATAAAGATGGCCACCTATTAGGAATGGTTAGCTCCAAAATGGTGATTAACAGTCTAGCAACTGACACCGATGACGATAGCGATAACAATAACAACAATCATCATGAAACAGTGAACGCACCGCTTACAGCAGAGGAGGAAGTAACAAATGCTTAATTTAGCCATGTTTCCAATCCCGCAATTGCCTGTAGCCGCCTGGGTTGAAAGTGCAACAAATTGGATAACCGTCACTTTTAGTGGTCTATTCGATATCATTCAAAACGGTGGGACAGCCTTTATGAACGGGATTACTAGCCTATTACTATTGGTACCACCGTTTGCGATGATTTTATTCATCGCCATTGTCGCTTACTTCGCCAGCAACCGCCGTTTATCCCTATCAGTCTTCACCCTAGTTGGTTTAGGCTATATCTTAAACCAAGGTTTGTGGGCTGAATTAATGAATACAGTGACCCTAGTCTTTGTATCATCAATCATCTCTATTCTGATTGGGGTACCACTAGGAATTTGGTCAGCCAAAAACACGACTGTCCATAACATCTTAAAACCCTTGCTTGATTTCATGCAAACAATGCCAGCCTTTGTTTACCTGATTCCAGCAGTTGCCTTCTTCGGTATTGGGATTGTACCAGGTACCTTCGCATCAGTTATCTTCGCTTTACCACCAACGGTACGATTCACCGAACTAGGTATCAACCAAATTTCAGAAGAATTAATCGAAGCAGCGGATGCCTTCGGGTCAACGCCGCGTCAAAAACTATTCAAAGTCGAATTACCATTAGCCAAATCAACCATCATGGCTGGTATCAACCAATCTGTCATGCTCGCCCTATCATTGGTCGTAACAGCATCAATGATCGGTGCACCAGGATTAGGACGTCAAGTACTGACCGCCTTACAACGGGCATCAGTCGGATCAGGATTCGTTGCCGGACTAGCGATTGTCGTTCTAGCCATTCTAATTGACCGCTTAACCAATCGATTTACCAATAAATAAACCCACAGGAAGGAGGAGCTTATGAAGAATATAGTGAAAAATGGATTACTTGTCATTGCAGCAATCATCGGTCTGCTATTCACCTTCGGATCAGAAGGGGCCTTTGACTCCAGTCTAACTACTGGTGGCGAAGGAGAGCGCAAGGGGAGCATCAACCTGTCATACGTGACGTGGGATACTGAAATTGCATCGACCAATGTTATTGCCGTTGCCTTAGAACAAGCTGGGTATGACGTGACATTAACACCTTTGGATAACGCCATTATGTGGTCATCAGTGGCAACGGGTGAAGCCGATGCCATGGTAGGTGCTTGGTTACCCAATACCCACAAGAGCCAACTTGAACAATATGGTGAACAAATGACTGACCTAGGACCAAACCTTGAAGGTGCAGTGACAGGGATTGTCGTACCAAGTTATATGGAAGACGTGAATTCCATCGCTGATTTAAATGATCAAGCCAACAAAACCATTACCGGGATTGAACCTGGTGCTGGGGTTGTAGCGGCAGCTGAACAAGCTTTAGAAGATTACGATCACTTAAGTGATTGGCAAGTACAAACATCTTCATCTGGTGCCATGACCACAGCCTTAGGAACGGCCATTGCGAATGAAGAACCAATTGTCATCACAGGCTGGTCGCCACACTGGATGTTCCAAGAATATGACTTGAAATATCTAGAAGACCCTGAAGGTACATTCGGTGATGGGGAAACGATTAACACCTTTGTACGTCAAGGTTTTGCTGAAGATATGCCAGAAGCAAATCAAATTTTAGATAATTTCCACTGGGAAGTTGCAGATATGGAATCTGTTATGGCTGATGTACAAGCCGGTACAGATCCTAAAGAGGCAGCTGAAAAATGGGTGGAAGCCAACCAAGATACTGTGGATGAATGGTTAGGTAAATAATATATATAGAAGAAAGTGATGTGGATGCTTGCGTTTAGCAGTGTCTTACATCGCTTTTTTGTCTATGTCAGAGCGGAATGCTTGACGGATACACTTATATAACTTATAGTATATGGTGTGATGGATATTACATAAGGAAGAAGCAAGATGCCAACTAAGCTTATAGGAGGATTATCATGACTGAACACTTAATTGATCCAAGAAACATGTATACCAAGGAAAACTTTCCGGAACAAGAGGCTAAAAGCCCAGCCTTACAAAAAGAGATGACACCGTTACCTGATTGTGGTGAGACGTCTTACCAAGGTTCAGGTAAATTAAAGGGTAGAAATGCACTCGTTACAGGTGGTGACTCAGGTATTGGTCGTGCAGCCGCTATTGCCTATGCACGCGAAGGAGCCAATGTAGCCATTCATTATCTGCCAGGTGAAGAAGCGGACGCTGAAGAGGTTGTCAGCATCATTGAACAAGAGGGCGTTCAAGCAATTGCTATTCCCGCTGATTTTAGAAATGATGGGGAAGCAAGCAAAGTGGTTGAGGAAACCATTAAAGCCTTTGGTCAACTAGATATTCTTGTGTTGAATGCTGCGCAACAAATCGCACAAGCGTCTCTAGAAGATTTATCGATGAAACAAGTGAATGATACTTTTAAAGTCAATGTAATCAGTATGTTTGAAACAGTCAAAGCTGCAGAGCAATACTTATTGCCGGGCAGTACGATTATCACAACAACATCTGTTCAATCTTTTGATCCAAGTACATCCTTGATGGATTACGCAGCTACCAACAGTGCGGTTTCTAGTTTGACGGTTAATTTAGCGACTTATTTTGGTAAGAAGGGCGTCCGTGTAAATGGTGTGGCACCAGGACCAATTTGGACACCATTACAATTAGACAATGGGAAATTACCAGGTGAAGTTTCAACCTTTGGACAAAATTCTACGCTAGAACGAGCTGGTCAACCGGTAGAACTGTCACCCGTGTATGTCTTTTTAGCCGCTAACGATTCTAGTTACGTGACTGGACAAATCTATGGTGTGACTGGTGGTACCAACATCAATTTATAATAGTAGATGAACTGAATCGTCTATATAAGCGCTAGAATAGTGATTTCTAGTGCTTTTTTCGTACAGCCACTGATATTTCTTCTATATAATAGAATGATTTTCGTCATTAAGGATTGGGGCTTGACTTTCCTTAGTTAGGAGCGTAAAATAAGTAGCGTATATTATTAAATGGATTGGAACGCCCGATATATTGTCCGGATGCGTTTCTTGGCGAAAACAAAAGAAAGTGACACGGAAGTCAATTATTCTTTTGTTATTTTTTTGCCTATTTTTAAGGTAAAAATGCCTTGATGAGTAATTTCTTAGTGAAATCTCATTAAATTCTTAGAATTAAACTTTCGGAGAGGTGGCTTTTAATGACTGGGCATAATGTCAATTTCGGTAAACATCGCGTTCGCCGCAGTTACTCACGTATTAATGAAGTGCTAGAATTGCCAAACTTGATTGAAATCCAAACGGACTCATACAAATGGTTCTTGGATCAAGGGATGAAAGAAATGTTTGCGGACATTTCTCCTATTGAAGATCATGCTGGTAAATTAGCCTTAGAATTTGTCGACTACACTTTTAGAGAACCTAAGTACAACTTAGCTGAAGCTCGTGCACATGATACCAACTATTCAGCACCAATTTATGTTAAATTGCGTTTGATGAATAAGGAAACAGGTGAAATCAAAGACCAAGAAGTATTCTTTGGTGATTTCCCACTAATGACTGATGGTGGTACTTTTATCATCAACGGTGCGGAACGTGTTATCGTTTCTCAATTAGTTCGTTCTCCTGGTGTTTACTTCCACGATAAAGTAGACAAAAATGGTCGCCAATCATTTGGTACAACTGTTATCCCTAACCGTGGTGCATGGTTAGAAATGGAAACAGACGCTAAAAATGTTTCATACGTTCGTATTGACCGTACACGTAAAGTGCCTATGTCAGTATTGATGCGTGCTTTAGGTTTCGCTTCTGATGATCAAATCCGCGAAATCTTTGGTGAAAGTGCAACCTTAGAATTAACCTTAGAAAAAGATGTCCACAAAGACCTATCTGATTCTCGTACTGAAGAAGCTTTGAAAGAAGTTTATGAACGTCTACGTCCAGGTGAACCTAAGACTGCTGACTCTTCTCGTAACTTATTAAATGCACGTTTCTTTGATCCACGTCGTTATGACTTAGCTGCCGTTGGTCGCTATAAAGTTAACAAGAAATTGGATATCAAAAACCGTCTATTTAACCAAATCTTAGCTGAAACTTTAGTTGATCCAGAAACTGGTGAAATTCTTGCTGATAAAGGTACAGAATTAAACCGTGAAGTAATGGATAAATTAGAGTCTTACTTTGACAGTGGCTTGAACGTGATTACTTTATATCCAAACGAGGATGCTGTATTAACAGAACCAGTGGATATCCAAGTAGTAAAAATTCAAGCACCCAAAGATCCTGAACGTGTTATCAACGTTATTGGTAATGCAGCTCCAGGTAAAGAAGACCGTGCCTTTACAGTAGCTGATGTTCTAGCATCATTAAACTACTTCTTAGGCTTATATGAAGGCGTTGGTAAGACAGATGATATTGACCATTTGGGTAACCGTCGTATTCGTTCAGTTGGTGAATTGTTACAAAACCAATTCCGTATCGGTTTATCTCGTATGGAACGTGTTGTTCGTGAACGTATGTCTATTCAAGATATTGAAAAGGTTACACCACAACAATTAATCAACATCCGTCCAGTTGTTGCGTCAATTAAAGAATTCTTTGGTTCTTCTCAATTGTCTCAATTCATGGACCAAACAAACCCATTAGGTGAGTTAACACATAAACGTCGTCTATCTGCCTTAGGGCCAGGTGGTTTGACTCGTGACCGTGCCGGATACGAAGTTCGTGACGTTCACTATTCTCACTATGGTCGTATGTGTCCAATTGAAACACCTGAAGGACCTAACATCGGGTTGATCAATAACTTGGCATCATATGCAAAAATCAATGAATTTGGTTTCATCGAAACACCATACCGTCGTGTGGACTGGAATACACATAAAGTAACAGACCGTATCGACTACCTAACTGCTGATGAAGAAGATAACTTTGTTATCGCTCAAGGGAACTCAGTCTTAAACGAAGACGGTTCTTTCGCAGAAGAAGTAGTAATGGCTCGTTACGTTGAAGAAAATATCGAAGTTAAACCTGAACGTGTTGACTACATGGACGTTTCACCTAAACAGGTAGTATCTGTTGCGACAGCATCTATTCCTTTCTTGGAAAACGATGACTCCAACCGTGCCTTGATGGGTGCCAACATGCAACGTCAAGCAGTGCCATTGTTACAACCACATGCACCATTAATTGGTACAGGTATGGAACATAAAGCTGCTGCCGACTCAGGTGCAGCTGTTGTTGCTGAACGTGGTGGGGTAGTTGAATACGTTGATGCACGTGAAATCCGTGTTCGTCGTGAAGATGGTGCTTTAGACAAGTATCCATTAATCAAATATCACCGTTCAAATGCCTCAGCTTCATACAACCAAACACCAGAAGTATCAACTGGCGAAACAGTTGAAAAAGGTGACATCCTTGCGAATGGTCCTTCAATGGAAAAAGGTGAAATGGCCTTAGGACAAAACCCATTGATTGCCTTCATGACTTGGGATGGTTATAACTATGAAGATGCGGTTATCATGTCTGAACGTCTAGTAAAAGATGACGTCTACACTTCTATTCATATCGATGAATTAGAATCTGAAGCACGTGATACAAAACTTGGACCTGAAGAAATCACACGTGAAATTCCTAACGTTGGTGAAGATTCATTACGTAATCTTGATGACCGTGGTATTATCCGTGTTGGTGCTGAAGTTAAAGATGGTGACATCTTAGTAGGTAAAGTAACGCCTAAGGGTGTAACTGAACTGTCAGCAGAAGAACATTTATTACATGCAATCTTTGGTGAAAAAGCACGTGAAGTTCGTGATACATCATTACGCGTACCTCATGGTGGCGGCGGTATCGTTAACGACGTGAAAGTATTCTACCGTGAAACCGGCGACGAATTATCACCAGGTGTTTCTATGTTAGTACGTGTCTACATTATCCAAAAACGTAAGATCCAAGTTGGGGATAAAATGGCCGGACGTCATGGTAACAAAGGGGTAGTTTCTCGTATTTTACCAGTAGAAGATATGCCTTACATGCCAGACGGAACACCAGTTGATATCATGTTGAACCCACTAGGGGTACCTTCTCGTATGAACATCGGACAAGTATTAGAGTTGCATTTAGGTATGGCTGCACGTGAAATGGGCATCCACATTGCAACACCAGTATTCGATGGTGCGCGTGAAGAAGACGTTTGGGAAACAATTAAAGAAGCTGGTATGGCGAGCGATGCGAAATCAGTTCTTTATGATGGTCGTACAGGTGAACCATTTGATAACCGTGTATCTGTAGGGGTTATGTACTACTTGAAACTGTCTCACATGGTTGATGACAAGTTACATGCACGTTCAACTGGACCTTACTCATTAGTTACACAACAACCATTAGGTGGTAAAGCACAATTTGGTGGACAACGTTTCGGTGAGATGGAAGTTTGGGCCCTTGAAGCATACGGTGCTGCATACACACTACAAGAAATCTTGACTTACAAGTCAGATGACGTTGTTGGTCGTGTTCAAACATATGAAGCAATCGTTAAAGGTGAACCAATTCCAAAACCAGGTGTACCAGAATCATTCCGTGTATTAGTAAAAGAATTGCAATCATTAGGTCTAGATATTGAAGTCTTAGACATTGATAAGAAAGCAATTGATTTACGTGACTTGGATGAAATTACACCAAGCTTCCCTAAAAAAGAACAAGAAAAAGATGAAAATATCGTAGAAGGCTAATTAGCCTTCTCGGTTTTTCGATATCAATCAAATAGTAAAAAAACATGAAATAATACAATTGAAGCATTTGGGCAAATTATATAAGGGAGGTTGGCCCCTTGGTAGATGTAAATAGATTTGAAAGCATGCGTATCGGGTTAGCATCACCAGACAAGATTCGTTCTTGGTCTTACGGTGAGGTTAAGAAACCTGAAACCATCAACTACCGTACACTTAAATCAGAAAAAGAAGGTCTTTTTGACGACAGAATCTTTGGTCCATCAAAAGACTGGGAATGTTCTTGTGGTAAATACAAGGGTATTCGTTACGCTGGTGTTGTCTGTGACCGTTGTGGCGTTGAAGTTACACGTTCAAAAGTACGTCGCGAACGTATGGGTCACATTGAATTAGCTACACCTGTTACACATATTTGGTACTTTAAAGGTATCCCATCTCGTATGGGCTTAATGTTAGACATGAGTCCTCGTTCACTAGAAGAAGTTATTTATTTTGCTTCTTACGTAGTAACTGACGCAGGTGATACACCATTAGAATACAAACAATTGTTGTCTGAAAAAGAATACCGCGATAACAAACGCGAATTCGGTGAAGGCTTCAAAGCTGGTATGGGTGCAGAAGCTATTAAGACTTTACTTTCTCAAGTACAAATCGATAGCGAAGTTGTTGAATTAAAAGAAGAATTGAAAACAGCTAAAGGTCAAAAACGTACACGTGCAATCCGTCGTTTAGATGTATTAGATGCTTTCCGTAAATCTGGCAATGATCCAGCTTGGATGGTAATGGATGTTATTCCAGTTATCCCACCAGAATTGCGTCCGATGGTTCAATTAGATGGTGGCCGTTTTGCTACATCTGACTTGAATGATTTATACCGTCGTGTAATCAACCGTAACAACCGTTTGAAACGTTTATTAGACTTAAACGCGCCTAATATCATCGTTCAAAACGAAAAACGTATGTTACAAGAAGCAGTCGATGCTTTATTCGATAATGGTCGTCGTGGTCGTCCTGTTACCGGTCCTGGTAACCGTCCATTGAAATCATTGTCACACATGTTGAAAGGTAAACAAGGACGTTTCCGTCAAAACTTACTTGGTAAACGTGTTGACTATTCAGGACGTTCAGTTATCGTTGTTGGTCCATCATTAAAAATGTACCAATGTGGTTTGCCAAAAGAAATGGCACTTGAATTATTCAAACCATTCTTAATGCGTGAATTAGTTGCACGTGACATGGCAATCAACGTGAAACATGCAAAACGTAAAATCGAACATCACGATGAAGATGTTTGGGATGTTTTAGCTGAAATCATCCGTGAACATCCAGTACTATTGAACCGCGCACCTACCTTACACCGTTTAGGTATTCAAGCGTTCGAACCAGTATTGGTTGAAGGTAAAGCAATCCGTCTTCACCCATTAGTGTGTGAAGCCTACAATGCCGACTTTGATGGTGACCAAATGGCGGTCCATTTACCATTAGGTGAAGAAGCGCAAGCAGAAGCACGTTTATTAATGTTAGCTGCTACACATATCCTTAACCCTAAAGACGGTCAACCAGTTGTTACACCATCTCAAGATATGGTTTTAGGTAACTACTACCTAACAATGGAAGAACCAGAAGTTATGGGTGAAGGAATGATCATTTCTTCAATCAACGAAGCACATATTGCTTATACAAATGGTTATGTTCAATTACATACACGTGTTGCTTTCCCAACAGATGCAATGCCAAACAAACCTTGGACTGAAAACCAAAAGGGTAAATTAATGGTTACAACAGTTGGTAAGTTATTCTTCAATGAAATCATGCCAGAAAACTTCCCATACATTAATGAACCATCTACTGAAAACTTGGAAAAACAATTACCTGATAAATTCATTCTTGAACCAGGTGAAAACGTGAAAGAGTTTATCAGTCGTCAAGATATGGTTGCACCATTCAAGAAAAAATACTTAGCACGTATCATCGCACAAGTATTTAAATTATCTAAGATTACTGAAACTTCTATCATCTTAGACAAGATGAAAGATTTAGGTTTCAAATACTCTACTCGTTCAGGTATCACCGTAGGTATCGCAGATATCACTAACTTGGAATCTAAAGCGGCATCTATTCAAAAAGGTCATGACCGTGTTGATAAGATTACGAAACAATACCGTCGTGGTTTGATTACAGATGACGAACGTTACGACCAAGTTATTGATACATGGAACAAAGTAAAAGATGAAATCCAAATCGCCTTGATGAACTCACTTGATGAAAGTAACCCATTCTTCATCATGTCCGACTCAGGTGCCCGTGGTAATATCTCTAACTTTACGCAACTTGCTGGTATGCGTGGTTTGATGGCCGGTCCTAACGGTAAGATCATCGAATTGCCTATCCTTTCAAACTTCCGTGAAGGTTTAACCGTTCAAGAAATGTTTATCTCTACTCACGGTGCTCGTAAAGGTATGACCGATACAGCCCTTAAGACAGCCGATTCAGGTTACTTGACTCGTCGTCTAGTTGATGTAGCGCAAGATGTTATCATTCGTGAAGCAGACTGTGGTACTGACCGTGGTTTAGATATCGAAGCTATCAAGAACGGTAACGAAGTCATTGAAACACTTGAAGAACGTGTGACTGGCCGTTACTTACAAAAAGAAGTACGTCACCCAGAAACAGGCGAAATCCTTGCACACCACAACCAATTAATTGACGAAGCAACTGCTCGTCGTATTGTTGATGCAGGGGTTACAAAAGTGACAATTCGTTCAGCATTTACATGTAATACACGTCATGGTGTATGTAAACATTGTTATGGTCGCGACCTTTCTACTAACCAAGAAGTAGAAGTAGGGGAAGCAGTTGGTACTATCGCCGCTCAATCAATCGGTGAACCTGGTACTCAATTAACAATGCGTACATTCCATACTGGTGGGGTTGCCGGTGATGATATCACTCAAGGTCTTCCTCGTATCCAAGAAATCGTGGAAGCACGTCATCCAAAAGGTCGTGCTGTAATCACTGAAGTTGCCGGAGAAATCGAAGCAATTGAAGAAGATGAAGCAAGCCGTACGAAGACTGTTTTCGTTAAAGGTATTACTGACTCACGTGAATACAAAGTACCTTACACTTCTCGTATGAGTGTTGAAGTAGGGGACTTAGTACACCGTGGTCAACAATTAACTGAAGGTTCAATTGACCCTAAAGACTTACTACGTGTAACAAATACTTTAACTGTTGAAACATACATGTTAGATGAAGTTCAACGTGTATACCGCTCTCAAGGGGTAGACATCAATGATAAACACGTGGAAGTAATGGTACGTCAAATGTTACGTAAAGTACGTGTCCTTGATCCAGGTTCAACAGACTTGTTACCAGGTAAATTAATAGATACAGCTGACTTTACTGATGCCAATGTAGAAGCAATCCGTTCAGGTGAACTACCTGCAACAGCGCGTCCAGTATTATTAGGTATCACTAAAGCAGCCTTGGAAACAAACAGCTTCTTATCTGCTGCTTCATTCCAAGAAACGACTAAGGTCTTAACTGATGCCGCTATCCGTGGTAAAGAAGACCACCTATTAGGACTTAAAGAAAATGTTATCATTGGTAAGATCATCCCTGCAGGTACTGGTATGGCTCGTTACCGTGAAATGGAACCGAAAAAAATCGGTGACACACAACAATTAATCTACGGTGAAGAAACCGAAGAAGATGACATTAGCCAAATTGACTACACTAGTATCAAAGAAAACTAATTCATCAATTGATGTCTTGTAACTTATGAATATTCAAACGAGAAAAAGAACCTTAGGCCGCGTGTGTAGAGGCCCCCAAAAGTATACAAATCAAATCTACTTTTGGGGGTTTATTTTTATGGCAAAATATTCACTAGAATTTAAATTGGAAATTGTAAAACATTATCTAGGG
>NZ_NEEY01000033.1 GCF_002252085.1 Aerococcus sp. 1KP-2016
TGAATTTTACAACAATCATCGTTATCAGAAAAAATTAAAAAAGATGACCCCGACTGCTTATCGGGATCATCTTTTGTGGGCAGTATAATGTTATTTTTTATTTGTTCAGTTTATTGGTAGGGGTTCAGTGATTTACTTGCTTTTCTTTTTTTTTTTGAAAAATGATTTTCAGATAAATTTATTCTTCATCTAAGAAAAATGTGTGTTCATCCATTTTGAATGGCGTCTCTTCATTGATGTGGTCGAAGAACATAACACCGTTCAAATGGTCAATTTCATGTTGTAACACGATTGCTTCATAACCAGAAAAACGTTTTTATATGAATTACCGTCTAAATCATTGTAAGTTACGGTGATGCGAGCATGACGGGGTACATACCCAGGTACATCGCGGTCTACTGATAAGCAACCTTCGCCTTCGCGTAGGCAAACACCTTCTACAGAATGACTCACGACACGTGGGTTTAAGAATACGCCTTCTAGTAACGGTTCAGCATCTGGATCAAACATGTCGGGGACTAGTAGTGCAGTCATTTGGATGGATACATTCACTTGAGGGGCAGCTAGACCAACACCACCTCTTAAACCATATTTTTCAGCTAGTTCTTCATCTTGGCTATTGTGTAAAAATTCCATCATATCAGCAGCTAATTGACGAATTTCGTCAGACACTGGGAAGGTAATTTTTTCAGCTTTCTTGCGTAAAGTTGGATGTCCTTCACGAATAATGTCATCCATAGTAATCAATCGTAACAACTCCTTTCAATTGTCTGTTTTAACTGAACTATTTTCTCATATATTTACAAGGAATGCAAAGAAATGGACTATTATAGAAAAAACAATCAAATGTAACAGTTTGATAGTTTTGAGTGATACAGTTTTCTCGGAAATGCAAATTAACTTTGGAAATGCAAAAATGAAAACTTGTTGAAAATGAGACTTGATAGGATTCCTATAAAAATAATGATGAAAGGGGTTCCCGAAATGTTCTCTGTATTATAATAGATTTTTTTGCAATTCTTGTAAAAAGATTGAAAAGGCTATCTTTATTTGATACAGTTACTCAGTAAGGCAAATAAAATAACACAGCTTTCAAAAGCAGCGTGAATTTTTATAAAAGAGAGGAATGTGTTACAAATGGCTAAATTACCAGTGGATTATGAAGCACAATTTGATGCAATCAGTGCTCAATTTCAAATGGTCCAAGTTTTGGATGAAGAAGGAAATGTTGTAAATCCTGACATTATACCTGATTTATCAGATGAAGAATTAGTAGAGTTAATGAAACGTATGGTTTTCTCACGTACACTTCATGAACGCTCAATGGCATTAGCAAAACAAGGTCGTTTAGGTTTCTATGCACCTACTTTAGGTCAAGAAGCTTCACAAATGGCGAGCTCATATGCCTTCACGAAAGATGACTGGTTATTCCCAGGATATCGTGATATCCCTCAATTAATTGCACATGGTTTAAAAATTTCTCAAGGTTTCCTATGGTCTCGTGGTCATGTAGAAGGAAACAATTATCCAGAAGATTTACATGCAATGCCACCACAAATCATCATTGGTGCACAATACATTCAAGCGATGGGATCAGCGCGTGCACAACAATTAAAAGGTGACAAAGCTGTTACATTCACTTATACAGGTGACGGTGGTTCATCTCAAGGTGATGTGTATGAAGGTTTGAACTACGCATCTCGTTATAAAGCACCTATCGTGTTCTTTATTCAAAATAATGGTTTTGCTATTTCAACACCACGCTACAAACAAACAGCTGCTGAAACGTTAGCACAAAAAGCAGTTTCAGTTGGTATTCCAGGTGTTCAAGTTGATGGTAATGACGCATTAGCTGTATATGCTGTTGCAAAACAAGCACGTGATTGGGCATTAGCTGGTAATGGTCCAGTGTTAATTGAAACAATTACTAACCGTTTAGGGGCCCACTCTACATCAGGTGATGATCCTAAAATCTATCGTACACAAGAAGATATTGATAGCTGGACTAAACGTGAACCATTAATCCGTATGCGTGTTTTCTTAGAAAACAAAGGATTATGGTCTGAAGAAATCGAAAATGAATACGTAGAACAAGTTCGTGAAGAAATTAAAGAAGCTGCAAAAGAAGCTGACTTAGCACCAAAACAAACTGTTTCTCAATTCCTATCTAACATGTTTGAAGTGCCAGGACAAAATATCGAAGAACAAATTGCAGCATATTCAGCAAAGGAGGCTAAATAATTATGGCTAACTTAACAATGGTCGAAGCGATTACGCAAGCACTTGACCAAGAAATGGCACGTGATGAAAAGGTTTACGTATTTGGTGAAGACGTAGGTAAAAATGGTGGGGTTTTCCGTGCCACAAAAGGTTTATTCGATAAATATGGCGAAGATCGAGTAAGCGATACGCCACTTTCTGAATCTGCAATTGGTGGTATGGCAATTGGTATGGCTTTGCACGGTTTCCGTCCAGTAATGGAAATTCAATTCTTTGGTTTCGTATTCGAAGTGATGGATTCATTAGCAGGTCAAATGAACCGTACGCGTTTCCGTATGGGACAAACGCGTAACTTACCAATTACAGTACGTTCACCATTTGGTGGTGGGGTACATACACCAGAAATGCATGCTGATTCATTAGAAGGTTTAATGGCACAAACACCAGGTTTAAAAGTTGTTATTCCTTCAAATCCATATGAAGCAAAAGGATTACTAACAGCTGCTATTCGCGACAATGATCCAGTTGTTTTCTTAGAACACATGAAATTATATCGTTCATTCCGTGAAGAAGTTCCAGAAGAACAATATACACTTGAAATTGGTAAAGCAAACGTTGTTCAAGAAGGTACTGATTTAACAATTATTGCTTATGGCTACATGGTTCGTGAAGCAATTAAAGCGGCTGAAGAATTAGGCAAAAATGGTGTTTCTGTAGAGATTGTTGATTTACGTACTGTTTCGCCATTAGATATGGAAACAATCACTAAATCAGTTGAGAAAACAGGTCGCGTTGTAGTTGTTCAAGAAGCACAACGTCAAGCAGGTATTGCGGATAAAGTTGCTTCAGAAATTTCGCAACGAAGCATTCTATCATTAGAAGAACCAATTAAAGTGGTTGCAGCACCTGATACAATCTTCCCATTCGGTATGGCTGAAAATGTTTGGTTACCTAATTCAGAAGATATTGTTGCAGCAGCAAACGAAATTACAGGCAAATAGTCAATTCAAGGTGAAGAGTAGGAAGGTCTCTTACTCTTCATTCGCTTGAATATGTATATTGGCGCAAGTACAGTAGTTATTTTAGAAGGGATGAAAAACAAATATGGCCTTTGTATTTAATTTACCAGATGTCGGCGAAGGTATGGCTGAAGGCGAAATCGTTTCATGGCTAGTAGCTGTAGGCGATCAAGTGAACGAGGAAGATCCAATCGTTGAAATTCAAAACGATAAATCTGTAGAAGAAATTTACTCACCTGTTTCAGGTAAAGTTACTGCCTTACACTATGCAGAAGGTGATGTTGCCATAGTAGGTACACCATTAATTACCTTCGAAGGTGAAGGGTTAGAGGACAATGCGGCAGCCGCACCAGCGACTGAAGAAGCACCAGCACCAGCAGCAGCAGCGCCAGCAACCTCAGCACCTGCGGCAGCAGCAACAGGTGGTGTTTACCAATTCAAATTACCTGACGTAGGTGAAGGTATGGCTGAAGGTGAAATCGTTTCATGGTTAGTTGCAGAAGGTGACGAAGTTAATGAAGAGGATTCATTAGTAGAAATCCAAAATGACAAATCAGTAGAGGAAGTAGCTTCTCCTGTAACTGGTAAAGTTGTACGTATCTTAGTAGAAGCGGGTACAGTTGCAAAGGTTGGCGATGTATTAGCTGAAATCGATGCACCAGGTCACAATGGAGCAGCCGTAGCAGCACCAGCTTCAACGCCTGCATCTCCAGCTCAAGAAGAGAAAGCAGTAGACGTAGCAGCGAATGTTGACGTACCAACAGCAGGATCAGTGCCAGTTGCATCAAATCCTAACAAACAAGTATTAGCTATGCCTTCTGTACGTCAATTTGCACGTGAAAAAGGTGTAGATATCACAGCCGTAAATGGTTCTGGTAAAAACGGACGCGTCTTACGTGAAGACATTGAAAACTTCAATGCAGCACCAACTGCAGCACCAGTAGCTGCAGCTTCTGAACCAGCAGTAAGTGCAGCAACTTCAGCTAAAGCGAGTGAACCTGCTAAAGTGACTGTTCCAACAAATAATGCTGACCGTGTTGAACGCGTGAAGATGACACCAATGCGTAAAGCAATCGCTAAAGCAATGGATACAGCTAACCACACAGCGCCAATGGTTACATTGTTCAAAGATGTGGAAGTTTCTCAATTATGGGATCACCGTAAGAAATTCAAAGATATTGCAGCTGAACGTGGAACTAAATTGACCTTCTTACCTTACGCTGTGAAAGCTTTAGTAGCAGCTGTTAAGAAATATCCTCAATTAAATGCTTCTATTGATGATGCTACACAAGAATTTGTATACAAACACTACTACAATATCGGTATTGCAACTGATACTGATGCGGGCCTATATGTGCCAAACATTAAGAATGCAGATACTCGTTCAATGTTCGATATCGCTGATATCATCAATGAAAATGCAGCTAAAGCACATTCTGGCGAATTAAAAGGCCCAGATATGGCCGATGGTACAGTTTCAATTTCTAACATTGGTTCTGTGGGCGGAGAATTCTTTACGCCACTCTTAAACTACCCAGAAACAGCTATCCTAGGATTTGGTGCTATCAAGTCTGAACCTGTTGTAAATGCTGAAGGCGAAGTAGTTGCGGGTCGCGTATTGAAATTATCATTAACATTTGACCACCGTATCGTAGACGGTGCAACTGGTCAAAAAGCGCTGAACGAAATCGCTCGTTTAATGGCTGACCCTGAATTATTATTGATGGAAGGATGATTATAGAATGGTAGTAGGCGCATTTGCAATTGAATTAGACACAGTTGTTATCGGTGCTGGACCTGGTGGCTATGTAGCTGCCATCCGCGCTGCACAATTAGGACAAAAAGTAGCAATCGTTGAACGCGAGTTTATCGGTGGGGTTTGCTTGAACGTAGGTTGTATTCCTTCAAAAGCCTTGATCCAAGCTGGCCATGCTTATCATAATGCTAAAGGTGGGGACGCTGTCTTTGGTGTTAGTTCAAATGATGTAACATTAGATTTCACAAAAACACAAGAATGGAAAGATAACACAGTAGTGAATACTTTAACTTCTGGTGTTGAAATGTTACTTAAAAAAAATAAAGTTGAAATTATCCGTGGTGAAGCTTACTTCAATAATGAACGTGAATTCACTGTGATGGGCGAAGGAGATACACACCAACTTTATTCATTCAATAATGCCATCTTAGCAACTGGTTCAAGCCCAATTCAAATCCCTGGCTTTAAATTTGGGGGCCGCGTAGTTGATTCAACAGGTGCATTAAACTTTAAAGAAGTTCCTGAAAAATTAGTTGTTATTGGTGGTGGTGTCATTGGTTCTGAATTAGGTATGGCATATGCTAATTTAGGTTCATCAGTAACAATCCTTGAAGGTTCTCCTCAATTATTACCAACTTTTGAAAAAGACATGGTAAAAGTTGTTGAAAAAGAAATGAAGAATATCGGTATTGAAACTGTTGTCAATGCAATGGCAAAAGAAGCTGTTGACAACGGCGACTCTGTAACTGTGAAATACGAAGTCAAAGGCGAAGCAAAAGAAGTTACCGCTGACTATGTATTGGTATCAGTTGGACGTCGTGCAAATACTTCTGATTTAGGTTTAGAAGCAATTGGTATTGAACTAACTGAACGCGGTTTAGTGAAAGTAGATAACCAAGGACGTACGTCAGTGAAAAACTTCTTTGCTATTGGTGACATCACTCCTGGTGCTGCTTTAGCACATAAAGCATCTTACGAAGGTAAAATCGCAGCTGAAGCAATCTCTGGTAAACCGGCTGCAATTGACTACAAAGTAATGCCATCAGTTGCCTATACTACACCTGAAATCGCATCTTACGGTTTAACTGAAAAAGAAGCGAAAGAAAAAGGTTTAGAAGTTAAAGCTACGAAATTCCCATTAGCGGGTAATGGTCGTGCCTTATCTTTAAACGCTGGTGAAGGTTTCATTCGTTTAGTCGCTACAAAAGATGATCATGTAATCGTTGGTGCACAAATGGTCGGTATCTCTGCTTCTGATGTTATGGCTGAATTAGGTTTAGCGATTGAAGCTGGCATGAATGCTGAAGATATTGCGTTAACTATTCACGGTCACCCAACATTGTCTGAAGCTGTAATGGATGCAGCTGAAGGTGTATTGGGTATGCCTATTCATATGTAGCAGTAAAGCTAGTATGCAAATGTATATTCAAACGAGAAAACCCTATGCAGTTTTATCTGCATGGGGTTATTTTTTGTGCATAAATAAGTAATATTCGTTGAATTATTTGCAGAATTTGCGGTTTAATAGAGTCGAAAGCAGTTTGAGTCAATTTGAAAAGAAATTCGAGCATAGGCATGCAGTGAATAAATTGGCAAATAGCGACGGAATAAATTATGAACCTAAAGGCAAGGTGAATTTAGTTGTAGAACCTGGAGAATTTAATGTTGGGGTCACAGCTTTAGATCACGAACATATTAACGGCATGTCTAATGGACTTATTGAGGCAGGTGCAACTATTAAATATGTTTACGATCCTGATCCTGAAAAGGTTGCAGCATACATAGAAGCTTTTCCGCAAGTGACAGTTGCCGAATCTTTAGATCAAATTCTGACTGATGAAAGTATCCATATGGTGGCTGCAGCAGCTGTGCCGAATTTGCGATTTGCTCTAGGAAATAAAGTCATGCGTGCTGGTAAAGACTATTTTACAGATAAAACGGATTTCACCAGCTTAGCACAATTAACTGAAACGAAAAAAGTAGCAGCAGAAACAGGCCGTCGTTACTTTGTCTATTTTTCAGAACGTTTGCATGTAGAAGCAGCGGTCTTAGCTGGTCAACTGATTGATGAGGGTAAAATTGGACGTGTAATTCAAGTAACGGGTTTTGGCCCACACCGATTAGATAAGGATATTCGTCCAGATTGGTTCTTCAAGAAAGAACAATATGGAGGGATTTTGGCCGATATTGGTTTACATCAAATTGAACAATTCCTATACTACACGAAAAATGATGACGCCAAAATTATTGCATCAAAGGTAGGTAACTACAATAATGAGGCAACACCAGAATTGGAAGATTATGGTGATGCCACACTAATTGGCGATAATGGCGCTAGCTTCTTCTTTAAGGTAGACTGGTTTACACCAGATGGCTTGCGTACTTGGGGTGATGGCCGTACTTTTATTACAGGAACAGAAGGTACGATTGAACTGAGAAAATATATCAATGTAGGTGAATCTGAGGATAAGGATCATGTATTTTTAGTGACAAAAGATGGGGAGAAACATTTCCAAGTAACAGGCAAGGTAGGATTTCCTTTCTTTGGTGAAATGATTCTGGATTCTTTAAATGGCACAGAAAATGCTATGACCCAAGCACATATTTTTAAAGCGCAAGAGTTATGTTTATTAGCGCAAGAGCAAGCGGAAGTAATTAATGTTGTAAAATAAATATGCATAACAAAAAACGCCTGGGGCAATCATTATGTCCCAGGCGTTTTATCATTTCAATTATTCTTGGTTAGCCACGTAAGTATCGTAATCAGCTTTTGGGTTATCATTATCTGTCCAAATCGGAATAGAAGAGCCAGCAGAAATTTCTTCAATTGCAGCGGCAGTTTCTTCAGATTGATAAGCAGCTACAATGGTTTGAATATCCGGATTGTCAACTTTGTCCTCTGTTGTCGTAATGATGTTTTTCTTAGCTGGGTCAATATTTGATGCATCATCAGTATCGACATAAATTGCATCAGCTGGATTTAAACCAGCGTCAGTTAACATATCACCACCGATAGTGATTAAGTCAGCATCGCCAAGTGAACGTGCAATTTGTGCAGGATCCATTTCAACGATTTCGATGTTTTTCAGATTATCCACCACATCCGCTTTTGTAGGTGCAAATCCAGCATCTTCATCTAATTTAATCAAACCGATTGCTTGTAAACCTAAGTAAGATCGTTCAGCGTTGGTTGCCGCGTTAGAGACAGCCACGGTTACACCGTCAGGAATACTTTCAACGTTAGGAATATCTTCTGTTGCAAAAATATACATTGGCGAAACAATTGAGTAAGCTATTGGGACAATTTTAGAATCACCTTTATCTGCTGCATAGGCACTTAAGAAGGCTGTATGTTGAAAAGCGTTTAAGTCTAAATCGCCTTCTTCTAAGGCAACATTAGGTTGATTGTAATCAGAGAATGTGACTACTTCTAAGTCAATGCCTTGATCAACTAAACGATCGGCAACGCCTTCCCAGATTTCTGCTGAAACATCACCAACGACACCAATTGAATATTCACGAGTTGATTCACTAGACTCAGTTGTGCTTGCTGTTGAACTAGATGATTCACTTGTTGTATTGGCGCCACAAGCCGTTAATACAAGTGCACTTGTAAAGGCAACTCCTGTGATAAAAACTTTTCTTAAATTCATCTTACTCCCCCTTAAAAACTATTCCTTATCATTTTAAGCTAGATCGCAAACGTAATCAATGTATGTAACTTGTAAGTGAAAATATATTTTTGCCGACATTTCCTATATAATGATGGTGCAATAGTTCAAATGGAGGAATATCATGGCAGATAATTATCAATACCCTTTAGACTTAGGCTGGACGCCGCAAGAAATGGCAACCGTAGTCCGGATGTGGAATGCATTAGAACAAGCATATGAGGGCGGTATAGATCGCGAAGATTTATTAGCTAGATATCGGGCATTTAAAGAAGTTGTTCCGAGTAAAATGGAAGAAAAACAATTGGGTAACGCTTTTGAAAAAGCATCCGGTTATCAATTATATGGCACGATTAAAAAGGCGAAAAATAGCGAAAGCAAAAAAATTATGATGCCTTAATATGGCAGCATGATACGTAACTAGGAGGAAGAAATGAATTTAGAGGAACGCGCAACTCTTGTAAGAGAGTGGGTGGGTGAAGTGGCGACGTATATTCGCCAGCAGTTTGAAAAGGAAATACAAGTACAAACAAAATCACATCGAACTGACTTAGTAACAAATGTCGACCAAGCCGTTGAAGTTTTTTTTAGAGAGAAAATCACAGCACATTTCCCACAAGATCAATATTTTGGAGAGGAAAAAATGGGCGAGAATCCAATAAATCTAGCTGGACCAGTTTGGATTGTAGATCCCATTGATGGTACAGTCAATTTTGTTTTACAACAAAATCACTTTGCTATTATGTTAGGCTATTATGAAGATGGCGAAGGTAAATTGGGTGTTATTTATGATGTAATAAATGATGATTATTTTGAAGCTATTACGGGTAAGGGGATACGAAGGAACGGGGCACCTTTTACCCCGCCCTATACAGATAAGCATTTAGAGCAATCGCTTATTTCCATCAATGGTGGTATGGTGATGCGCAATGTGTACCATGTACAAGAATTAGTGTATGCCGCTATGGGCTTACGAATTTATGGTTCAGCGGGTATTGAAATTATTGCCCTTATGAAGGGTGAGATTGCAGCTTATATCTCCCCTCGATTACAACCATGGGATATAGCAGCAGGTATGGTTTTTGCTAAAGAGATGGGGCTAAAAGTTAGTCAACTGTCAACAGAACCCGTAAATCTATTACAAGCAAATGCTGTTATTATCGCATATCCGTCAACTTATGACCGGATGATTGGTAATTTTAAAAACCAATAAAGCGTGGTCATTGTTTTTTTCTTTGAGCAGAATCGCGTTACTAGGCGTATACTTATCACGTATAATGAAAAAAACTAGTAATTTAAAAGGAATAATGATACGATATTATGGCGGTTTTATTGCGAGAAACTTTAAAAAGTTTAAAAGTAAGGGATTTTACGGTAAAACGGTTTCATAAACTGAACAAGTAATTTATACAAAAATGTATTTATTATATAAATGGAGGAATTTTAAAAAATGGCAAAACGTGATGATATTCGTAATGTAGCAATCATTGCCCATGTTGACCACGGTAAAACTACCTTGGTTAACCAATTGTTGGAACAATCAGACACTTTAGATGAACGTACACAAATTGATGAGCGTGCAATGGATTCTAACGATATCGAAAAAGAACGTGGTATCACAATTCTAGCAAAAAATACAGCAGTAAACTATAAGGGTTACCACATCAATATCATGGATACTCCAGGACATGCCGATTTCGGTGGTGAAGTGGAACGTATCATGACAATGGTTGACGGTGTTGTCCTTGTTGTTGATGCTTATGAAGGTACAATGCCTCAAACACGTTTTGTATTGAAAAAAGCCTTTGAAGCTAACGTTACACCTATCGTAGTTGTAAATAAAATTGATAAACCATCTGCTCGTCCTTCTGAAGTAGTTGACGAAGTATTAGACCTTTTCATCGAACTAGGTGCAGATGACTCAATGTTAGACTTCCCAGTTGTTTATGCATCTGCATTAAGTGGTACATCTAGCTTGTCTGATGATCCAGCAGATCAACTTGAAACAATGGAACCAATTTTTGATACAATTATTTCAGAAATCCCAGCACCTGAAGACAATTCAGATGAAGGATTACAATTCCAAGTATCATTATTAGACTATAACGACTATGTTGGTCGTATTGGTATTGGACGTGTATTCCGCGGTAAGATTGCCGTTGGTGACACAGTTACCTTAATGAAATTAGATGGTACTGAAAAGAACTTCCGTGTAACAAAATTATTTGGTTTCTTAGGTCTAGACCGTGTTGAAATCGAAGAAGCTAAAGCGGGTGACTTGATTGCCGTTTCTGGTATGGAAGATATCTTCGTTGGTGAAACAGTTGTTTCGACTGATGCTAAGGAAGCTTTAGAACCATTGCGTATCGATGAACCAACATTACAAATGACATTCTTAACAAATGATTCACCATTTGCAGGTCGTGAAGGTAAGTACGTTACTTCTCGTAAATTGGAAGAACGTTTACGTTATGAATTGCATACAGATGTTTCACTACGTGTAGAAAACACTGATTCACCAGATCAATGGATTGTTTCAGGTCGTGGGGAATTACATTTATCTATCTTAATTGAAAATATGCGTCGTGAAGGCTATGAATTACAAGTGTCACGTCCAGAAGTAATCATTAAAGATATTGATGGCGTAAAATCTGAACCATTTGAATTAGTTCAAATTGATACACCTGAAGAGTACCAAGGTTCGATCATTGATGCATTAAACCAACGTCGTGGTTCAATGTTAGACATGATTTCAACTGGTTTAGGTACAACTCGTTTAACTTATCATGTACCAGCTCGTGGTATGATTGGTTTCACTACATACTTCATGACATTAACGCATGGTTACGGAATCTTAAACCATACATTTGATCACTACGGTCCATACATCAACGAACCAATCGGTGGTCGTCGTAATGGGGCGTTAGTATCAACTGATACTGGTAAAGCTTCTACATACGGTATCATGCAAGTAGAAGACCGTGGTACAATCTTTGTTAACCCAGGTACGGAAGTATATGGTGGTATGATCGTTGGTGAAAATACACGTGAAAATGATATCGTGGTTAACATCATCCGTACGAAGAACTTGACTAACGTTCGTTCTTCTAATAAAGACCAAACTGCTACAATCAAAACACCTAAGATCATGACTCTTGAAGAATCATTAGAGTTCATGGACGAAGATGAATTCTGTGAAGTAACACCAGAAAGCATTCGTTTACGTAAAGCAATCTTAAACGAATCAGAACGTGCGAAAGCAGCTAAAAAGAAAAACTCTAACCGTTAATTTGGTTTAAATCAATAGAAAATCCCTGGTCTGTAGTAACTACGGACCAGGGATTTTTTTGTCATCAATCTATTTTTTAATTTGTTGTTTAAAGTTGGCCAAAGGCATGTATATCAATGCCACGCTCTAAGTGGAGTTCGCCATCTTCCATGTAGTAAACCTTGTCACATTGATCAATTAATCGTTGGTCATGTGTCACCATTACGACTGCTTTTCTACCATTTTTTGCCTGTTTGGCTAAAATTTCTACTACTTCATAGGCATTTTGGGTATCCAAACTGGCTGTTGGTTCATCAGCCAAAATGATAGAGGGTCGGTTGAATAGGGCTTTTGCGATGGCGACACGCTGGCGTTCACCACCTGATAACTCGTTTGGATATTTGTCTTTTAAATGCAATATATGTAGCTGTTCCAGTAAACTTTCAGCCTGTTGTTGATTGAATTTTTCTTTTGCAACGAGATTGAGTAATTGTAATTGATCTAATACGTTTAAAAAAGGGACTAAATTGGCAGATTGTAAAATAAATCCAATGTCGTTAAAACGAATTTTAGCACGCACTTTCTCAGATTCAGTTGAGAAGGCATGGTCGTTAATTGTAATTTCACCTGTGTCAGGTTGCTGTAGTCCACCCATAATAGTGAGGAGTGTGCTCTTACCAGAACCACTGGGACCAATAATGGCAACAAATTCTCCAGCTTCTATAGCAAAACTAGTTGATTGTAAGGCTTTAAACTGGTTACGGCCTTGGCCAAAAGTTTTTGTGATTTGTATCGCTTGAATGGTAGTCATTATTTCACTCCTTATCCGATAGCTTGAAGAGGGCTTATTTTTGCAATTACGCCTACTGAAAAGAGCGAACCTAGAATGGCAAAACTAATAGTTATACCGGTGATGATAGCAAAATATAGAGGGTTTATTGCAAAAGGTACACTTGTGGGTAGAAAATAGGCTGTTATAATCGTTAAGGACAGTCCAATACCGGATCCAAGGGAAGCTAAGATAAATGTTTGACCAACGACGGATGTGCCAATAAAACTTGTAGGTATACCTTGTGCTTTCATTACACCAAAAACATCAATTTTTTGGACAGTTAATACATACATAAAGATACCGATGACGATTGAAGCGATGACCACTAGAAAAATAATCATAAATGAAAAGGTTAATACTTGTGCGGAATAACCTGGTAAATTATTAATAAATTCATTAATAGGATATAAGGTTAAACTGTCATCAGACAGACTGATTTTGTCAGGGTCATCAGTGCGTATCACGAAGGCACTCACGATGTCTGGGGCATTTGGATTCGCTAAACTACGAATCGTTTGGTAGGTTGATAGGTTGGTATAGAGTACCGGTGCAACATTAAATTTAGCTTCGTCTGTAAAACCTACTATAGTAATTCTTTTATCAATGATAGAAAGTGGTAATTCATCACCAATTGCTAATCCATACTCTTCTTGGAGAGATATATCCGCTACTGCTTCAAAGTCATCACTGAATAGGTTTCCTTCTATGATATTTGGGGCAAGGAAATTGTCCGCTTCAACACCAAAAATGGTGCTTGAAATTTTATCTTCCGCATCGGTATCAGGGTTACTTGTCAGAACAACTGGTTGTTGGCCTAGTTTCGCTATGGCATCTGCACCTTGTATGGCAGATAGGGCACTAGTTTCTACCATAGACATATTGATAGTACTATTCGCTTCATCACTTAATACAATTGCATCGGCTTGCCATTTATCAATGCTTGTTCGATTATCTTGAGCTAAACCGTATGCTAGTACCGTTAAAAAATAGACGAGATAGGAAACTAAGACTAAAACACCTATAATTAAGAGATAACGTGACTTATTAAATAAAATTTCTTTCCATGCTAAAAACATAATAATTCCTCTTTAATGATGACATATTTTAAGAAAAGGGTAAAAATATTTGAAATGTCCAACACTCAAATGATAACTTAAAAATAAAAAAACACAAGGCTTTTTGAGTAAGCGCATGCAGAAATGATTAGCTATAATTATTAATGAAGGATTTGCTGAGGTATCTTTGGTTGACTTCAAATTATGATATAATGGACGGACGAATGCAAGTATTATTGTTAACAAAGTCGTATGATCATCTATCCATGGATAGATTTGCCTATTAGGCAGATAAAGAATAGTTTTTGGTTTAGTATAACCATCAAATAAAGGAGGGCTATCATGAGTCACCAAGAAAATGCTGGACACTCTGTAGCTGAAAAAATAAAAACAAAACATGAGCAAGCAATACAAATAGAAAATAGTACAAATAGTGATGATATTCAACCAGGTAAATTACGTACATTTTGGCATTGGTTTACAGGTCGATTTGCCGATCTGGATGGGGTAGTATTCATTCTGTATATTATCTTACTCGCAGTTGGTTTGTTAATGGTAACAACGGCCTCGTCCTATCGTGCAACAGCAGAAGGTAATCCAACCTATTATTACCTTATGCGACAAGCCTTATTCGCTGGTGTTGGTTTTATCGCACTTATTTTAATTTTTTTGATGAATTCAAAATTTTGGCGTAAAAAAGGCATGCAAAGATTGATATATATTGTTATTTTAGGCCTATTCATCTTAACAACTTTTTTGGGTAGAACCATCAACGGGGCACAAGGTTGGCTATTTATAGGGCCCGTGTCCATACAACCAGTAGAGTTCGCCAAGCCTGCTTTAGTTATTTTACTAGCACATTATTTAAGCAAAAGTGACGTTCAAGAAAGTTTGTTGAAGGCGAAGAATCCTATTCAATTGATGAAGGAGCATTGGCAACCTTTACTATATATTGCAGTTTGGTTAGGTTTAATTCTTAATTTCCCTGATGTTGGTGGGGTCCTAATCCTAACCTCAATACTGGCTTTAATGGTCTTAAATGCAGGACTACCTACATCGTGGTTGCGTAATACAGTTATGGCCGCAATAGGTGTGTACTTTATCGTTATTTTAGTATTTCGATTTGTAGATTTATCACATATTGACAATTATCAAGTTCAACGATTTACGGCTTTTATTGATCCCTTCAAAGATGCTCGAGATGCGGGGCTACAATTAGTATATGGCTATTATGCCTTTGCGAATGGCGGTATTCTTGGTTTGGGTGCAGGGAATTCAATTCAAAAATTAGGTTATTTACCTGAAGCACATAATGACTTTATCATGGCAATCGTTGGCGAAGAATTTGGCCTGTGGGGGGTACTTGGTATCTTATTCTTATACTTTGGCTTAGTCCTATACATTTTTTATCGTGCACAACAAATGAAACGTACCTATCATCAGCTAGTACTTCTTGGTGTGGGCGCCTACTTCTTCATCCAAGCTTTCGTCAATTTAGGGGGCGTGCTAGGTTTAATTCCATTAACTGGGGTAACTTTCCCATTTATGTCTTATGGGGGCTCAAGTTTATTGGTTACAAGTATTATGATAGGGATTGCCTTGAACATACTACGAACAGAAAAACAAATGAGTCGTACTTCGTTACAACAAAATTTGCAAAAAGAAAAACGTGAGGTTTAAAACCTTGCGTTTTTTTGTCTCGCTATAAGGAACAAAAGATTACAAAAAAATGAGAAAGCTATCATTTTTCTGCACAATGGGGATTAAAAATGAATGAATCTATGGTACAATGAGCGAGTGAAACAAAGCGTCTAGCAAATCAATGACGTAGGAGAGGAAGGCAATATATGATTAACAAAGTCTTAGTAGCGAATCGTGGAGAAATCGCCATTCGTATTTTTCGAGCGTGTTTTGAGCTTGGCATTCAAACAGTAGCAGTATATTCTCAAGAAGATGAAGGGTCAGTTCATCGTTTTAAAGCCGATGAATCATATCGTCTATCAAGTGAAAAGAAAGCTGTAGCTGCATACTTAGATATTGAAACCATTATTCAAATAGCCAAAGATTCTGGTGCAGATGCAATTCACCCTGGTTATGGATTCTTATCAGAGAACACTGAATTTGCGCGTCGTTGTGAAGAAGAAGGTATTAAATTTATCGGACCATCATATGAAATTTTAGATATGTTTGGTGACAAGGTAAAAGCCCGTGAAGCAGCTAGAAAAGCAAATATTCCATTGATTCCAGGTTCTGATGGACCTGTTAGTAGCCTTGAAGAAGTCGTAGCATTTGGTAACGAAGCAGGCTATCCAATTATTATTAAAGCGGCTCTTGGTGGTGGTGGACGTGGTATGCGTGTTGTACGTTCTGAAGATGAAGTTGCTGAACAATATCGCATGGCTGTATCTGAAGCGACAAAAGCATTTGGTTCAGGTGAAGCATACGTAGAAAAATACGTAGAAGGACCAAAACATATTGAAGTACAAGTGATTGCCGATGAACAAGGCAATACCATGCATTTATGGGAACGTGACTGTTCAGTTCAACGTCGTCATCAAAAAGTGGTTGAAGTTGCGCCAACAGTTAATATGTCAATGGAATTGCGTAACCGCATCTGTAATTCTGCCCGTGATTTCTTAGATTCTGTGGATTATGCTAATGCAGGTACAGTTGAATTCTTACTTGATGGCGAAGATTTTTACTTTATTGAAGTGAATCCTCGTGTTCAAGTAGAACATACAATTACAGAGCAAATCACTGGTGTAGATATCGTTCAAACACAAATCCGTATTGCAGCAGGTGAAAGCTTAGCCGAAATCGGACTTCCTAAACAAGAAAATCTACCATTAAACGGGTTTGCTATTCAATGTCGTGTAACAACTGAAGATCCAACTAACAATTTCTTCCCTGATACAGGTAAGATCAATACTTACCGTTCTCCAGGTGGATTCGGTGTGCGTTTAGATGCTGGTAATGGTTTCCAAAATACTGTTGTTAGTCCATACTTTGACTCAATGATTGCGAAATTGATTACTTACGGTACAACTTTCGAAGATACTGTAGCCAAAATGGACCGTTCTTTACGAGAATACCGGGTTCGTGGTGTGAAAAACAATATTCCTTTCCTAAGAAATGTTGTCAACCATCCTGTATTCCAAAATGGTACGGCCAATACTGTATTTATTGATAACACACCGGAACTATTCAACTTCCCTAAAGGTCGTAACCGTGACCGTGGGAACAAAGTATTACAATACATCGGTGATATCACTGTCAATGGCTTCCCAGGTATTGAAAAAGAAAAAGGTATCTTTGACCCCGTGGTTAAACCAGATATCGAAATCGTATCTGCCAAAGGACTAACTGCCAAACAAATTTTAGACCGTGATGGCGCTAAAGGTGTTCAAGATTTCGTTCGAAATTCTAAAGAACTACTATTAACTGATACAACAATGCGTGATGCACATCAATCATTGATTGCTACACGTATGCGTACACGTGATATGTTAACACCATCGCAAATTATGGAAGATGCCTTACCAAACTTGTTCTCTATGGAAGTTTGGGGTGGTGCAACGTTCGATGCATCTTTCCGTTTCCTAACTGAAGATGCATGGAGTCGTCTAGAACAATTGCGTGCAGCAATGCCAAATACCTTGCTACAAATGTTGTTCCGTGGTTCTAATGCAGTAGGATATACATCATACCCAGATAACACATTGAAAGCCTTTATCGATCAAGCCGCAGCAAGTGGCATCGATGTCTTCCGTGTCTTTGACTCATTGAACTGGACAAAACAAATTGAAAAACCACTTCAATATGTAAAAGAAGCAGGTAAACTAGCAGAAGCGACTATGTGTTACACAGGGGATATCTTAAACCCGAATCGTAGCAAATACTCATTAAATTACTATGTCAATCTAGCAAAAGAACTAGAATCAATGGGTGCAGATATTATTGCCGTAAAAGACATGGCTGGGTTGTTAAAACCACAAGCAGCTTACGCTTTGATTTCTGAATTAAAAGAACATGTGAACGTGCCAATTCACTTGCATACGCATGATACTGCAGGTAACGGTATCTTGACATATGCTGAAGCATCACGAGCAGGCGTAGATATTGTTGACGTTGCTAGCTCTGCTTTCGCATCAACAACTTCACAACCATCAATGCAATCACTATACTATGCAATGGAATATGATGACCGTAAACCAGCAATTCATATCCAAAATGCAGAGAAAATTAATCAATACTGGTTAGGCGTACGTTCATACTATGATGAATTTGCATCAGGCTTGGAAGGACCAGAAACAGAAATCTACGATACAGAAATGCCAGGTGGCCAATATACAAACTTGCAACAACAAGCGAAATCAGTTGGTTAGGTAGTCGTTGGAATGATATCAAGAAAATGTATCACGACGTCAACTTCTTATTTGGTGATATCGTAAAAGTTACACCTTCATCTAAAGTAGTGGGTGACATGACCTTGTTCATGGTGCAAAATGACTTAACAATTGAAAATTCTTTGAAGAAGGTAAAAAATACGACTTCCCACAATCAGTGATTGATTTATTCAAAGGTAAAATTGGTCAACCAGAAGGTGGTTTCCCTAAAGATGTACAAGACATCATCTTAAAAGGTGAAGCAGCTACGACTAAACGACCAGGTGAATTATTAGCGCCAATTGATTTCGACGCTAAACGCCAAGAATTAATCGCACGTTTGGAAGACGATGACGTGGATGACAAAGATGTATTATCTTACATCATGTACCCAGACGTATTCGTTGATTACCGTCGTAAATTAGAACGATACTCTGATGTATCTATTATCCCAACGCCAACATTCTTCTACGGCATGAAGACCGGAGAAACTGTGAATGTGGAAATTCAAAAGGGTAAAGTATTATACATTCGCTTAATTCAAATTGGTGAACTTGACGAAACTGGTCAACGTATTGTCTTCTTTGAATTAAACGGTCAATCTCGTGAAATTGTCGTTCGCGATGCAAATGCAAAAACAGTTGCAGCCGTTAGACGTAAAGCTGATCATGGTAACACCAACCATATTGCAGCCACAATGCCTGGTACGATCTTAGACGTTCAGGTGAAACAAGGGGACGAAATTGAAGAAGGTCAATTACTATTGATTTCAGAAGCCATGAAGATGGAAACGACCCTTAAAGCACCACGTAAAGCAGTAGTCAAAGAATTACTTGTAACCAGTGGAGACCAAGTAAACTCAGGCGACTTATTATTAGTGTTAGAATAATCAGAGTGCGACAAAAACCGTTCAGCCCTCAACCAGTGGAAGATTTGCGCCCGTGATGACGTTAGTCATCGCCAGCAAATCTGAAGTGGGCAGAGGGTAGGATTTTGGAACATGTTTAAACAGAGTGCGATAAGAGGCGTTCAGATTTGAAGAGGGCTGGGCAGATTTGTCCCAGCCCTTTTTCAATTGGTTTAGGGCTGTAATTTCCCAATTTTCCTGTTACAATAAGAATAATAGGAACTTTGTAAAAGGATGTCGATGAGATGAGCATTTATGACAATCAACAAACACGTCAAGAATTGATCGTGTGGATGTATTCCAATAAAAAAGTAAAACAATTACAAAAGTATGGCTTTGTTTACTATATTTCAAAAAAAATGAAATACGCCGTTTTATACACGGATATCAACGATGCGGAACCAGTGCAACGTAATTTAGAAAAATTACACTTTGTACGAGAGGTAGAAATTTCGCCTCGTCAATCAATGACTACTGATTATACAGCGTCATTTGATGCCTATGTTGAGAAAGTAAAGGCAGAGAAAAATGCCAATTCTGAACAAAGTCAAGTAGAAATACATTCATAAAGAGAGAAGGCTGAGACAATTCCGTGTCTCAGCCTTTGTTATAATGTGGTTTTTACAGGGTTTAAAAATGAGTTATGAATATTCACTTGGTCACTAGGTGAAATTTTAGTATAGTAAAGGTATAAGTTATATTCGGGGGGAAGCGTGCATGGACCATAGCCCATTTTTTTATTTAGCACTTCATGAGCACATATTAGATGTGCCATATACGCAATTGAAAAGGCGGATTCGTGTTTTATTACCAAAAGATTACCATCAACATCCAGAAAAGAAATATCCTGTTGTTTACATGCAGGATGGTCAGAATGTCTTTCACTCCAAGGAAGCTTTCTCGAAACATTCATGGAAAATGATTCATGCCATTAAACGTAATCCAGACTTGCCACAAATGATCGTTGTAGGTATCGATAACGGTGAAGAATTGCGCACACTCGAATATCTACCTTGGACTATTAAAGGCGCCTATGACCCCACTTTAAACGGACGTGGTGGTAGGGGAGCAGAGTATGCAGAGTTTGTGATGACGATTGTGAAGCAATTTGTCGATAGTCATTACCGAACTAAGATGGATGCTGAACATACAGCTGTAATTGGTTCTTCATTTGGTGCAACAATTTCAACGTTTTTAGGGGCAGCCTATAAGGAACAAATCGGACGCTTAGGTATATTTTCTCTAACTAATTGGGCGGTTGCTGATGATTTTGATCGTTTTATTGAACGAACAAAACTACCAGCTAGCCAACGTATTTACATTGAATGTGGTACCGAAGAAGGCGATGAAATTGATGAAATGATCATTGGTCCGTATACCGAACAAGCCTATATTTCAGATGCTGTGAAATATAGCCAACAAGTTATTCGAGCAGGTGTTGATTTAGAAAATGTTTCCTTGAATATTTTTCATGGAGATGAACACTCAGAAAAATATTGGTCCAAACATATACCAGACTGTTTACGATTTATCACACTAGGCTGGTAGACCATAATAAAAAGGAGCGGGTAAGCCACTTGAACCCCTACCAATAAACTGAACAAATAAAAAAGAACATTATACTGCCCACAAAAGATGATCCCGATAAGCAGTCGGGGTCATCTTTTTTAATTTTTTCTGATAACGATGATTGTTGTAAAATTCA
>NZ_NEEY01000034.1 GCF_002252085.1 Aerococcus sp. 1KP-2016
TAATTTAATAAAATATTACTAATTCAGATACTGTATGTTTACTATTTGAACGCAAAAAAACTCCCCCTAAAGTAGATTTACTTTTTTAAGTGTCTACTTTAGGGGGAGCATATCATATGTCTCAACCGCTTTTTCATGTATTTAGATGGTTTTTCCAGGAATTAAACGAACGGGTAGTACAAAATATTTGTCTGCTCCTTGTGCGAGACCATTATCATTTTGAATTTGTTGTAATAAGACATCAACAAGTAAATCAGCTAATTCTTCAATAGGTTGACCGATGGTAGTTAGGTGGGGCATGTAGGTTTGAATAAACTGGGTCCCATCATAACCAATGATTTTAACGTCTTCAGGAATGCGCAGGTCTAATTCCTCAGCCATATTCATGACAAGAATAGCGGTTAAATCATCAGAGCAGAAGATCGCATCCGGTTTTTCTTCTATCAGTAATTGTTTGATCACCATTTGTTTACGTAAGTGTGAATAGTCACGAGATAGTGATTTGACTTGTCCTGCTATTCCCATAGCCTTTGTGACGTCCATAAAAGCCTGATAACGTAAAAACGTTGGTGAATTTGGATCGTTTGAGCCGGTGATCATCCATAGATTTTTGGGTTTTTGGCGCAATAACGTTTCCGTTGCCAGTTGCCCGCCTTGATAATTGTCACCGGAAACGATAGGGATATTCTTCCCAATATAGCGGTCAAAGGATACAACTGGGGCATTGATACGTTCGTAATCATCGTAGTTCAGATTATGTGCACCAGCGATAATCCCATCAACTTGATTTGATTGTAGCATTTGTAAATAGTCTTGTTCTTTTGTAGCATCTCGTTCAGAATTGCAGATAATCGCTTTGTAGCCTTTTTTAAACAGAATTTGCTCTAAATGATTTACGAGTTCAGCATAGAAAATAGTCGATAAATTGGGGAAAATAAGGCCCACAAATTTTGTCGCTTTTCCTTGTAAACTACGGGCTAACGAATTGGGGAAATAATTTAATTCCTTCATTGCCGCCTCGACTTTTTGGATGGTTGCTTCTGATAGGTAGCCCTTATGGTTGATGACCCTTGAAACGGTGGTCACACTAACGCCTGCCAGGGCAGCGACGTCTTGCAATTTAGCTTTCATGATTGAATTGCACTCACTTTCTATTACATGGTTAGTGGCCAAATTTGATTATGAAGCGTACCACTAGCAATGATGTTGGTTTGGTCTGTATCCTCGGTAAAAATTCGAGAAGATAGTACATAAGCTCCATGGTTGATGAAAATTTCAAGTACAGAGCTATCTGCGAAAATATTTACGGTTACGGGTTCAGCAGGTGTTAGCGCAACTTGACGTGTTGTACCGAAAGCGGTCGCAAATGTTGTCCCCATGTGACTACGGTCAAGAATAAGTGTACCATTTTTCGTATCAATCGATAAGACCGCGGCCTTAGATTTATCATTATTCGCAAATAAGGCAATTTCAGCGGTTTGATTGGCGTCAACGGTAAAGGCATATTCAAAATGGTTATGGCCTAGGTTCATTTGTGTATCAAAGGTCTGTTCTTTGCCGCGTAACTGCAATGTTTCTACTACAGGGTATTGGGTTAATTGATTATTTTGAATGCGATATTCTTTGACTAATGAAAGCGCGCCTTGGTAGCCATAATCATCAGTTGGATAATCTATTTCGGGTAAGCCTAGCCATGAAACACCTAACACACGGCCATCCGGACTGTTGATTAGTTGAGTGGCATAGGCATCAAAACCAAAGTCTAGATTGACTAATTGACCTGCACCTTCTAGGTGGCCATCCGCTGTGAACCTATCAGCTATGAGATAGGCATTTGGGTATATATTTTGATAGTGCAACTGTTCTGGTGAGATACCCTGTGGACAAAAGGTTACCAGAACTTTGTCATCTACAAAATTGATATTTGGACATTCAAACATATAGGCGGTATCAGCTTGTGGAATGGCTAATTCGCTATGGAACGCCCACTGGGTTAAATCCTCAGATGTCGCTTGATATAGGTACAAGGTAGCTTTTAAATCTGACTTGCGTTGGCCACCAATAACGAGCCATGACGTATCATTTTGCGTGAAATACATGGGATCTCTAAAGTGGTCTGTGGCTAGGTCAAGTGGGGGAATAATCGTTTTTTTATCAGAAGACAGCTGATTGCTCTTATCTATAGTGACCGTATTTTGTAGGGGAATACGCGTCCAGTTTTCATCGCGTACATTTCCAGTGTAAAACAGACGAAGGACGTCACCGTCAGCAATGGCAGTACCGGAGTAGGCACCATGTGAGTCTACCGAATTATCTGCTTGTAAACCAAGGCCAAGTTCCTCCCAGTGGATTAAATCTGAACTGACTAAATGATGCCAACTCTTTAAACCATGTACGGGTCCAAATGGATAATATTGATAGAATAGATGCCACTGGCCGTTAAAATAAGAAAAGCCATTGGGATCATTTAATAAGCCTGTTTTTGGTTCAATATGAAAATGATTGCGCCAAGGTGATTGGTCTGCAAGGGCATTTAATTCAGCAATATAGTTTGGGGACCAGTCGCTGTAAGCGCGGTAACGCGCTTGCTGGTCAAATTGATACAGAGAAAATGTCATGATAGGCCTCCTATAATCTAATGGGACGTGGATGTAGCGATTGAATGTTTTGTATTCTTCATTACTATGCATGTTTATTTTATACATCCTGACTGCAAAAGGCAAACGTTTTCACTATTTAAAAGCTGTTAAAATAACCTTATTAATAAAAATAAAATAATTTGTGTTAAACGTTTGACATATTTACTTATACTTGATATTATGTGTTTGTAGAAATGTAAACGCTTTATTTAAAAGCAGCAATTATTTGTTTTTGTAAATGGTTATTCATAAATAGAAAGAGGTATGAAGATGGATCATAAAGAGGTAGCAAAACGTATTGATGCAGCTTTGGGACATGACAATGTCGTTACAGCAGCGCACTGTGCCACTCGATTACGTTTAGTCGTAAAAGATGTAGGGGCAATTGACCAAGAAGCATTGGATAATGACCCAGATTTAAAGGGAACATTCCAAGCAAACGGCCAATACCAAATTATCGTTGGACCTGGTGATGTCAACAAGGTCTACGACGAATATACTGCGATTGCAGGTATTCAACAGGCATCGACTGAGGACGTAAAGCAAGCTGCTAAGGATCAAGGTAAATCAAATCCTTTGATGCAAGTAATTAAGGTCTTGTCTGACATCTTTGTACCATTAATTCCAGCTTTAACTGCTGGTGGTTTGATTATGGCAATCAATAATGTATTAACCAGTCCAAATTTATTTGGTCCATTGCCGTTAATCGAAATGTATCCAGCTTGGGCAGACTTTGCCGATATGATTAACATGTTCGCAGTAGCCGCCTTTGCCTTCTTACCAGTGTTAATCGCTTTCTCAGCAACGAAACGCTTTGGTGGGAATCCTTACTTAGGTGCTGTTATGGGCTTAATCATGGTTATGCCGCAATTAGTTAATGGCTATAATGTAGCTGCAGCTGTGGAATCTGGTGAAATGCCATACTGGAATATTTTTGGTTTACAGATTGCCCAAGCCGGTTATCAAGGACAAGTATTACCCGTTATCGGTGTAGCTTGGATCTTAGCCAAGTTGGAAAACTTCTTCCATAAGATTCTAAAGGATGCCGTAGACTTTACTTTCACGCCAATGTTAACCATTATTATCACTGGGTTTATTACATTTACCGTTGTGGGACCAGTATTACGTACCGCATCTGACTTCCTATTAAACGGTTTGGTAGGTATCATTTCTGCAACAGGTGCACTTGGCTATGGTATTTTCGGTCTATTCTACTCAGCAATCGTATTAACTGGTTTGCATCAATCATTCCCAGCTATTGAAACAGCTTTAATTGCTGATGTGGCCAAAACTGGTGGGGACTTTATATTCCCAATCGCTTCAGTAGCCAACGTAGCGCAAGGTGCAGCAGCATTTGCTATCTATTTCGTAACCAAGAATGAAAAAACAAAAGGTTTAGCAACTTCATCATCACTATCAGCAATGCTAGGTATTACAGAACCAGCTATGTTTGGGGTTAACTTGAAAGCGCGTTACCCATTCTTCATCGCCTTAGGTTCATCAGGGATTGCATCATTATTACTAGGTTGGTTCAACGTACGAAGCCAATCATTAGGGCCAGCAGGGGTAATTGGGTTCATTGCCATTATTCCAAAATTCATTCCCGTATTCATGATTGCCATCGTAATTTCAATCGTACTAGCATTTACAGGTACATTTATTTATGGGAAATCTGTCATGAAAAAAGAAGCCGCTATTGAAGCAGCTGCCAAAGCAGAAGAAGCACGTGTTGTGAAAGAACATGAGCATGTGACTCCTGTAACACCTGTAGCCGCTGATACGCAAACAACGACAACAAAACCAGTAGCACATGCTGTTTTCGCACCAGTTGCAGGTACAACTAAAGCCCTAGCAGATGTGAGTGATCCAGTATTCTCACAAGGAATGATGGGTAAAGGCATTGCGATTGTACCAAATACTGAAGGTCAAATTGTCGCACCAATTTCAGGACATGTAACAATTGCTTCTGAAACAGGACATGCATACGGTATTACCGGAACAGATGGCTTAGAAGTCTTGATTCATGTGGGTATTGATACCGTGCAACTAGACGGTCGTGGATTTACCACGAACGTGAAACAAGGTGATTCAATCACTCAAGGCCAAATCTTAGGTTCATTTGATTTAGGTGTGATTCATGAGGCTGGCTACGCTAGCGACGTGATGGTCATCGTAACGAATACAGGTGACTACGCAAATGTTGCCGGTGAAACGGGTAATGAAGTAGCTACTGGTGACATCATCTTACATGTAGATGAAAAAGCTTAAGCACTATCTCATAAAATAGCATGAAGAAAAATGGTTGGACCTTATGGGTTCCAGCCATTTTTTGAATTCATTGGTAAATTCGCCATCTTTTAGTCGCCTTGCAAGATTTTAAGGGGTGAAATATGCTAAAATAGGCTAGGTATAGGAGGTTGAAAACTTTGGATAACTTAGTAAATGAATTTATTTCATACATACAACAAAATCAACCAGCAAAAGCGAATGAAACATTCGAAAAATTATTAGATCAATTAGCAACCGCGTCGTCAGAAGAGATCGCGCATACGGGATATCAACTTGCCCAACTAGGCTTTGTAGATTATGCCAATGAAATTTATACCTTGGGTGAAGATCGATTCCAGACAGAAGATTCTTGGGTCCTATTAAAAGGAGAACTCGCACTTGATAATGGTCAAGTAGAAGAGGCCATCGATGAATTATTGAAAATCATGCCCGAGAGTGATTTATATGTCGATGCTTTATTACTTCAAGCTGATGCTTATCAAATGTACAATTTACCAGAAGTAGCTTTGGTGAAATTAAACGAAGCACGTCAATTAGCACCCAACCAACCTGTTATCTTGTACGGGATTGCTGAACTGCAATTTCAACAAGGGGAATTCCAACAAGCCTTACCTTTATATGAACGATTGTTAGGTTCTAAAGAGACCCCAGAAGAGTTGCTAGATGTCATTGAAGAACATTTTACATATGCTAAGGCGGCAACAGGGGATTTTGAAGAAGCAATAGAATTAATCGAAGCAACACCCGAAGCTGATCGTACAGTTGGCCAACGAGAACAATTGGCCTTTTACTATGTCGAAACGGAAAATTTCGAGAAAGCCAACACAATTCTGGAAGCCTTGCATGAGGACGGCAAGCTTTCAGAAAACTTGTTAGCGCTCTTTGCCACTGTGAAGAACAGTTTCCACGATCATGATGGTGCCTTAGAAATGATTGATCAAGCCATTCAAGTCAATCCTTATGATGCCCGATTATACTTCCAAAAAGCACAATTTGCACAACAAATTGGTAATTTGGGAACGGCAGAAGAAGCCTTAGAGCTAGCCATTGATATTGATCCGGAATACGGCCAGGCTTTAGAATTATTACTACAGCTATTTATTGATGAAGAAAACTATGGTACAGCCAGAGCATTGATTCAAGATATGGATGAGCAAGGTATCGAATTTGACCGCTATGTATGGATGAAAGCTAAAGTGTTCCAAGAATTGGAAGAATTTGAGTATGCGGACCAAGCTTACCAAGATGCCTATAAGGAATTAAAAGACGATCATTCGTTCTTACAGGATTACTTTATCTTCTTACGTGAAGCGGGTAATTGGCAACAAATTAAGGCAGCGTTTGATGCACAACCAAGCTTAGCGCAAGTACCAGAATTCCAAAACACCTACGAACGTTTACAGGAATGGTTGGCCGAACATGGCGAATATTAGTAAATAGCGCTTTGCGATAAAAAGGAGAGACGAGTATGAGAGTTTTAGTGACAGGATTTTTAGGACGCATGGGTTCAACTTCTGCAAAAATGGTCCTTGATCATGAAGGGTTTGAATTGGTCGCTTTAGTAAATACAGATTTAGATCAACATGTGGATGAGGTCACCGCTTGGTCTAAAGCGGCGCCTGTATTTGCTAGTATTGAAGAAGCAATTGAGCAAGTGGCTATTGATGTAGCCATTGATTTTACAGTTCCAGATGTGGCTTTTACCAATACCAAATATTACATCGACCACAATATCCATCCGGTAATTGGTACTACTGGATTTACTGATGCAGAAATCGACCAATTGACAAAGTTATCAGCAGAGAAAAAATTAGGCGGATTAATTGCGCCAAACTTTGCTATTGGTTCAGTCTTAATGCAAATTTTCTCGGCCAAGGCAGCCAAATATCTGCCGGATGTTGAAATTACTGAAATTCATCACAATCAAAAACTGGATGCACCAAGTGGTACAGCCGAAAAAACAGCTAAATTAATTTACGAAGCACGTGGAGAACATGTATCCGGCCATCCAGATGAAAAAGAAACTATGCCAGGTGCACGTGGGGCTGATTACCACGGCGTCCGTATCCACTCATTACGATTACCTGGTTACAACTCCCACCAAATTGTGCAATTCGGTGGTATCGGCGAAGCGTTAACAATTCGCCAAGATTCATTTGACCGTAGTTCATATATGCCTGGTGTAGCGTTGGCAGTTGAAAAAGTGGCTACTTTAGACGGTCTAGTCTATGGTTTGGAGCACCTATTAGATGACTAATGGGCATGAATTTGAACAAGCTGCGCCCATATTAGCAATCTTACATGAAGCCGGCTACGAGGCATATTTTGTGGGTGGCGCAGTGCGTGACTATTTATTAGAATTACCTATCCATGACGTTGATATTGCAACTTCAGCATATCCAGCAGAAGTCCAAGCCTTGTTCCCACGGCATTTTGATGTAGGGATTGAGCATGGGACAATCATGGTTTGGTTTGAAGGTGAAACCTATGAAATCACTACTTTCCGGACGGAGTCAACCTATCAAGATTTTCGTCGACCGGACAAGGTAACCTTCGTCCAAAATCTAGAAGAAGATTTATTACGTCGTGATTTTACCATCAACGCTTTGGCCATGACAGATCAAATGACCATCGTCGATTATTTTGAGGGTAAGGCAGACCTGAAAGCAGAAATTATTCGCGCAGTCGGTGTAGCCCATGACCGCTTCCATGAAGACGGTCTTCGCATGATGCGTGGTGTCCGATTTGCAAGTCAATTGGATTTCGATATCGAAGCACATACACTGCAAGCAATTGAGGAAAATGCAGCCATCCTAGCACATATTGCCGTGGAACGTATTACAGTCGAAATGAACAAGCTATGGATTGGCAAGAATTGGCAAAAAGGGCTCGCTTACTTTTTGAAGAGTGGCCTTTATTTGCATGTACCCGGGCTTAGTGAATACGCCACAAGTCTTCAACTCCTGCTGACCGAAATAGATGGGGAGCAGGCTTTTGATAACGCTGAATTTGCTTGGTCACTCATGTTCTGGTGTCATTTTGTTCAATCAGGAGAAACTGATCCCAAAAACATGCAGAAAGCTATTCGGCAACTTGGCAAGGCTTGGAAGATGTCAAATCAAGCAGCCGATGATATCACGGCTTACTTTGATATTTGGTATCTAAGGTCAAGTAAAGGGGAATGGGATTTAGTCGATTATTACGGCAAAAATCCGGAAAAACTATTGGCTATAGAAGCATATATGCAAAAACAAGTAGCCTTAGGTAAACAGCTTTTCGCTGATTTAGCGTATCCAGCAGATCCTCAAAAAGTGCAATCTGAAATTGACCGTTTGCCGATTCATTCACTGAAAGAGCTAGCGATTAATGGGCGTGTAATCATTGCCCAAATCAATCCTGATAATAAACGGGAAATTGGTTTAATGCTTAGCTTTTTAGAAACGGCTGTACTTGAATTAAAAGTAGCCAATGAGGAAGCTGCGCTTTTAACCTATTTAAGAGAACATTACCAAGCTAAGGAATAAGTAGCTTGAGACGAAATTACATTTAGGAAGGTGTTTAAAGTGACGACCACTTATGCGGTTCTGGATTTAGAAACAACAGGATCTACATATGATAATGGTGACCGCATTATTCAGATTGGGGTGGCTTTTGTTCGTGATGGACAAATTGTCGGCCAATTTGCTACGGATATCTTCCCTTATCAAGACATTCCAAGAGAAATTACAAAATTAACCGGTATTACAAACGAACAAGTGAAGCTAGCCCCACCATTTGAGGACATTGCTGCCGATTTGTGGGACATGTTAGCCGATACCGTGATTGTTGCGCATAACATTGGCTTTGATTATAAATTTTTGGACAAGAGTTTCCAAGCGCAAGGTTTCCCAGCCATGACCCAGGACAGGGTGGATACTGTGGAAATGATTCGTACGCTTTATCCAACGGCTGAATCATACAAGTTGTCAGAGTTTTGTCAACACCATGGGATTGTCTTGGAAAATGCCCATACAGCCGTAGACGATGCGATGGCAACGGCAGAAGTTTTACTAATGTGTATGGCTAAAATTCAACAAATGCCACGTGAATTATTTGAGCAATTACGTCCATTTGCACATTATTTTATAGGCCAAACCGGTGTATATATGGCTAAATGGTTTGATGAAAGCACGGGATATCGTCAAGATTATGAATATATCGCACCTTTTGTTTTGAGTGAATATCAAGCCAACTTCCAAATTTTTCCGGATAAATTTGGCGATAAAAAAGCTGTCCGCATGCATTTGGCGACCAATAAAGACAATACGAGTGAACAAGCTAGTATTATTACAAGTAATAATGGGGTGTCCCTTTCAACTTTACAACAATCTATGGTTGATGAAATAGGCCCATTTTTCCATGCACCGGAGGATGATAGCATAAATCCGGATGCGAATAAATTTGCATTCTTAACGGCAAATGCAGGTGTAGGGAAATCTCTAGCCTATATGATGTCGGCTTTGTCAGCAGTCGAAGCAGAAAAAACAAAACAAAAGCAAGCAGGACGTGTCATTGTATCAACCTCAACCGTCATTTTGCAGCATCAATTTTTGGATAAGACCATGTCCCTAGCAACAACCCTATTGGGCAAACCCTTGAAGGTGGTCGTGTTGAAGGGACAGCGTCATTTTATCCAATTAACGAGATTTCAAAAGTTTTTGGCTTATTTAAAGAGCCATCCGGAAATTGCCTTGAAACGCGATGTTTTGATTTCGGTTGCTGTTTTGGTATGGCTTGGTGAAACGCAGACAGGTGACTTACATGAATTGAATAGTGGCTTGAATAATGAAGTCTTTTGGGAAAATATGAATCGTTTCTCAACAGAAAGTCATCATGATGAAATACAGCGTTGGGGTGATTATGCTTTCTACGAGCGCCATGTGCGAGAAGCTAAGGATGCGGATGTTGTTGTCTTAAATCATGCTTACTTGGTATATCACTATCAAGATTTAATGGCAGAAGGTATTATGACTGATCAAAGTAAAGTTATTATCGATGAATGTCATCAATTACCGGAGACAGTTCACCAACAAGCGACGCGAAGTATACAATCAAAAGATGTGGAAGATGCGTTAACAACAATTGAACGTTTGATTCACCGGATTATGGATAAAGTTGTGACGAATAATGTGAAAGTTCATGCGGTAGACCAATTATTCCAAGTGGAAAAAAATCTTCAAGTGGCGTGGACAGGGTTAGATAAATTTATTGACTGCTTAGCCGACGAATATCAAACGAAATCCTATTACCAACAAAAATCACAATCAAATGCCTACTATATTTCACATGAATACTACATGATTGCCAAATGGCGTGAAGCACTACGTAAGTCATTGAAAGCAATGGATAAGATGGTCCATCCTTTAAAAGTAATTGTGGGTCAGCTATATCATATGGACATCTATACGAAACGAATATACCAACAATTACTCAATCAAATTAACCAATTCGACTATCAATTGAAAACATGGTTGGATGCCTCAGCAGCTCATCCTGATTATTATGCTGAGTTGGCCGTTCATTTTGGTAAACAAAATACGACAGCTAGCATTCAAAGTAAGTTATATTCGAGTAAAGATCAATTAGCAACAATTTTTAATGCGATTCCAAGTCAAACGTTACTTGTTTCAGCGTCAATTGAAATTGTTGGCGCGAAACACATTATCAGTAAATTATTTGGTGTTGACCATTTTCAGTGGTTCTCATTTATGGAGGCATCATACAAACAACAATTAGCCCTTAGTAAGCCCAACCAAATCAAAGGTTATTATATTAATGACTTTCTGTCGATTGATAAATATAATGAACATCAAGCAGCGATGATGATTACGGATGTCATTGAAAGTGTATGGGCCGATAAACATCAGGTCAATAAAATCCAAGTTTTCTTCCAATCACGTGCTTTACTACAAGCAGTGCAACATGAATTGAAGCGACGATTTAATCGTATCGTGTATGGACAGGTCATCGTACAGAATCATCAACGTAATTTAGACCGATTAGCCCGCCAATTCGAGCAAAGCCAACGAGCAATTTTGTTGGCCTTAGCTAGTTTTCAAGAAGGCATTCATTTAAATACAAAGACGGACGCCTTTATTATGACACGCTTGCCATTTTCTGCACCTGATACACCGGATGAATTGGCCAAACAGGACTATTTGAAATCTATTGGGGATCAATACTTTGAGGATGTTGCCTTACCAAATATGTTGATGAATTTAACGCAAATATTTGGTAGAATGGCGGCAACTGTCAATAATGAGTCCATCTTTATTTCATTAGATCATCGTTTAGAAAAGGCATCTTATGCTGATCAAATTCAGGCCATTATGCCTGAAGCATTAACTATGGATTGGATAGACTTAAAGGATTTAAAGAATTTCGATGAACAATGTGATAGAATGTAGGATATAAAAAAAGGGGCAAAGAAACCATGAAACGCAAATTATTTTCAATTTTGATGGCCATCATGGTGATTTACTTGGTGGGCACATCTTATGTCTATTTCAGTTCACAACAACCAGTTGCCGAGGCTGAATCAAAGACCACAAAATTAGCCAAAGAAGCGGGTATCACAAATATCCAAACTTTTTACGTATTTAATAAAGATGAAACCTATTATTCTGTTTTAGGTGAAAATGCAGAAGGGCGTCAGGTATATTTTACTTACCAACCGGACACAGATTATACGAAATCTGGTTTCATGGATGAAATGGTAAATGAAGAAAATGCCTTGGCACTAACCTTGTATGAAATGCCAAATGTCAAAGTGAGAAATGCAAACTTGGGCATTGAAAATGATACCTTTGTGTGGGAAGTTTCCTTCACTGATGAAGAGGGCAATTTAGGTTATCACTATATTAACGCAACAACGGGCGAATGGTATGAGACCGTTAACGACCTATAGGAGGACGAAGTAATGGATTTAGCACAAAGAATGGATAAGATGCAAGCCTCGCAAACAGCAGCAGCGGCAGCAAAAGCACGTGAATTAAAAGCCAAAGGAATTGATGTGATTTCCTTAGCTGTAGGGGAACCAGATTTTAACACGCCAGCTTATATTTTAGATCAAGTCAAAGAAGATATGTATGCTGGACATGGACACCATTATACTGACGGTACAGGTATTGTGGAATTGAAACAAGCAATTATTGATTACCATGCAGCCTATGACAATATACAGTACAGTCTAGATGAAGTATTTATTGCTGATGGCGCTAAAATGATTTTGTACTATACCTTCCAAGCATTGTTAAATGAAGGCGATGAGGTATTAATTCCCTCTCCGTATTGGGTAAGTTATATTGAGCAGGTAAACATGGCAGATGGCGTACCAGTTATCGTTGAAACAGACGCCAAAGACCAATTCCGAGTAACACCAGCATTACTTGATCAATATGTAACAGAAAAAACAAAATCACTTGTTTTGAACAGTCCTTCAAATCCTACAGGAGCAATTTTGAGTGAAGATGATTTGCGTGCAGTTGCTGAATATTGCTTGGAACACAACATCTTAATTATTGCCGATGAAATTTACTACCGCCTAGTTTATAACGGTCATGAAGCACATTCAATGGCTGGCTTATCTGAAGCAATTAAAGAAAATACTATCGTGATAAATGGTTTTTCTAAAGCTTATGCAATGACTGGCTGGCGTTTGGGATATGCTTTAGCAGAAAGCAAATATATCAAAGCATACGGAAAATTAGCGAGTCAAATTAACTCAAATCCATCAGGTATTAGTCAATATGCAGGGTTAGCAGCCTTAAAAGGTTCGGACAGCCATCGCGAAGAAATGCGATTAGCTTTCGAAAAACGCCTGAACGCAGCTTACGATGCCTTATTAACAATCCCTGGTTTTGTATTAGATTTTAAACCACAAGGTGCATTTTATTTATTCCCAGATTGTTCACAAGCAGCACGTAATTGTGGCTATGATTCTGTCACTGACTTTGCTAATGCAATCATTGAAGAAGCACACGTTGTTGGTGTAGCTGGGTTAGCTTTTGGTAAAGCTGACCATATTCGTTTTTCTTATGCTACTAACGAAGAAACATTTGCAGAAGCGATGAAACGTATTCGTGAATTTGTCATTCGTAAAAGCCAAGCTTAATACAAAGGTATGTGGATGAAGGGGTTGAGACAGTAAGTGGTCTCAACCTCTTTTCATATTTAGCTCATATGCTTATCCATTCAACAATAGTCAAAGGAATGCATGTTTTGCTTAACTTTGATATATACTATAAGGGAAGCGTCATTTTGTCATCAGGTAGGGTAAATAGAAAAATAGAAAAAGAGGAAAAAGATGAACCGAGAATATTACACAGTGATGCGAAATAAGGTCATAGAATCATACCATCGGTTAAATATAACGAATGAAGAAATGATGCTACTCATTCATTTCTTGAGTTCCAACAGGCAGGCCAAGAGTTTCCAGCAATCTCAGCAATTGGCCAACGTATGAATTTGTCGGAAAGAATTTTGTTCGATATGATTCAGTCTTTAATTGAGCGAGGATTTTTAAGTATTCCGTCATATAAAAATGCAGAGGGGAAAGCGGTAGAATTTTATTCGCTTGATCCGCTGTATCAAAAAATTGAAAGCCTTGATCAAGTAGATAAAACGAGCAGATTTCAGGAAGCTCAGGCAACAAAGGAAGGCGAAGTGTTTGAAATGATTCAAACGGAATTTGGTCGCCAATTGTCACCGATTGAATACCAACAAATTGCCGAATGGTTCTCAAAGGACCATTATGAACCAGATGTGGTCAAAGAAGCCTTAAAAGAAGCCGTATTGAATCAAGCATATTCGCTCAAATATATTGACCGAATTCTAATGAATTGGGCCAAACAAAAACGGACAAAGGCGAATGACACGCCAAGAGTTAATGATTATAAACAACAAAATGCGAATGCCCAAGATTTACCACCAGTTCCTATGAACAAATGGTTGAATAAATAATTTATTAGAGGGAGGCCAAGACGTGGCAGATTTAATTTCGGATGCTGAAGTAATCAATATTTTAGATCATTTGGATGAAATGTACCCAAATCCAAAGACGATGTTATATCATGAAACACCTTTTCAACTAGTGATTGCGGTATTAATGTCGGCCCAAACAACAGATGTGGGCGTAAATAAGGTAACCCCCACATTGTTTGCCAGCTATCCAGATGCCAATGCGATGGCTGAAGCTGACATAGCGGATATAGAAGATAAAATCAAAACAATTGGTTTATATCACAATAAGGCCAAAAACATGAAAAAAACAGCTATCATAATTCGAGATGAATTTAAGGGCCAAGTACCACAAACGCGAGAAGAGCTCATGCAATTGCCAGGGGTTGGCCGTAAAACAGCAAATGTTGTACTAAGTGAGGCCTTTGGTGTACCAACTATTGCTGTTGATACACACGTGGAACGTGTGACCAAGCGCATGGGGATTGTCCCACCGGATGCCAGTGTCCGTGAAACAGAAGAGATACTAATGGCGAGAATTCCAAAAGAACGATGGCGTGATGCACATCATCAATTTATTTATTTTGGCCGTGAATATTGTACAGCACGAAATCCGAAATGTAAGTCAGATCCCCAAATTAATTTCTGTGAATGTCGTGATTTGCCGCAGTATAGTGCAAGATAAATGCAAACACTTTGTATTTTCGTTGCTGATTACTTGAAAATTATTTCGAAATTGGGTATATTTAATATAATAGATTAGAAGAGGAGGTGCACATATGCCTGAAAAGCAAATTGATAAAAAAGAAGCAGAAAGTTTACATGCTTTGCGTGTTCACTTGAAAGCCAATTTGTATATCCTTGAAGAATTAAAACGCGACATGCGTAAAAAAGGATTAAGTGAGAACGAGTTTACCGTATTGGAGCTGTTATATAATCGCGGACAACAACCCATTCAACAAATCGGTAAGCGAATTTTAATTCCTTCTTCAAGTTTAACTTATGTCATCGACCGTTTAGAGGATAAAGGTTTTGTAGAAAGAACGAATAATCCTGAGGATCGTAGGGTTATTTACGCAAAAATTACGGATGAAGGTAATAAAAAAATGGCCGAAGTTTTCCCAGGCCATAGTCAAATTATTGCAAAAATGTTTGAAAACTTATCATTAGAAGAAATTGATACTTTTATCCGATTAACGAAAAAAATTGGTTTACAAGCACAGGATATTTTAGAAGATAATAATTAAGCAATGGTTACTATGATTATCAAATAGATAGCATTCTGATTGCTTGGCGTAACAAGGCTAGGACGAGTTGTCCTGGTCTTTTTTAGTAATATTTGTGATTAGCGCAATTTAGAAAATTGTAAATTTGAAGGAAATTTATCACCATTTTGTAACGTTTGAGATTCTGATAATCATGTGAATATGATATGATTAGAGCGAACGAATGGGGTGCAGACATGAAAGAAGTAATTCATTTTTATCATACGAATGATTGGCATTCACACTTAGAAAATTGGCCAAAATTTTTTAGATATTATCAAAATCAATCAGATAAACATGATCAAGAGAAGGAAGCACACTTTCTCTTCGATATTGGAGATGCTGTAGATCGACAACATCCGCTCACTGAAGCGACTCAAGGTCAAATCATGGTGGATTTGATGAATGAAATGGGTGTGGATGTAGCAACAATAGGGAATAATGAAGGGATTGGTAGTCACCATGAGGTGCTTAATAATCTCTACCAAAATGCAAGCTTTCCTATAGTATTGGGCAATATTTTTGACAAAATAGGCAATACTCGGCCAGCGCATACACAAGATTATAAGATGATTCAGACTGACAAAGGAAGCCGTTTTGCGGTTTTGGGCATGACTGCACCTTTTGAAATTTCTTATGATATTGTCGGGTGGCAACCGCTAGATCCCATTATATCGATTCAACGAGTGATTCAAGAAATCAAAACAAAGGAATCTCTTGATGGCATTATTTTATTAAGTCATTTGGGTCTACCTACTGATCGTATCGTCGCAAAAATGTTTCCAGAATTGCTTATTATTTTTGGTGCACATACCCATCATGTATTACCAGAGGGGGAGTGGGTTGGTCATACCTTACTTACCGGTGGTGGTAAATACGGGCAATTTATGGGCCATTTAACTGCTGAATTTGAAAAACCAATCAATAAAGCATACTTGTATGAAGCGAGCTCTTCAGATGTTACAGTCAATGAGCCAATCATTGACTATAAACGCTACTTCAAGTTAACAGAGGAACTTGTGGCTAGTGACCGTATTTCTAATTATCCTGAAGACGAGCAACAAGTCAGCCAATGGGTGAAACAGGGTCAAACAAGTTTGAAGGAAAATATTGTTGGTCGTTTACCATTTGCTTTACCGGCTGATGAAATAGAGTATTCACCACTTCAGCACTATACCTTGTTGGCAATGAAAATGCAAAGTGGAGCAGATGTAGCCATTATCAATGCGGGCATGTTCTTACAAGGGTTACCGGCTGGAGATGTGACTCGTTTCGATCTGCATACAGCATTACCTCATCCAATTCGTCTTATGATCGTTGAAACGAGTGTGGCTGATTACTATAAGGTTATTAAACCACAAGTAGCAGCATTAGCTGAGGAATTGAAATACACACCAATCAAAGGGTCGGGTTTCCGAGGCAATATTTTTGGTCAACTGATGATAATTGCGGATCAATCTATCGCTGAATTAGCAGATGCGGAAATGATTAAAATTGTGACTATTGACCATCTATTATACCTGCCATTCTTTACAAGTTTAGTCGCTCAAAAGCATTATTTATGGGGACAACCCTTCATCCGTGAATTAGTAGCGGATATGATTTATACAAATTCAATAGATGGTGGGTACAAGCAACCATCTGAATAAGAAAGGAGCTGCAAGCATGTTAAGTCGAAAGAAACAAGAAGAGTTAAAAGAAAAACGTGCGGAATTAAATTATCCAAAAGCCGAGGTAACACGAATAAGCCCAGAGCAACTTTCTATTAATGGGCAAATTTTTACCATCAAAGAAAATTTTAATGAGGCAGTAAATATAGAGGCAATAGCTGATAGATACATGGATATACTAGATAGCTATGACTTTGTGGTCGGAGATTGGTCTTATGAACAATTACGTTTAAAAGGCTTCTACGCTGATGATGCAAAAATTGGGTCACTTGAGCAGAAAATTAAACATTTGCCAGATTACCTAATCGAATATGCTAGCTTTGGCGCAGCCTATTTTGTTTTAGCGCATGAGCGAACGCCAGCAGAAATTCAAGCACGTAATGAATCGTTCTGGGATAATCAACGTAAAGAAAATGCTAGTGTGAAACCACGGAATAGTAGATCAAATGCCACTAAACCCGTTCAGAAGAAAAAACAAGTGAGCCGCAAACCAGCAGCTACTACTGGAGATAGTAAACCAAAACGGAATAAAAGCCCTCACTTTAGTAAGAAAAAGACAAATAATCGAGGCAAAACCTTTAATATTGTCGAAGTAAAAGAGACTAGTACCAAACAGCCAGCATCGCGTTCGGTGAAGAAAAAATCAACCGTGAACAAACCGCATGCATTTAGTATTCGAGAAAAAGGGGAATAATACAAATTGAATTTGGAAGAAAAAGTATTCTTAATAGACCTTGATGGCACTATGTATCGTGGTGAAGAACCGATTGCTGGTGCCAAAGAATTTGTAGAGCAATTGCAAGTTAAAAATATTCCTTTTTTATTTGTAACGAATAATGCCATGCGGAATCCAGCACATGCAGCAGCAAATTTGAATCAAATAACAGGACTATCTGTAACAGCCGAGCATTTCTATACATCCGTAGATACTTTGAAGTACATTTTAGAAGCAGATAAAACAGCGGGAAAAATCGTATCTGATGGATCTGGGAAAGCTTTTGTAATTGGTACAGAATATGTCCAACATGCAGTATCAGATGCGGGTTTTTCGGTTTCTACAGATGTAGACAGTGATGAAATTGCGATTGTAGTAGTTGGCCTAGATCAAGCTGTTACCTACAAACAATTGATGGATGCCTCTATAGCAGTTCAAAAAGGCGCACAATTTTATTTAACGAATCCGGATGAGCAATTCCCATCGAGTCGAGGGTATGTACCTGGAGCAGGAGCGTTAGGTAAAGTAATTACTGCAGCAACTAGGGTAACGCCAATTGTTTGTGGTAAACCGAATGCACTTATTATTGAAGGTGCTTTAGCTAAATTAGGGGCTGACAAAGCGCACGCAGTATTTTTAGGGGACAACCTGATGACGGATATCTCTGCTGCAGTGAATGCAGGCATTGATTCCGTTATGATTGAAACGGGTGTTCATAATAGAACAGATTTTAAAATTTATGGCGTAGAGCCAACGATGGTGGTTAAAGATTATGAAACACTCTTATCAACCTGGCAACAAGCTAGGTAATGAAATATTATTTTGGATTGGTATTTTAGCAATACTTATTTTTTTATTGACCTTCTCTATTACATTAACGATCATCAATATTCCTTTATTCATGATCTCATTATGGTTTTCAAAGGCCTACGAACTGGTTGGCTTGACATTCTCAACTGTAATGGATAATTATATTATTTTGATGGCATATTTGAACTTTCCATGGGTGGAAGCACTCAATATGCCAGATTTTCCAACATCGGTGAATGCGGCAATCCACTTTATGGAAGTTAAAAACTTATTTTACCTAAATTATGGTGCAATGATAGTTTCAGCGCTGATTGCGGCATTTAGTTTATGGAAGTTGAACGCATCGCGTAATTTGTGGCGATTATATTGGCCTTTCAAACAGCTTCGGTGGTTACCGATGATTATTATTGTGATATTAATATTTAACTTTAATACCATTTTTGTAGGTTTTCACGAACTTGTCTTTCAAAATGATTATTGGTTATTTAACCCAGCAACTGATCCAATTATCTTAGTCCTGGATGAATCATTTTTCTTATTGTGTTTCATTTCGGTTTTTGTAATTATACAGCTAGGAATCGAACTTGTTTATCGTGTTGGGAAAAAGATTTCCAAGAACGAATTATCGGCGATTATACAAAAAAACCTCGAAAACGCGTTTAGCGCTTTCGAGGTTTTTTAATTGTCAAACATACTGGTTGAATGTAGTGGTTCTACCCGACGTTCTGGGTATAAATAGTGTGCTACTTGATTGACTACATGTGGCGCTTCACCGAAACCAACGGCAATTAATTTCGTTTTGTATGGATAAGTAACAATATCGCCAATAGCGTACATACCTTCTATATTTGTCTGAAGATTATGATTCACAATAATTGATTCATTTTCAATGTTAAGTTGCCAATTTTTAATATCTTCAAGGGATGAAACAAAACCATACGTCATGAAGACATGATCAAGGGCCAATGTTACCATTTCATCACTACGGGCTTTATTTAATACAAGACTTGTTAATCTGGAGCCGTCCCCAATAAATGCTTTCGGAATATAGGGGGTTAAAATTTCAATATTATCCTTTGCTTGGGCTTGTGAAACTGCATATTCATGAGCCCTAAATCGATCCCGTCGATGAATTAAATATACTTTATGCGCATATTCAGCTAATCCCAACGCTGCATCGAATGCTGAATCACCACCGCCAAGTACAGCGACGTTTTTACCAGCGAAACGGTTTAAGTTAGCAACATGATAAGAAATGTCATTAGTTTCATAGGTTTCCAAACCATCTACTTGTATTTTTCTTGGTTTAAATGAGCCATTACCGGCCGCAATGATAATTGCACCAGCTTGATACTGCGCTTTAGAAGTTTGAACATCAAAAGCTGTTGCCGTTTTCTCGACATTGATAACTTTTTCATCGAGATGAAGAAAGGTTGTGTCGGCAAATCGTTGTAATTGACCCATTAAAGAATGGGTAAGTTCTGTTCCAGTTACTTTTGAGAATCCTGGAATATCATAGATTTTTTTATCAGGATAAAGTGCCTTAGGTTGCCCACCAGGTTCTGGTAGGGAATCAATGACACGTACGCTTAGATTACGCATACCTGCGTAAAATGCGGCGAAGAGGCCAACTGGTCCAGCGCCCACAATTAATATATCAGTTTTATCTACAGTCATTTGCATACACTTTCTATATTTTATAAAGGAATATTTAGTAAGCTATAGATGAATCTTAGCATCAAGGTAACCAAAACACCAGTAGTCATACCACCAATAACTTCGGATGGTTTATGGCCAAGGTAGTCATTAATCACCATTTTGTCTTCATCCAAGGTATTTAGTTGCAACAATAATTCGGTATCATTCGTTTCGCGTGCTTTTTGTTTTAAAATTTTCATTAATGAATAAATTAAAACACCTTGCTCACCATCTTGGCGACGAACACCCATTGCATCAAACATTACAATCATACCAAAACAAACTGCAATAGCGATATATGGGGAAAAGAATCCATATTGAAGAATCAAAGCCGTAATCAAAGAAGTCACAGCTGCTGAATGCGAACTCGGCATACCACCAGTCGCATGAATGATTGAAATATTAGCGCGTGGTTTATTGAATAGAACCGCAATCGGATATTTCACAATTTGTGCAACAGTAATAGCTACAAATGTAACGATTAAAGGAAAATTGGTTGTCGGATTCATGTTTTCCTCCTTAGATGTCAAGTCCATAATCTTGTGTAAATTGTATTTACGCTTGTTGCGATGCATTAAGTTCTTATAAATAATAATTACTCGTTCGTGTTATCTTTGTCGTACAATTTATAAGGTGCAGCTTGTAGTCTCT
>NZ_NEEY01000035.1 GCF_002252085.1 Aerococcus sp. 1KP-2016
ATAAATTCTATCGAAGTTTACGCACTGCCTCTACCACGATTAAAGGCATGGAAGCCATTCGAGGATTATATAAGAAAACCCGAAAAGAAGGCACTCTCTTCGGGTTTTCGGTCTGTACTGAAATCAAGGTATTATTGGGAATCCCAGCTTAAATCATAGATACCGTAAGGGATTTTATTCTTTATTTAAAACTTTGCAACAGAACCGAAATACTGATGACGATACTGCAGTCTGAAGCCAGGAGTGGGAGCAGAAGTACCAAGCCAACTACAGAAAAAACGAAGGGTTATGATGGACTTAGCTTCTAAAGCAAATAAATGCGTTTTAAGGCGCGTTAAAAGACCACCAAGTGTTTCACCTAAATGTCTTTAAAAGCTCTAAAAAGTATGTTTATTTGCTTCTGAAGGCATGTTTAAGAGCAAACGCCCTTAAACATGCGATAGCATGGCTACAAATTAGATAATTCTTCAAAATTAGTCAGAATGCTATCAAAAGAAAGACACATACAATCCCCAAAACCATTGTATTTTGTTTTAAATTAGCATGCTTTCCTTGTGTACTGGGGGTTAGAGGCTGGGACAAAACTAGCCTCGTTTATTTACTTATTTTCCTACAACTGTCTTTTGCCAGTTCTCAAAGCGTTCACGTTCAATAGACTTTTTAGAATAAGGATTCTTTGAACGAAACACGGTTGAAAAATTGAAATACTTTGTATTTATTTTGTAGCTAACGATACCTGTTTCTTTCCATTCTTCACTATAAATCAGATTATTTTTTTCATCAAATCCGACAGTATTATAAAAAATGACAGGTATCTCAACTTTAATGACCGGTTGAATTGCTCTGTATAACGGATAGATAGCGTATCCTTCTGAAATATCATAGCGACTGTAAACTTTGCGATACTCATTCCCAGCTAACAAACAATCATCGAATAAGCCGTGGTTTATTTTTCGTCTTAGACCACGGTTAAAATCTTTTTCATGTGGCTTCTGTTGTACTTATTTCTAGGAAATTTACGAAAACTCCTACTCACATTAAGTCCCCCTTTCAAAGGTACCTAATGGAGCTTCCTTAGCCAGAACATAACAGTTCGCTCCTTTTTAATCGCTGTAATATTAATCTATTTTGAATGCACTTCGAGCCATGAAGAAATAGCTTCCCATGTAAGGTCTTTATCTGTAGCAATCGCTACCGTATAGTCTTCTATTTCTTTATTGCTAACGTTTAACGTCACACCGTTTAAACGTAAAAATGTATGAACCGCAACCAATGCGGTCCGCTTATTGGCATTGTGAAAACAGTGTTTCTGCACTAGTTTTTGGTACAATATGGCTGCTTTATCAAACAGAGTCGGATAAAGTTCTTTATCAAATACATCCTGTTTCGGTAAAGCGACACACATATTCAAAGCAGTTGGCTCCTTTACGCCGATCTGCTCCTCAGGGCTGTAGCGTTGAATCTGCAGCGTATTAATCATAACTAATTCCCGTTCAGTTAAATAACGGATCATCGGCTAACGAGTCCTTCAAGTGCAACAGTGTAGTCATCCATCACTGCGTTAACCGTTGCTAAAAAATCGTCTTCTTTTTCGGCAGCTTTACGAATTTCAACGTGACTACCTTTGATAACATATTCAATGGAATCACCCACGTTTAAGTTGAGTTGCTGTAAGACATCGGGTGGGAGTGTCGTAATCACGCTGTGTCCCGATTTACGTGTACTTCTTTGAATCATTTTCATATTTATCACCTCATACATATAGTATATACGTATGTATTAAATGATTCAAATATATACGTATATATTTTAATGCCTTAATTCTTTTTGACTGGTTCTCTCACGCGTCTCTTTCATAAAATGATTAAATGGCTGTGCTTCTCCCGCTATCGTTTTTTCAAGTGTCGCTATTTTTTCTTGCGGCGAGGTGATTTCAGGATGTTTCTCAACAAATGCGGTAAGGGCATGCTCCTTTAACCAGTCGGTGCTACTTTTTTCTCCCACCCATGTGTGTGCAATTTCATTAGGGTTTTTTGTCGTGAGAATCCGATACTTCTGTGGTCCCGTTTTTTTTGAATGCAGCTCTAAATCATAAACACGATGTGTCCCAATCTGCGTAATGGGTTCAATCGTATGAATAGAAAAGAAAGCCTGTGCTAGCGCGCTATTTTTTGATTTTGACGCGTCTTTTAAGTTTACCTGCACATTTACTTCTTCCAGAGTCGTTTCAAGTTCCATCACGTGTTCTAAATTCTGCGTCCATTGTGCCGTGTAGTACAAGGAATGGGCTCTCGTATCTAAGCCAAACGCATGTGCCACCACATAGGCCGTCATTTCAGCTTGGTATTCTAAGACCGGTGTCTCCTGCAGCGCTGTTTCTTTCTGCACCATTTTTTTCGGATGGTGCATGGCTGCATGCGCCAGCTCATGTATAAGCGTATGAATGAATTCGCTTTCATTATTACGATCACTTAATACAATCGTATGCGTATCAGGCCCGTAGTATCCTTTAGCAGGACTGTTACTGATTTTCGCTGTTTGAACCCCTATCTGTTCTTCCTTGGCATAACGCAATAACGTTTTCTTCAAAATCACCATCTGTTTCCCCGCATACTGAAAGTCTTTTTTTCGATTTGGAAACAAATCAGGATAATCTTCTGGCTGCGCATTTGTTTGCGTCACATCAAAGACCGTCCCCAACTTAAAGCTGACCCGTTTTCGTGTCTCAACTGTTGTTTTATGGGCTGTGAGATCCTCTTTTTCTTCTTATGTGGCAGCACTCAGATTTTTCCAGGTTCACTGTTTCGTCTTGAATTGCTTGATTTCAACCGGTACAAAAATCTTAATGCCTTTTTCCCCTTTTAAGACAGATAATCCCCAATCTTTAAACGTCTTAAAAGACGCAACGCCAAACGCACCTTTAAATTGAGAATGAATCAATAACTGATTCTTCAACGAATAATCATAAAAACGAGAAAAGCTTCTAACTCTTTCGGATCTGTCGCATAGTTGCGTAAGTTGACATGCATCTCATCGGTTAGCTATCAATTTCTAATTTCCGTTCTTCTGCTGTTTTCTTTTTATAGTTGTAGGCCATGACGTTTCCCCTTTCGGATTACTCAGACAACCTGCTTCAATACCGTACCAAGCATGACAAAATAGCTTTCTTCTTCTCCAAGAGCTACTTCAAATTCCGCTATTAAAGCATCTGTTATCGTCACCTGTATGTCTTTTTTTTCTTCCAAGAGATAAAACGTCACTGTATTTTCTTCTTCAATATTTACAAGCATCGCTAAGGCCTTCGGCATCCCGATACCCCCCTCTCACATGTTTATTCCTGTGTTATTTTCTTGATTATTATATCTATATTTAACTTAAAATAACGGTATAAAACAAGAAAAGCTATTGACTTGAGGTCTCACTTAACCTAGCAGAGGAGAGGGAAAGGAGCAAGTGGGCATAGTTGTACCCTAGTCATGCAAAATTAAAAAAATAATTCTGCAAACTAGGGTACAACATGTGTGCTATTTATTTGAATTTCTAGCGTCGGATCGGTCAGTCGCTGCTTCACATCTGTATGCGTCGGTGTTGTTCGTGCAACACACCTAAAACCCTCTTAAAATCCTCCCTAAGAGCGTTGTTTTAGGTTACCGGGCTTTCGGCCCAGGATTACCACCCCCACCTTTTAATCGGCCGTGGTCGCCATTCGGGGCAGGCATGCATACAGTGACACCTGTAATCCCCTATCTTTAGTTATTGAGGCGGCTAAAGAGAAACCGGTCCCCTTGGTCCCAGTTTTTCATGGCTGCAGCTTGTCCCCTACAGGTTAAAAAAAGCCTATTATTGCCAACTCAAAAAGAGGCTGGTATAATAGACACATAAAACTTATCTGGTTATATGTGTCTCGTAGATTGGCGTCTACGGGGCTTTTTTTATATTCAGTTTTAATCTTGCTATGAATTGAGTTAAATGTACTATACTATTTTTTTTTTGTAAAACCCTATTTTGTAGGCGAGAAATCGTTTTCTTATCTACACGTCTACTTGTAGACGTGTAGATAAGTAGATACGTATACTTGTAGATTTGTAGATACGTAGATACGTCTATGTGATCTCCAGTATCCTTTTATTATCAGCATTTTTTTCATACTACATGTCTACATGTAGATTCGTAGATATGTAGATACGTCTACTTGTAGACTTGTAGATATGTAGATACGTCTACTTGTAGACTTGTAGACAGCTTTTCTTGATAACGTTTGACATATTGATTTAGCATGGTATATTTACGTTATAATATCAAATGTAGATTTGTAGACAACTAAGAAAAGAGGGTTACAATGGCTAAAGTTATAACATTTGGAAATTTCAAGGGTGGAACAGGTAAGACAACTAATAGTGCAATGATGGCATACACATTATCTAAATTAGGCTATAAGACATTATTAGCAGATTTAGATCCTCAAGCGAATGCAACATCTTTGTATTTACATACTAAACAACGTATTACGAATAATATTGTTACGTTTGACAAGACGTTAATGTCTGCCATAGCAGATGAAGATTTATCGGACATTATTATTGAAATCAAAGAAAATCTTTTTTTACTGCCCAGCTTTGCAGACTTTACCTCTTATCCTTTATTTTTAGAAAAGAAATTTCCAAACAGTCAATTTAATAGGGTGACTTTTTTAAATGAATTAATGACTAATATTAAGGATGACTACGACTTTATTTTGGTCGATGTTCCACCTACTTTAAGTACTTATACGGACTCAGCTTTGTTAGCTTCCGACTACACCATTATTGTCCTGCAGACGCAAGAGCGTTCTTTAGTCGGAGCTGAAGCATATGTAGGGTACTTGCAAGAACTTATTGATAATTACAATGCAGATTTTGATATTTTGGGTGTACTACCCGTATTACTAAAAAACAATTCAAAGGTAGACGAAGCTACACTCAATACAGCAAAAGATAAATTTGGTGAAGAAAATCTGTTCAAAAATGTAGTTAAAAATATGGAGCGATTAAAGCGGTATGACATCATTGGGATAGTTGATCCTGATTTGGATACTAAATATGATATTCACGATAAGAGAGTCATGGGGCTTTATAAACGAGTGACGCAAGAAATGTTGAAGCGATTAGAAGAGATAGAATCTCGAAACGAGCAATAGATATTATTTATTCTATATATAAGAAAGAAGAAGGTGAGAGTATGGCAGACAATCTATTAAACAAAAATAGAGAGAAACGGAATCTTCTGGAGAGAAAAGAAGAAGTGAAACCCCAACAATCTTTTAATCGTTCCAGTTTATTTACAGTAAACGAAGCTGAACACACTAATGAAGACCAAAAAAAAGACACTACTCGAAAAAAAGCAAAGAGTAAAACGACTACTATTCGTTGTGCAGCTGATACATCATATCGTTTAAATGCAATTGTTACTTCTTTTAATTTAGACAGTGTTAATGAACTGATAGAGATCTTGCTAGACAATTATGAGGCTTCTCTAACAACAGATGAACGAAGAGAAATTAAAACTTTACTAGAGGTTTATCAACGTAAGTCAAAAAAATAGATTTGTAGACGTATCTACATGTAGACGCATCTACAATCTGCCTAGTAACGTTACTTTACTGAGTTAAGTATAGAAATAGGAGGTATATCAGAATGAGTAACTCTCTGAAAAAATTACCAGTGAGTATTTTGAAGATATTTTGGTTCGCTTAGGCCATCATTCATAAGGGATAGAAGGCAACACTATTTCTCTACCAGCTACCGTTTATATTATTGTCAATGGAACTTTACCCACCAGTTCTGGGCAACGGTCAGAGAATTTTACGGAATTGAAAATCATAAACAAGCTATTGATCACATTACTAGTCATTTGATCAATAAAGAACTACTCTCTGTAGCAATTATTAAAGAGATTCATGCTGATTTAACGGATCGCTTGCAGAACGATAAAGCACAGTTAAAAAAATCGGGTATTCGGATTTTATGGTGGAAAAGGGCTTATAAATCACCCTTCTCCAAATTCTTAATAAGTGTGGAAAAATCGACACCAAAGTTGTCTGTAATGTCGTGATCATTCACTTCATACCAATTGAAAGTATCGTATAACATAGCTTTATTGAAAGCACTTGAATTAAATCGTGGCTTACGCTTTTTATGGAGCTTCTCATTGAAAAGGATTTTGGCTCGTAAGGCATCAAACGAGTAACCTCTACCCATTCGCTCTACCTGCCTAATAATGCTGTTAATTGACTCCGTATAAGCATTAGTGAGCCTTTTATCAAAGTAGTTGAATATTTCGACATGCCAGTTGTCTACGGCTCTCACGAGGTCTTTATATGCGTCTTTAGAGTTGCTGGACATACAACGGTGTCTCCATTGACTATAACGAAGATGACCTTCATCTGGATCAGGAGTATCCCATATCCAGTAAAACTCTTCTTTGAGTTCATAGGCTTCTTTTAAAGCAGGAAGATTACCTAACCAAGTATCTAAGAGGAATGATTCACGTTCATTTAAATCGTGTTTACGCTTTAGAAGGATAAACCTTTCACGCATAAGGGTACGTCTTTCTTTTTGGCTCATATGGGCTTTCAAAGACTTCCTGACGTTATCTAAGGCTTGATTAGCCATTCTAACTACATGAAACTTATCTACGACAACTTTAGCGTGTGGAAGGATAGTGTTCACTGCGTCTTTGTAGGGCTTCCACATATCCATTGTGACGTACCCAATGTAAGTCCTGTCACTGATTTCTGAAAGACGTTGGATGACTGTTTCCTTGTTACGGTTAGGCTTGATGTCATAAATAGTCCTGCGTTCAATATTAGTCAATACAAGCCGAGGTCTACGGATAATATGTATCTCGTCTATCCCAAGCCACTTAGGAGTTTCAAACTGGTATTCACGTTCTTTGAGTGCCACATAGTCCTTAAAAACGTTCCTAATGGTTTTTTCGTCAACACCAACGCTTTCTGCGACTTCTACAAAGGTCTTAGACATGGATTGCTCTTGAATGGACTTTAAAAGCCTTTTGGTCATACTACGCTTTTCATCTACAGATATTAGGCGTTCCCAGAAGGTAGATCCGCATTCACGACACTTGTATCGTCTACGGTTCAATTGTAAGCCCACTCGCTTTAAACGAATGGGCAAATCCATAATTAGTTGATTTCTTGAACTGTGTTTGTACAACTTGTCAAAACCACATTCAGGACAACGTTCAGGTGGTCCGACTGCTTCAACTTTAAACATCATATCGGTTTCATTTTCTTGTGACGGCTCTATTGTTTTAATGTCTGGTAGGGATAATAAGTCTGACATATTATTCATCCTTTATTACTCTGCGGTGTTAAGGTATCAATTATAGATTTGATGTCGAAATCATCAGTGTTAAATTATTTTTGTGACCACAAATGCACTTAGAAAATCCCTTAAAGCATTAGCTGGTTCACTTGAATAGGGAGTTGTAAAAAAGTTCCCTTAGCCTGCACAGCAAGATAATTTCGAAACATCTTTATCAAAAGTTAGGACAGCCAGCTTCAATCCTTCTGCCATTGTTAGATATGGAGCCATCGTTTCTCTCAGATCTCCAACAGTTAAACCGAATTTCACAGCTAATGTTGCTGCATAAATTACGTCTCCTGCGTTTTCTGCCACTACATGCGCCCCTAACACTTTCAATGTTTTCGCGTCTGCCACTAATTTGAAAACACCTGTTGTTTCCCGATTAACGAGCGCTCTTGGAACAGCATCCAACGGCAATACCGATGTTTTCACTTCATATCCTTTTTCTTTTGCCTGTTGCTCCGTTAAACCAACCGTTGCAATCGATGGAGAAGTAAACGTAACGCCTGGAACCACTTCTAAATTGACCTTTTGATTTAGTCCTCCGATTGCATTACGAGCAGCAAGTCCACCTTCATAAGCAGCTACATAAACAAATTGGGGACCGAGAGTGACATCTCCAGCTGAATAAATTCGGGAATTGGTCGTTTTAAGATAATCATCAATGACAATTTCACCACGGGAACCAACTTCAACGCCTGCTGCATGTAAGTTTAATGATTCTGTATTTGGTTTTCTTCCAGTGGCAATTAGCAATTGTTCTGCTTCAATAATTCGCTTTTTACCATTTATCTCAACATGAACTTTTTTAATGTCTCCATCTTGCTCAACTCGTTCATAGGTTGCACCTGTTACTAAATTAATTCCCTGTTCTGTTAAGGCCTTAGTAATGGCTTCTGAAATTTCAGGATCGTATTCTTTTAATAGACGCTCGCTTCTTTGAATCAAAGTGACTTCTGACCCGAGGTTATGAAATAGTTGTCCTAATTCCATGCCGATATATCCTGAACCAATTACGGTAAGACGATTTGGAACCTTCTTTAATTCCAATAAGCTAGTGCTTGTTAAATAATCTACTTCATCTAATCCGGGAATATTAGGTGCAGTTGAAGAAGCACCTGTAGCTATTAAAAATCTTTTGGCTGTGATTTGATTGCCATTTACTTCAACTGTATATTCATTTACGAATTTTGCTTCACCTTTTATTAATTCAAAACCATAATCATCAATTAAATTCACATATTTTTCATTTCGCATCTCGGTTACTAAATCATTCTTTTGTTTTACTAATGGCGCTAAATCAACATTTGAAGCCGAAGTGTGTAATCCCACAAATGGATTATTTTTTGCTAGATGATTGATTTCCCCTGCTCTTAATAAGGTCTTAGAAGGAACGCATCCGACATTAACGCAAGTTCCACCCACCGTTCCACGCTCAATCATAGCCACTTTTGCGTTCAAAGTAACGGCTTCAATGGCAGATGAAAAGGCAGCTCCACCAGAACCGATGATGATGTAATCATAATCATAGTTACCTTCATCATTTAAACTTACATCTGTCCTTTTTTCCGATTGCACTTGTATTTCTTCTGCTTCGCCCGGTTGATATTGTGCGTCAGTAATCGCTGTTTTCGCGATATCAATGTCTACATCATACGGTAGTTCAAACAGTGCTTCTCCGCGACGAAAGTCTACTTCAATCCCTTTTGCACCTGCATTTTCAAGAGCAACCGCAATATGTTCTTCACAACCAGTGCAGGTCATTCCTTCAACGTTTAGCCGATATTTTTTCAATAAATTCGTCTTTTGTTCCGATTGAAATTCTTCTGCTTCGCCCGGGTGATAGTTTGCGTCAGCAATCGCATTTATTGCACTTTCAACCTCAATATCATCGGGCAGTTCAAATACTGCTTCACCACGACGATAACTAGACTCAATATTTTTAGCACCTATCTTTTCAAGTGCTGATTCTACGTGTTTTTCACAACCCGTACAAGTCATTCCTGAAATGTTTACCTTAAATTTATTCATAAAAAAGCTCCTTTCGTTAATTAATCTCTCATGTTAATGTTTCTATTATTGGACACGAATGTAATTGCTTTTCATCTGGACATCGTTGTTTTAAGTCGTCTAACATAGTTTCAATTCGTTTTAAATCCTCTATTTGTTTTTGCACTTCCTTTTGTTTTTTAGAAACAAATTCGAACATATCTTGACAACGAACTTCATCTTTATCTACAACACCAAGTAATTTATAAATCTCGCTTAAAGAAAAACCAAGTTCCTGTATTCGTTTAATAAACCCAACACGCTTAACGTCATCATATGAATATATCCGATAACCAGCTTCCGTTCGGTGAGGTTCTTGTAATAAATTTTTTCGCTCGTAATATCTGATCGTTTCTTTATTAACTCCACATTTATCTGCAAACTCACTAATGCGATAAATCATCTTATTTCACCCCATGAATATTATAAACCGTGTACCATAGTACACGTTCAAGTAAATTGGACTATTTTATTTTTTTCCCAAAGTATCACTCGTATGTGATTGATACTTTTATATAATACTATTGATTATCCTAACATCCCACCAGAAAATCCGATTTAAACACCAGTTGTTTTTAAACTATTAAGAAAGTAATTCCACTATATATTCCGAAGACCCCTTTTTTCCTATGGTGCAGAAGAGTACTTTTACTAAGATTTCTGGACACTTCATCTCGATCACTCTAATGTATCATTTGGGTTTAGAAAGTATCAAAGAGGTAAAATCACGAGGCAGTATCTATATTGCCAAGTCCTTATTATAGAATTTGATAATACTTAATTTATGTTCTAAAAAAGTCTTCGATTTTTTTACAAAAAGAAAAAGCGAAGAACTTTTTAGATATAATAGTGGTAAATATATCTACTATTAGGAAGGAGATAACGGTTTGAAAAAAATAGATTTGCATATCCATACGATTAGCACTGTCAGTGATTCTAAAGAATTTTTATTCTCCATGGAAAAATTAAAAGAATATGTATCAACCAGGAACCTTGATGCCATAGCTATTACAAATCATAATATTTTTGATATTGATCAATTTGATCAAATCCAACAAGAATTAACTATTCCTGTTTTCCCTGGTGTTGAGGTTGATCTTGAAAATGGCCATATTTTAGTCATATCAGATAATTGTCTGTTCAATATCCAAGATTTTTCAGAAAAATGTAAAAAGCTAGGTTCCTATATTAAAGATCAAAACTCGACCTTAACATTGGACGAATTTTATAGAGTTTTTCCAAGAAAAGAACTAAAAAAATATCTATTGATTCCTCATTATATGAAATCACCAGAAATCTCTGACTCTGTGATTAAGGATTTGTCTCAATATTCTAAAATTACTACCGGAGAAACAAGTTCTGTTCGAAAATTTGTGGAACTTTTAAACAAAGAAGACGACCTTATACCAGTTTTTTTTAGTGACCAGCGTATATCTGAAGATCTTGTAAATCATAGTATGCAGCAAACATACATCAATGTCTCTGAAATAAATTTTGCCGCTTTAAAATATACTTTATCTGACAAATCTAAGGTTGCCTTGTCTTTGAAAGAGGGAAAGGATCTTTTTAACTTAACCGAAAAAGTCGTAGCTTCTACGGGATTAAATGTTTTGATAGGTGAACGTTCATCAGGTAAGACCCATTTGTTAAATGAGATAGCTCAATCAACAAGTAATACAAAGTATATCAGACAATTTGAGTTAGTTGAACGAAGTGACGATGAATCAAAAGAGAACTTTAATCGACAACTCTTAAGAGATGAAAGTCTATTTGCAGAAAACTTCCTAAAAGAATTTAAGGATATTTTAACACTTGTTCTTCCTATTGATCCGAAACAATCAGAATCTAATGTGAATAAATATTTACGCTCATTGATTAAGAACGCCGAAAGCACTGAAAAAAAGGATTCTTTTGCTAAAGCTAAATTATTCTCAGAGATACCTTATAAACCGAAATCTTTGGACACGCTGGACGAATTGATAAAATCTATCCAAATTCTTATTGATAATCAAGAATATTCGAGTATCATTTTTGAAGAATTACCTCAGGAGTCATTGATAAAACTCCTAAATCGATTAGTCGATGAATATAGAAAAATCTACCTGAGTAATTTTATTAAGGAGAAGTCAAATTCATTAATTGCAGATATACAAGGGGATTTACAACTCAAAACTAGGATTCAACGAGTATCTGATATAGATTTTTCCGATATTGCAAAGGAAACTCTAATGATCAATGAGTTCAATACCATAACCAAAGAACTACAAAAAGATAAGATCTTGGACGAAACTGAAATTTATGATTTTACAATCAGAAAATCCAAACGACCTTTTAAAGGTGCCCAAGAAGTGCTGAACATTATTAAAAAGCAAACTTCCTTTATTGAAGTCTTTAAATTTTATGATCACCCATTTGACTACCTACAAGCTTTAAAAAACAAAGATGTTTTAGAACATGCTGATTTTGTAAAATACTTTGTTAAAATACAAATTGAGATATTAAACAAAGATTTGAATCCCGTTTCTGGGGGGCAACGAGCAGAATATAATTTTCTCAGAAAAATAGAAGATTCACTCAAATACGATCTACTCCTTATTGATGAACCTGAGTCTTCTTTCGATAATATGTTTTTAAACAACAAAATAAATACAGTTCTACAAGAAATCTCTAAACATATTCCTGTTTTTGTCTCAACGCATAACAATACAATTGGCGCATCTATAAAACCTGATTTTATTTTGCATACTCAAAGAACTTTAGTGCTTGACGAGCCCGTATTTAACATCTATTACGGCTACCCTACTGATAAAAAATTGTACGCATCTAACGGTCTTTCCGTAAACAATCTGTCTGTACAATTGAATTGCCTAGAAGCAGGCGAACAAACATACAAAACAAGGAGAGATACTTATGAAATACTTGAAAATTGATGACAATAAAGGTTACTTTTTAAGAGAAAATGATTGGGTGCCAATTGATCAAATCATCAAAGAAGATATCTTCGAATTAATTTCTCTAGCCGTTTTACCCAAAGACGGAACTACATTTGAAATGGATGAATTTTCAGAAGAAAAGCTACAACATGGAGTTCATAAAATTATTTACAAGAGTATTCATGATAAACTATTTGAACTAATTAAAGATAAAGAAAATATCCAAGATAGTGTAAATCAACAATTTGCGTCTGCATTACAAAAGTATTCGACGAACTAATTGATTCATAAAATGATTAAATCTCTTCTGGAAGTTGGTATAATTAAATATCTGTAGGTACCAGTAAAAAGCTTAATACTCATTAAGCACATAAATAACGAGAACCTAAACATTAGACTAAAAATCTAATTTAAAAGTTGGGATTAGTATGGTAACCCATATAAAAATAAAGGTAAATTAAGTAACCGAACCTTACTAATTGAGTTCGCAGAGCAAGCTGGATTTCGACTTGAGACAAGGTGGAGTTATCTTATTAAGAATCATTTTATGGGATTTGATAGAGGAAAAAAAGATGGTAAAATAACAAAAGATCATATGCTTATTTTAAAAAATATTAATTTAATTGAAGTTAAATGCCAAACCAATATATGTCTTTATATATTGGTTTGGCATTTTTATTGGCTTCTCTTATTTCAACTTATTTGTGATAATTAATTCGACCAAGAAACTACACAATCTCTGAATTGTTACTCTATTAACTAACTAGAATCTATATTAGATTGTTAAATCAGAAAAAAACTCTATTTTTTCTCTGTGATTTCAGTATCAAAAACAATAAGTTATGAAACCGATAAATTAAGTAAAAAAAGCCAATTAAGTGTAAATTGTAATTTTATTTTGCATTAAATTTAAGGGGTGCTTTGCACTAATAAATCGAGTAGGAGACTAGCCATTAATTGGCTAGTCTCCTACTCGATTTAAAATAGTCCTTTTTTCAATATATAAATACTTTAACTGCCATAAGCATACCCTTTTTCCAGTTCGTCTTTACTTGTAGTTATTTCTATTGTGATATGATCCTTTACACCCGATGTATGGGCAAGCTCTGCAATTTCTTCTTTGATTTCCCTAGTCTTGTTTATATCGGAAGAGTCTATAAGAACCGTAACGATAAGGGCATTTTCTTCTCCGTCCAGTGACCAAATGTGAAAATGAGAGAGGTCCTTTACAGCAGGAATATTGTTAATGGAGTTCGCCAGGTTCTCTACGTTTACATTTTCCGGCGAACCGTTCAATAAAATTTTCATTGTACTGAAAAATTCAGGTACAGTTTTATAGAGGATATAGAGTGCTATCAAAATCGATAAGATTGGATCCAATCGATAAGCCTCGGTAAAGTTCATTAGAATACTCACAATCAAGACTCCAATCCACCCTAATACGTCTTCCAGCATATGGAGGTTCAACATACCCTCATTTTTGGATGTGCCTTTGCTTAAAATCCAAGCCGCATATCCATTCAATGCAATAGCTACGAGAGAAAGCCAGAACATGCCACTATAATTTACGGGTTGTGGGTCAAGCAAACGTGGCACACTACGATAGATCATAAAGAACGATCCACTAATTAGCACAACGCCAGTTATCAGCGCGCCCAGTAAAGAAAATCGGTTATAGCCAAAGGTGAACCGTTCATCTTGTTTTTTCTCTGAATAACCTTGAAAAAACCAAGCGAATCCAATTGAAATAGAGTCCCCTAAATCATGAACGGCGTCAGACATAATGGACACACTATTGAAAAGAAACCCAAAGAAAAATTCACTTATGGAGAAAATAAAGTTGGTGAAAAAAGCAATTTTAATATTTTTTTTCGATTGATCCTGATGCGAGTGATTATGATTTTTATCTGATTTTGACATTTTAAAAACCTCCATTTAGTTTTATACCTTATTAGCTTTTATTGTTCTTGTTCATTGATATGAGTTAAGACTTGTTCGAGAATACTGAAAACATGAAGATCATCAAGACTGTAAACCATGCTTTTCCCTTCTCTTCTTGCCTTCACTAAACGTGAATCTTTCAATATTTTTAGTTGGTGTGAAATCGCGGACTGTTCCTTATCCAATGCAAGCACAATGTTTCCAACACTGAGCTCTTCTTTCTGTAAAAGAAAGAGAATTGACAAGCGTGTAGGGTCACTAATCACTTTGAATACTTTGCTTATTGATTGGATCTTCTCTTTATTGATTGGCGAAGTTGTTGATGTATCCATATGCTCTTATTCCTCTCACATGATTTTCCATTCATATATATAATACCACATGAGTAAAACGATGCTAGTTTTTTGTTTATAGACAAAATTAAGACTTTTGTATCAGCAATAGTAGTCCATTTGAATAAGAAGCATCTTGTCTTGACAAAGCTCATACAGTGAGTTATTATGATTTCATAAACATATGAATGAAACTTCATATGCAAATAATAATCATTCCGATTTACAAATAAAAGGAGATGGAGACTGGATAAGCCCAAACCATATGAATCCTTGCCTTACTTAAGCAAACAAACGAGCTCAGAATTTGCAAGGCACAAAAAAAGTCAACAAAAATCAAAGAAATTTAATAGAAAGGTGATAGAAATGGAAACTACCAAAGAGCAACATTCACAGGAAGAAGAGAAACATAACCACGACCATGATCACAATCACGGGAAGATGCCTATTATTCTATACTTTATTGGTTTGGCATTGGCAATTGTTGCATTGTTCTTAAGTGGAGAATATCAATTAATTAAAAACATCATGTTCTCACTCGCCACAATTAGTGCGGGCTATCATGTCATTGTTCTGGAAGGTCTTGGAGAGACAATTGAGAATACAAAAGCAAATAATAAGTTTACGCCTAATTCTCATATTTTAATGGGATTAGCGGCTATAGGAGCTTCAGCGATAGGGAATTTTTGGGAAGGAACGTTGTTGATTCTCATTTTTTCAGGCGCACATTTCCTGGAAGATTACGCTGAAGGAAGAAGTAAACGAGAAATCACGAAATTACTCGAAATGAATCCAACGACTGCTCGGTTAATTTTGCCTGATGGGAATACAAAGATTGTTGATGTCAGTGAATTAAAAGTGGGAGATCAACTTCAAGTATTGAATGGCGATCAAGTCCCCATTGATGGCGTCATTTTGTCAGGCTCTACGTCCATTGATGAGTCGTCTATTAATGGAGAAAGTATCCCAAAAGAGAAGTCCAAAGGAGACTACGTTTTCGGAAGTACAATCAATGGAACAGGTACTTTCACAATGGAAGTCACTAAAGAAAATAAAGATACAGTATTTTCAAAAATTTTACAGTTAGTAAACCAGAACCAAGACAACCAAACAAAAGCTGCGAGTATAATCCAAAAATTTGAACCGAAATACGTTACAGTTGTTTTAATTGCCATTCCGTTATTCATGTTATTGGCTCCTTTTCTCCTAGACTGGACATGGTCACAAAGTATCTATAGAGGATTGGTCCTTTTAGTGGCAGCTTCACCCTGTGCTTTAGCAGCAGCTACTGTATCGGTAACTTTATCGACGACTTCTAACTTGGCCAAAAAAGGCGTCCTTTCAAAAGGTAGTTCTTACCTGTCTCAATTAGCCGATACTCAAGCCATTGCATTTGATAAGACCGGAACTTTGACCAAAGGAAAACCTGAAGTAACCAATTATTATTTTGCTGATTCCGTGAACGAAGAAAATATGATTGATATCGTGGTAGCTCTTGAAAAAGAATCCAATCACCCCTTAGCAGATGCCATTCTAAGAAAGTTTGAACAAAAAAATCAACTGACTATTGAAGTAGAAAATCAGATTGGTAAAGGGTTGACAGGACATTACAACGGCAAAAATTATCGGATCGGAAAACCAACTTCATTTGACGAGGTTGCAAATGATATATTCGTTTAAATAATGAGTGGGCATCAGAAGGTAAGACAGTCGTATATGTAGCAGAAGATGAGAATGTCATTGGACTTATAGCTCTCATGGACGTTCCAAGTGAACATGCAAAAGAAACTATTAAATACTTTAAAGAACAAGGCATACACACCACTCTAATCACTGGCGACTCAGAAATGACAGGAAAAGCAGTTGCTGAACAATTAGGAATAGATGAAGTAATCGCGAATGTCATGCCAGAAGATAAATCTCGAATTATAGACGAGCAAAAAGAGAAATACGGCGTAACAGCAATGGTGGGTGATGGTGTAAATGATGCCCCAGCCTTGTGAATGCAAATGTAGGGATTGCCATGGGAGACGGAACCGATGTAGCAGTAGAGGTGTCTGATTTAGTTTTAATGCAGGATGACTTATCTAAATTGGTTAAAGCTCATGGAATTTCTTCTAAAATGAATCGTGTCATATGGCAAAACATCCTTTTTTCAATGGCAGTCGTAGCCTTTTTAGTTGTAGTGAGTTTATTAGGTCTAACAGATATAGCAATCAGTGTCATTATTCATGAAGGAAGTACGTTGGTCGTTATTCTGAATGGACTTCGTTTATTAAAATCTAATTAATTCTATCAAAACCCATAAATCTAGGGTATAGTAATAACTGTCTGAAGTTAATATGCCTTTAACGTTCTAAAAACGTTAGAGGCATATTTTTTATAAATTACTTTGTCTCAAAAACAATCGATTATGAGACTGTTTTGAGAAGCGACTCTTTCTTCTCTAAAAGCGCTCTTTTTTAGTCTCAAAAGTTGTATCAATATCTATGTATCTTTAACCACCCTTTGTGATATAATGAGGGTAACAAAGGGGGTTAGAACTGTGAGTGGATATATCTACGGATACGCGCGCGTCAGCACGCAACACCAGGATCTGAACCGGCAGCTAGACTTGCTAGCGGAACAAAATTGCAACGAAATCTTGACGGAGAAAATGACAGGGACGAAGAGCAATCGTCCTGAGTTGAACCGTCTAAAGGATAAATTGCGACCTGGGGACACGGTGGTGGTGGAGAGCTTCTCCCGCTTGGGACGAAGCACCAAGGATCTGATTGACCTGGTCACCTACTTCGAGGAGCAGGACGTGAAGCTGGTCAGCCTGAAGGAGAACTTCGATACAACCACCCCGCAGGGGAGGCTCATGATGACCGTTTTCCAGGCCTTCAGCCAATTCGAGCGTGATTTGATTGTGGAGCGGACGAAAGAGGGGCTCCAGAGTGCCCGTGCCCGAGGTCGGATAGGCGGAAGACCACGTGTGAACAAACGTGATATTGAACGAGCCGTGAAACTGTATGGGAGCAAAGCGTATAGTGGCAAAGAGATTACAGAAATGACTGGTATCAGTAAAGCTACTCTCTATCGATATATAAAGAGTAAGAAAAAATAACGCATTTTGAGCCAATTTCATATTTAAAAGTGAGTCACTTATTCACGTTACTGAGCTAAAAAGTATTTTTACCCATATCTTTCGTTAAGATTTATATTGCAACCTATAGTTAGGGGTACCGCCAACATTTCGGAAATTTTGTACGTTAAGGGAATTTCAACCTAAAAAAGTCGAATTCCTGTACGCTAAGGAACCGACTTTTTTAGATTGGCTTTCTCAATTATAGCCACCGGATAGTTTGAGTGTATTTTCTTCACATAGTTAAGCTACTATAAATAAGAGCTTACCCTGCACAACAAGATAATTTCGAAACATCCTTATCAAAGGTAAGAGCAGCTAATTTTAATCCTTCTGCCATTGTTAAATATGGTGCAAGGCTGTCTTTTAAATCCTCGACTGTTAATCCAAACTTAACGGCTAATGTCGCCGCATATATCACATCTCCTGCATTTTCAGATACGATATGAACCCCTAGTAATTTTGAAGTTTTTGCATCGGCAACAAGCTTAAAAACGCCTGTTGTTTCACGATTTACTATTGCTCTTGGAACTGCATCTAAAGGCAATACAGATTTTTTTACTTCATAGCCTTTTTCTTTTGCTTGTTCTTCTGTTAAACCAACCGTTGCAATCGAAGGATTTGTAAAAATTACGCCAGGAACAACGGATAAATCTAATTTTTTATTTAATCCGCCAATCGCATTATCGGCAACAATTCCACCTTCATATGCTGCTACATAAACGAATTGAGGTCCTAATGTTACATCGCCTACAGCATAAATCTTTTCATTACTTGTCCTAGCGTAGTCATTTATCAGGATTTCTTTTCGTTTTCCAACTTCAACCCCTGCGGCACTTAATTTCAAAGCATCTGTATTTGGTTTTCTTCCTGTTGCAACAAGTAACTGCTCTGATTCCACCACTTTTTTCTTACCATCTACTGTTACATGAACCTTTTTGATTTGCCCCTCTTGTTCTACACGCTCAAAAGTTGCCCCTTTTACAAGGTTAATACCTTGTTCAATTAACGCTTTTTCTACGGCTTCTGAAATTTCTTGATCATAATCTTTTAAAAGTCGCTCACTTCTTTGCATAAGCGTGACTTCTGAACCTAAATTATGAAACAATTGCCCAAGTTCCATTCCGATATATCCTGAACCAATAACCGTTAATCGTTTTGGTACCGTTTTTAATTCAAGTAATGTTGTACTTGTTAGATAATCCACTTTTTCAAGTCCTGAAATCGGCGGTAAGGAAGGAGAAACGCCCGTTGCAATTAAGAAACGCTTTGCAGAAAGTTTCTTCCCGTTAACTTCAACTGTATTTTCATCAACAAATATTGCTTCACCTTCAATTAACTCAAAGCCATATTCATCAATTAAATTGACATATTTTTGATTCCGAAGTTCGCTTACTAACTCATCTTTATGCTTTACTAAAGGAGCTAATTCCACTTTTCCAGCAGATGTTTGTAAACCTATAAATGGGTTGACTTTTGCCAAATGATTGATTTCCCCAGCTCTAAGAAGTGTTTTTGATGGCACACAACCAATATTTACACATGTTCCCCCAACGGTTCCACGCTCAATCATAGCTACTTTTGCCCCATATTCAACCGATTTAATCGCAGCCGAAAAAGCAGCCCCGCCAGAACCAATGATAAGTAAGTCATAGTCTCCCTCATCACCTAAAACTATTTTTTCTTCAGATTGTACTTCTTCTATTTCTCCAGGCTGGTATTTTGCTTCATCAATTGCCTTTTTTGCACTTTCCACCCCAATATCATCGGGTAATTCAAATACTGCTTCACCACGACGAAAACTAGCTTCAATGTTCTTAGCTCCCACATTTTCAAGTGCTACGGCTACATGTTCTTCACAACCTGTACAAGTCATTCCTTGAATATTTATCTTAAATTTATTCATTAACTCAACCTCCTGTTTTATCTTAAATTTTCCTATTTCCTTATTTCATACCCTAAATCAGTAATTATTTCTTCAATTTCTTCTAAACTATATAAGTTGAATAAAAGTTTTACCCTACAGCCTCACACAGAGACGGTCAATCACCTTCTTCCGCTCCCCATCGATCCAACGGAGGAAGCCGCGGACGGCCAGGATAATCTTCTGGACGCTCGGA
>NZ_NEEY01000036.1 GCF_002252085.1 Aerococcus sp. 1KP-2016
GCTCCAAGAGGCAGATTTGACTGCGTTTCAGAAAAATCCTTAAATCCCAAAGTACGGGCTTTAAGTTCATTTTCTTCCAACGGTTCAAATCTAAGCGCCTCTTGTCGCACTCTATTTTAGGCTGTGATTTTGTATCCTACGCCCCAAACGGTAGAAATTACTTTGTCGCCGCCTGTTGCTTCACCAATTTTATCACGTAAATGACTCACATGAACCATCACCGTTTTGGCTGATACAACAGATTCTTGTTGCCATACACGTTCGAAAATTTCGTCTGCAGAAAAGACATTATTTGGATGACTTGCTAATAAGTATAAAATACCAAATTCTAAGGCCGTTAATTGAATTTGTTCACCATCAGTTGTTGAAACTTCATGGGAGTTTTTGTTGATCACCAAGGGACCAATTTCAATTGTAGCAGAATCACTTTCGCCTACATTTGCACGGCGTAACAATGATTTAATACGGGCCATCACTTCCAGTGGATTAAATGGTTTGGTAACATAGTCGTCCGCACCAGTTGTTAGACCAGAAATTTTGTCCATGTCTGAAGATTTGGCACTTAATAATAAGATTGGCATATCAACATCGCGTTTGCGAAGCTCTTTAACCACGGTAATACCATCTTTCACGGGCATCATAATATCTAAGACCATTAAGGCAATATCAGGGTTTTCAGCGATTTTCTTTAAGGCTTCATCACCATCATAAGCTTGGATAACTTCATATTCTTCGTTGGTCGCGTAAATTGTTAGTAATTCAACGATATCTTTATCGTCGTCTGTAATTAATATTTTCATTTGTCATCCTCCATACGCTATATTCTCTTCCACCATCTTAACAAATTACGGGCTACTTAGTACTATATTTCTATTTAAAAGTATTTAAGAATGCCTTAAGATACGCTTTTCTACTAGTCTCTTGCCCTCATTGTAAAAAGGCAACCAGGATTTTGCAAGCCTGATTGCCTTTTGAAAGTATCTTTTAAATTGTATTAGTTACCACGAGAATAGTTTGGTGATTCTTTGGTAATTTGAATGTCATGCGGATGTGATTCAATTAAACCAGCACCCGTCATACGGATAAATTGTGCATTTTCACGTAAAGATTGAACGTTTGCTGCACCACAGTAACCCATACCAGATTCAATACCACCAATCATTTGGAAGATGATACCAGAAACTGGACCTTTGTATGCTACTCGGCCTTCGATTCCTTCTGGTACAAGTTTGTTGGCTTCGTTCACTTCACCTTGGAAGTAACGGTCCGCAGAACCTTTTTTCATTGCCCCGATAGAACCCATACCACGGTAAGTTTTGAATTGACGACCTTGGAAGATTTCTAACTCACCTGGCGCTTCATCAGTACCAGCTAACATAGAACCTAACATTACTGCATGACCACCAGCTGCTAAAGCTTTGACGATATCACCAGAATATTTAATCCCACCATCAGCGATGATTGTTTTGCCATATTCATTCGCAACAGTTGCAGCATCGTAGATAGCAGTGATTTGTGGTACCCCTACACCCGCTACAACACGTGTAGTACAGATAGAACCAGGTCCAATACCAACTTTCACAATGTCAACGCCGGCATCGTATAATGCACGAGTACCTTCACCAGTCGCAACATTACCTGCAATTAAAGTTGCATCCGGGAATGCAGCGCGGATTTCAGCAATCTTACGTAAAACACCTGCTGAATGACCGTGAGCAGTATCAATAACAATCGCATCCGCACCAGCATCAAGTAAAGCTGTCACACGGTCAAATGTATCAGATGTTACTCCAACAGCTGCACCAACAATCAAACGACCTTTCGCATCTTTCGCTGAATTTGGATAATCCGTTACACGTTCGATATCTTTAATTGTTACTAAACCAGTTAAACGACCTTGGTCATCAACTAATAATAATTTTTCGATACGGTTTTCGTATAAAATGTGGCTTGCTTCTTCTAATGAAGTCCCTTGTGGTGCCACAACTAAATCTTCTTTAGTCATTACATTACCAATTTCTTGATCATGATCTTCGATAAAACGAATATCGCGGTTTGTTAAGATACCAACTAATTTATGGTTTTCTTCGTTATCAATGATTGGCACACCAGAAATACGGTATTTTGTCATCAAAGCTTCTGCTTCACGAACAGCATTTTCTGGGAACAAGTAGAATGGATCAGAAATGACACCAGATTCTGAACGTTTCACTTTACGTACTTCATCCGCTTGTTGTGCAATTGTCATATTTTTGTGGATGATCCCTAAACCACCTTGGCGTGCCATTGCAATCGCCATGCGTGAATCAGTAACAGTATCCATGGATGCTGAGATAATTGGTACGTTCAATGTTAGATTTGGTGCTAGTTGTACCTTCAAGTCAACTTCATTAGGTAATACTTCTGAATGTGCTGGCATTAATAGGACATCATCAAATGTAAGTCCTTCTTTTGCAAATTTGTTTTCCCATGCTGTAGTCATTATATTAATTACTCCTTCTTATAGATGTTTTCCCCTTGGCTTTAAAAATATATTTTTATTATCCTAACACCTTTAAACCAAGTCGTCAACTCTATATTTCGTAAATAAATTAAATATTTTACTTAATGAAATTTAATGTTCGTGTTTCATTTGAGAAAAAAGCCGTCCTTTCCAATAAACACCATCTAAGAAAAATAAAAGTTCGTCTTTAAAAAACAGGATGTGAGAAAAAGCGTTATGGCCCTAACCACTGGAAGAATAGTGCCGTGGCACATGTAATGTGACGCAAAGTATTCTGAAGTGGGCAAGGGACAGCTTTTTCGAGCTCAACTTCACAGGATGTGAGAAAAAGCGTTATGGCCCCATATAAAAAACAGCCCTAAAGTATCTCTACTTCAGGACTGCTCACGCTTATTATAATTGGCTACTAATAGCCTTTTTGAAGGCATCAGCATCTACTGTTTCAATAAAGGCTTGATCACCTACAAAAACAGTTGGCACGGCACCTACACCGACAGCTTGTGCTTCCTCGAAGACACGGTTAGCTAAGTCAGCATTGTCTTGTTTGACAAAGCCTTCCGCTTCAAAATAACCCGCCACTTGTTCCAAATCAAGTGTTGTCCACTCATTTTGCTTACGCATATATTGATCAATGAAATGGTAGGCAGCTTCATTATCACCATCGTAGGCGATAAATTCATTGGCAACATTTCCCTTTTGTAGACGGTTAGATGTTTTATTGTAATGTTTCAAGATGCGTTGTACCTGACCTGTCGCAACTAATGGTGCCAAGAATGACGCATACGTTTCTTGGTAGATTAAGGCATCCGGACAGGCAAGGTTGATATATTCCACGATTTTCACCTTGGCTGTATCATCCCCTACTTTGATTGCATCTTGGTAGGTAATTTTTTCAGTAGCAAACATCAATAAAGCCTCCTATTCCTCAATAATTGTTGCTAAATAGTCATCTAATTCTTGTGCTGCATTTGGACCAATAAAGGCTTTGTTGCCATTCACAACAATTGTTGGTGTCGCAACAGCCCCTAAATTCTTGAACTCTTCTTTAACTACTTCTGTTTGAATTTTATTGCCTTGATAGCTGTAAGAGAAAGTTTCAATCGCTACATCGACAATTCCGCCGAAGTCATAGGCAGACCATTCACCATGACGCGCGAAAATTTCTTTAAATTGTTTATACGCACGGTCTTGATCCTTATAGTCTACAAAGCGGTTAATCACTTCACCCTTGTATAAACCAGCTGCATCAATATCTACATGCTTGATAATACGTTGCACTTTACCGGCATCCGCCAGTTGTTCAAGTTTATCTGAAATGGCATCCTCAAAACGTTTAGAGCCACGGCAACGGAAGTTAATGTATTCAGTAATCTTAACGGGTGCATCATCTGAACCGTATTTAATCGCACGTTTATCGGTCACAGCATCTAAATTTAATTTGTCTGCCCCAAAATCAAAGGCTTCCTCAGCAGTTGCGGTTGCATAGGCAGCATTGATCCAGTCACGCACTGTATTATTGTCTTCATGTTCATCAAAAGCTTCACCAAATACATAGGCAGTTGGAACGGTTTTTGCCCCTACTTGTACTGCTTCTTCCTTGATAGCTTCTTGCACAGCGTCATTGTCTTGGACAGTATAGCCTAGTACCTCTTCTGCATATTTAGCCACGCCATCTTCATCCAACTTAGTCCATTCTTGACGTGTTGCGAACATAGTTGTTAGTTGTTCGAAGGCATTTTCAGGATCATCATAAGTAAGGTAGCGATGCATCACATTTCCTTTACGCAAGTGACCAGTAGGACGGTCCACAGGTTTGACAATATATTGCACTTTACCAGCATCCACGAATTCATTGATTAACGCTGTATTTGTTTGTTCATATATTCTGGAAAAAGGACATTCCACATTCAAATAGGCATATAGTTTCACCGGTGCATCCGGTCGTCCATAACGGAATCCTAAATCATCTGAAACGTTTGAAAAATCAATATTTGTTGCATCCATTTATTACACGTCCTTTATTATTTGTTACCCTAATCTTAGCGAACCTTCATCATTTTCTCAAAGAGAACAACTCAATATACACAAAAAAGTCTGTCCAACTGGTGAACAGACTTCCAATAAGTATCCTTCAAATCAAATCTGGTTTGAATTAGAACAAAGTTTTTGTTACTTTGTATTCGCGTTTAAACCACCATCTAGCTGCCAACGCAAGAATCGCTAATGCTAGATAACCAAACACTGGTAATTCAGGATTGACTGCATCGGGTAGAAATTCAGTTACTGAAATTAATAGAATCCACACTAGTAATACCGCTACCGAAATCATGATGTAGCGCATTGTGCCACGTTCTTTCTTCGGTTTACTCATATCCGGTTGGTTCGTTGTTAGGATAGCCATAGCTGCCCCACCTACAACGAAGTTAAGTAGTAGGGTAATGATACCCGCTGGACCTGAAGCTGCACCGTTAGAGCCTAATAATAGCGTTAAACCAGAAATACCTGCGAAGACACCACCGATTAATAAACCACCCTCAACCCAGTATTGCCAGAATGGGCTAGTTGCCCCTTCAATGCCATTTGCTGAATCATCAGGATTGCCATGTAATTGGTGGGCATAAGCAGTTGGTGTACCGTAAAGTTGTTTCGCAGTAACCCCTTTTTTCTGTTCTTCCACTAAAGTATGTAAAATTTCATTTTCTTTGCGGTCTAAATCACCATCGTAGCCCAAAGCCGTTAATTCATGCATAAATTTATTCATGAATTCTTGGTTACGTTTAGTCAATGCTGCAAATAGCTCTGGACGTTCTGCAGCAATACGTTGACGTTCTGCTGCTTCTTGGGCTTGCAATGCTTCATTTGTTTGTTTATCAGTTCCTAATGCCATAATCAGTTAGATCTCCTTTTGCTTGCTTACACGTTAAATCTAAATAGCATGATATCGCCATCTTGAACGATATAGTCTTTACCTTCTGAGCGGTAACGACCTGCTTCTTTGGCTGCTTTTTCACTACCATATGTTAATAAATCTTCATATGATAAGGTTTCAGCGCGGATGAAACCACGTTCGAAGTCAGAGTGAATGACACCAGCAGCTTGAGGTGCTTTCATGCCTTTTTTGAAGGTCCATGCGCGTACTTCTTGTTCTCCAGCCGTAAAGTATGTTTCAAGACCTAGTAATGTATAAGCTTTTTGGATTAAACGGTCTAAACCAGATTCTTCCATACCTAAGTCTTCCATGAACATCGCACGGTCTTCATCATCAAGACTTGCTAATTCTTCTTCGATTTGAGCAGAAACAATCACTACTTCCGCATTTTCTTGGCTCGCAATTTCACGAATTACTTCTACATATTCATTGCCTGTGCTTGCTGATTCTTCATCAACGTTCGCTACATATAGAATTGGCTTCGCTGTTAGTAAGAACATGCGGTCAATAAATGGTTGTTCTTCTTCCGTAAATGTCATTGTACGTGCTGATTTACCTGCCTCTAAAACGTCTTTGACCTTTTTCAAAGCTGTTGCTTCAACAACGGCATCATGGTCTTTTGATTTAGCCATTTTCGCAGCTTTTTCATAACGTTTTGTGACAGTTTCTAAGTCAGCCAAAATCAATTCCAAATTAATGGTCTCAATATCGTCAGCTGGATCTACCTTACCAGACACATGCGTAATATTACCATCATCGAAACTACGTACCACATGGATGATCGCATCTACTTCACGAATGTTCGCTAAAAATTTGTTACCCAAACCTTCACCTTTACTCGCGCCCTTAACGATACCCGCAATGTCCGTAAATTCAAAGGTTGTATGGATGGTTTTCTTTGGTACATAGATTTCCGTTAATTTTTCTAAACGGTTATCTGGCACTTCTACTACGCCCACATTTGGGTCGATTGTTGCGAAGGGATAGTTTGCTGCTTCAACTTGAGATTTGGTAATTGCATTGAATAAAGTGGATTTACCTACGTTTGGTAATCCTACGATACCGGCTGTTAATGCCATTTTTTCACACTACTTTCTTTTCTTTAAATTACGATACTATACATGCGAAAATAACTAAGCTTCTGTACTTGCTTGGTCTGCTTTCACTAATACTTTTTTCATTTTCTTTTCGAATTCACGACGTGGCATCATCACTGATTGACCACAGCCTTGACATTTAATACGGATGTCAGCGCCTAGACGGATGACTTTCCAAGCATTTTCCCCACAAGGATGGGGTTTCTTCATTTGCACGACATCATGCATGCCGTATTCTTTCTCTACCAAGACATACACCCCTAATCTTCAAATTTAATATTGAGTATATCTAAAATACGGGTTAAATCCTCTTCTGAGAGATATTCAATCTCGATTTTACCGCGTTTTCCACGTGTATTAATTTGGACATTCGTACCAAATTTATCCATCAAGCGATCTTCACTTTCACGAATATATGCTGGTACAGCTGGTTTTTTATGGTCGTCTTTTTTGACTTCCTTGTCCGCTGGCTCATTTAGGGTTTGCACCATTTTTTCTAATTGGCGCACCGTAATGCCTTCAGCAACTACCTTTTTGGCCAAGCGAGATTGGTCTTTTTTGGATTTCAAACCTAAAATTGTTCGCGCTTGTCCTGCTGATAATTCACCTGATTGAACTAAGGCCTTGATATCGTCACTTAAACCAAGTAAACGCAAATGGTTGGCGATATAAGCTCTTGATTTACCTAAACGTTGCGCTGCTTGTTCTTGGGTGATATCCAAAACGTCAATCAATTGTTGGTAAGCCAAAGCTTCCTCAAGAGCAGTTAAATCCTCACGTTGTAAGTTTTCAATAATAGAAGCTTCAATCATTTGCTCATCCGTAAATTCACGGACAATGGCTGGAACCGTTGTTAAACCTGCAATTTTTGCAGCTCTAAAACGACGTTCTCCTGCAATAATTTCATAACCTTTAATCGTTGATTTACGTAAAGTAATTGGTTGGAATATACCTTGTTCTTGAATCGATTTCGCTAAATCATTTAAGGCATCTTCATCAAATTGATGACGCGGTTGATATGGATTCGGGCGGATTTCACCTAACGCAATTTCTTGAACTAGCTTGTCACTCGCAACCGAAGGCTCATTATTTACTTCTGTAACTTCAGCAGTATCTGTATTGGTATTGGTTTCCGTCACTTCTTCTTGTGAGAAGACATTGTCGCCACCAAAAAACGCATCGATACCGCGTCCTAAACCTTTATTATGTTTATTCGTTTGTTTGACCATTATTCTTTAGCACTTCCTTTGCCAATTCAATATACACTTCAGCGCCTCGGGAACGGATATCATAATCAATAATAGACTGTCCATAAGATGGAGCTTCAGACAATCGTACATTTCTTGGAATCAATGTTTCATAAACTGCAGTACCAAAGTATTTACGTACCTCGTCAACCACTTCATTCGATAAGTTGGTTCTAGCATCAAACATTGTCATCAATACACCTTCAATTTTTAAAGCTGGATTGAAATGTTTTTGCACCAATTGAATGGTATTTAATAATTGGCTCAAACCTTCTAGTGCATAATATTCACTTTGGACTGGAATCAAGACTGAATCAGCACTCGTAAAAGCATTGATCGTCAAATGTCCTAGAGAAGGCGGACAATCGATGAAAATATAATCGTAGTCGTTACGTAAGGGTTTAATCGCGTCCTTCATCTTTTGCTCACGATGTGAAACACTCGTCAATTCCACCTCTGCCCCAGCAAGCGAGATTGTTGCTGGTACTACTGATAGATTTTCACGTGATGAGGAAACAATCGTATCCTTCATTGGTACGCCATTAATCAATACGTCGTAAATACTATTTTCAACGGATCCCTTGGCAATACCTAGACCACTTGTTGCATTGCCCTGCGCATCACTATCAATCAATAGAATGTTTTTACCTTGGTAGGCAAGTGCCGATGCTAAATTGACGGTAGTTGTTGTCTTACCAACACCACCTTTTTGATTGGCAACTGCGATTACTTTACCCATTTTCTAACCCCCTACAATTTGCTTGTTATTCATTTAAAAAAAGGAACGGAATGCGTTTCCGTTCCTTTCGCATTCATTCAAAATAGTTCTACTATTTCTCGCTTTATTTCTACATGAAAAAATCATTTAATTCTTTACCATTGTACCAAAAAATGAAAGCCCATGTTCAAGTAAATCAAGTATTTGCAAAAATACTTGTCACTGCCCCTTTAAAGCGGACTTTTGGCTGGTTTTCCAGGTTTACGCGGATATTTGTTTGGTGTCTCTTTTGCTTTTTCAATACGCAAAATATGACGTTGACCGGCATCTTCTAGTAAATCAAATTGAATATCCTCTAAGAATTTACCACCAAGTATAGCAATCGCATTTTTTGCTTCTTCAATTTCTTCATCCGCACTTTGGGCTTTCATCGCTAAAAATTGACCTTGTTTCTTCACTAAAGGTAAACAAAATTCAGCTAATAAATTTAACCGCGCTACGGCACGTGCTGTAGCAAAATCGAATTGCCCTCTAAATTGTGGATTTTGGCCAAAAGTTTCGGCACGATCATGATAGGCATGGACACCTTCCAATCCTAATTCCTTCACTACTTCTTCAATGAAATGGATACGTTTATTCAAAGAATCGACAATCGTAATATCTAAATCAGGTAAGGCAATTTTCAAAGGAATACTTGGGAAACCTGCACCCGAACCAACATCTACCAAGCGATAATTTTCACCGGTCATAGGCACATGCATAGCCACCGTTAATGAATCATAAAAGTGTTTTAAATACACTTCATCACGTTCAGTAATAGCGGTCAGGTTAATTTTTTCATTCCATTCAACTAACAATTCAAAGTATCGATTAAATTGGGTCATCTGTTGGTCATTTAATTGGATCCCCGCTTCAGCAAGGGCTTTTTGAAACATTTCTGGATTCATATACTACTACTTTCTTTTTCAATTTTCTTATGACAAGGACTTTAGGCGTTGATGCTTAGGCGCCCGTGACAAATTACACGTTTCACCTTCATTACCCACCCATTTTAAAGTAGCACTATTTCTAACATTCATCGCTACTCTCTATGCCCTTAAAGTATACCATATGGGTAAAAATAAATAGACATAGAAAAAGAGAAGCATGGATAAAACACCTTATCCAAACTTCCTCATTCTTGTATCAAACACTATTTCATTTACTTATTAAGATTGAGATGATCAATCATTCATCTCAGGCAGTAGCTGGCTGAACGATATTGCGCACATCCTGTGAAGTTGAGTTCGAAAAAGCTGTCCCTTGCCCACTTCAGAATATTTGCAGGGCGTTTCACTCGCTACTGCATATCTCCTCCAGTGCTACCTGTCTAAACGCCCGCGCTCACATCCTGTGAAGTCGAGTTCGAAAAAGCTGTCCCTTGCCCACTTCAGAATAGTTTGCGTCACATTACATGTGCCACGGCACTATTCTTCCAGTGGTTAGGGCCAAATCGCTTTTTCTCTCATCCTTTTTTATACTCGTGCTACGTGTCCACCTTGTAAATACACCATGATAATTGATACGTCAGCAGGGTTAACGCCTGATACACGACTCGCTTGTGCCAAAGTACGTGGTCCGATTTCTTTCAAACGTTGACGTGCTTCAGTTGCTAGGCTTTCAATAGCATCCCAGTCAATATCTTCAGGGATTTCTTTTTGTTCTAGACGGTGTAGTTTTTCAACTTTACGTTGTTCCTTCACGATATATCCTGCATATTTGATTTGAATTTCAACTTGCTCAGTGACTTGACGTGATAATGCCTTTTCACTTGGTGCAAATTTCAAAATATCATCAATTTTCAATTCAGGACGACGTAATAAATCAGCAGCCATAATACCGTCTTTTAATTCAGCAGAATTGCGTTCTGCCAAGTAGGCTTGTAATTCAGCCGTTGGTTTCAAACGCGTATTTGATAGGCGTTCTAATTCTTCTGCAACTTGTGCTTGATTTGATTTGTATAATTGGTATTGTTCTTCAGAAACTAAACCAAATTCGTAGCCTTTATCTGTTAGACGTACATCCGCATTGTCATGACGTAATAACAAACGATATTCTGCACGAGAAGTTAATAGACGATATGGTTCTGTGGTTCCTTTTGTTACTAAATCATCGATCATAACACCCATGTACCCTTGGTCACGACTAATGATAAATGGTTCTTCACCACGGATTTTTAATACGGCATTGATACCTGCATACAAACCTTGGCCTGCTGCTTCTTCATAACCAGATGTACCATTCGTTTGACCAGCAGTAAATAAATTGGCCACTTTCTTTGTTTCCAAGTTCATTTTTAATTGGTTTGGTTTGACCACATCGTATTCAATTGCATAACCTGTACGCATAATACGTGCGTTTTCCAAACCTTTAATTGAATGAATCACGTCATTTTGTACATCTTCAGGTAGTGAAGTAGATAGACCTTGAACGTAGATTTCTTCATTATCTAATCCTTCAGGTTCTAGGAAGATTTGGTGTTTTGGTTTATCCGCAAAACGCACAATTTTATCTTCGATTGAAGGACAGTAACGTGCACCAACACCTTCAACAATACCCGTGAACATTGGAGCACGGTATAAGTTGTCACGAATCACTTCATGTGTTGCTTCATTTGTGTAAGTTAGAAAACAAGGTACTTGTTCTGATAATGGCAAGTAATCTTCATCTTTCGACATGAATGAGAAGTGGTTTGGCGCCTCATCACCAGGTTGAATTTCTGTTACATCATAGTTGATTGTACGTTTGTCCACGCGTGGTGGTGTCCCCGTCTTGAAACGAGTAATATCAAAACCGTATTTTTCCGCTAAATTGCCTGTTAATTTTTCTGCTGCTTGCGAATTATTTGGACCAGAAGAATATTTCAAGTCACCGATGATAATTTGACCACGTGCAGCAGTACCAGTTGTTAAAACAACGGCCTTCGCGCGGTAAATAGCACCTGTGTTCGTAATAACACCAGTTACCACATTATCTTCAATGATTAAATCGTCTACTAAACCTTGACGTAAAGTTAAGCGTTCTTGTCCTTCGATCGTTTTACGCATTTCTTTCGCATATTCATCTTTATCTGCTTGTGCACGTAAAGCACGCACAGCTGGGCCTTTACCTGTATTTAACATACGCATTTGAATGTATGTCTTATCAATGTTACGGCCCATTTCACCACCTAAGGCGTCGATTTCACGTACCACTACACCCTTAGCTGGTCCTCCAATTGATGGATTACACGGCATAAAAGCGACCATATCAATGTTAATTGTAATCAGCATTGTTTCAGCACCCATACGCGCTGCTGCAAGTGCTGCCTCGCTTCCTGCATGACCGGCACCAACTACAATGACATCATAACTACCTGCTTCATAAGTTTGCATCTTTTCACCCTTTCCTTCTCTGATTATTTACCTAAACAGAATTGACTAAATAATTGTGTTAATAATTCATCCGGTGCATTTTCACCGATAATTTCACCTAAGATTTCCCAAGCACGGGTAAAGTCGATTTGAATTAAATCAACCGGCATACCCATTTCGATGCCCATCGATACTTCATCAAGGGATTGGCTCGCTTTTTGTAGCAAGTCAATATGACGTGCATTCGATACATATGTCGCATCACGTTCACCAGATTGACCTGAGAAGAAGTAATCTGCAATCTTCGCTTCTAATTCTGAAATACCTTCTTGCGTGGTCATCGACGTAGCAATGATTTCATCTGCTTCAACCCATTCAAGCAATGCTTCTTTCATTAATTGGTTTGGTAAATCGATTTTATTCATAATAATAATGCGTTTATGATCTTGCGTTAATTCAAGCAAGGCACGGTCGCCATCCGTTAGTGGTTCAGCTTGGTTCAATAGTAAAAGTACTAATTCAGCTTCATCTAAAGCCTTCTTAGACCGTTCCACCCCAATACGTTCTACCACATCTTCAGTTTCACGAATACCAGCCGTATCGACTAATTTCAACGGTACGCCACGAATATTGATGTATTCTTCAACAGTGTCACGAGTTGTTCCCTCAATATCTGTCACAATGGCCTTATCTTCATGTAGTAACGTGTTCAATAATGAAGATTTCCCTACATTTGGACGACCAACAATTGCTGTTGAAATACCATCACGTAGAATTTTCCCTTGTTTCGCTGTCGATAGTAACCCTTCAATCCGTTCTTTGATGAGTTTTGTCTTCTCACTTAACAATTTCAAGGTCATTTCTTCAACATCATCATATTCAGGATAGTCGATATTTACCTCTACTTGTGCAAGTGTATCTAGGATATCTTGACGCAAATTTTCGATTAAATGAGATAAATTTCCGTCCAATTGTTTGACCGCTAAGTCCATAGAACGGTCCGTTTTCGCACGAATCAAGTCCATTACAGCTTCGGCTTGGGTTAAATCAATTCGGCCATTCAAAAAGGCACGTTTGGTAAATTCACCTGGCTCGGCTAATGTTGCACCTTCACGTAAGACTAATTCAAGTACCCGATTAGTGGCGACAATCCCACCATGTGTGTTGATTTCGACAATGTCTTCACGCGTAAAGGTTTTGGGTTCACGCATTACCGTCACCATCACCTCATCAATGTCTTGACCATTATTAGGATCAACAATGTGTCCATAATGAATCGTATGAGAATCTTGTGTACTTAACTTTTTCTTTCCTAATTGATATACCTTATCAGCAATCGCTAGCGCATTGTCGCCAGATAGACGAACAATCCCAATTGCCCCTTCACCTGGTGCAGATGAAATCGCCGCAATTGTATCAAAACCACTTGTAATCATGCATAACTTCCTTTCTATGGAGAATTTATCTAATATTGTTTATATTTGTGCATATAAAAAAGCGCCCAATCTACCCCTCATTTTTGAAACAGGTAGAAAGACACTTTGACTGTCAGACTTAAATTTTATACATTGGGTATTATACGCAATACCGCTTCAATTGTAAACTATAAACGCTTATTGCTTATAAAGCAAATGAAATAGCAGAAAAGGATACGAAAAAATGAATTCGCACCCTTTTATTATGCTTACATTTCTCTAGCTTGATCAATTGGATAATATGGTTCTTCCTTAGTTAAAGTCACAATATTTTTTACCACCATCGGTTTACCATTTACAGTAACGGCTACCTCATCCGCATTATAATATTGGTCAATACTTGTTATCATAGCATCCAGCTTTTCTTTACCCAAATCATCGGTTGCTATACTTGCTATATCGCCCGTAAAATCTACAGTAATCACCTTACCCTGACCAGACATTTGTCCATTCGTGGTAATACTTTGAATGCTTGAACGTTTAGGTAAGAGTACTTCCCCAACTGTATATTTGCCTTGGAACATTTCTGTAAAGATGAGGGCCATGGATGTATTTGTTGTCATCCAAGCTTTCTCAGTTGCCGTTTCAAAGGCATCCGGTCCAGTCACATATTGATATGGAATTGACTCCGTCCAACCTTTAAATGCTAATTTGCTTAAGCTTTGGGTAACCAAATAACCACTTTCACCAGTCAATTCATCTACTGCATATACAAGCCCTACATCTTTGGCATAGTATTCAGTTCGCGTACTACCATCATTTCTTTTTTCGATTACTTCAATTGTTTTGTAATTACCTGTAGGTGTCTTAATGGCTACATCGATGCCAATAATTTCTCGACTACCATCTGTCGTTTGCCATTTATGCCCTTCTTCAAGTGGTGCTTGTAGGTAAATGGTACCTGGCTCACTCATTTGTGTCACGAGATCTTGAGGAATTGCTTCATGGGCATAGGCTTCGGGTCGACGGAATAGGATTTGCGCCTTATCCTTAGTTACTTTCACCACTTCAAGGGTTGTAGTGCCTCCATTGTCTGAACGCATATATAGAAGGTTAGCATCGATAAAGTCATATGTTCGCGTAAAGCTAGAATATTCCATACTATCCCCTGTAAAACTTGCATGATAGCCTTTAGCCAACGGAAAGTACGTGGCTACACTGGCATCCGCTACAATTGAGGAAGATGAGGTAGCTGAAGACGACACTGTAGAACTGGAAGAAGTTATACTTGAACTACTAGTTGATGCACTAGAACTTACGATTGACGCAGTAGATGTACTAGATGTACTAGATGTACTAGATGTACTAGATGTACTAGATGTACTAGATGTACTAGATGTACTAGATGCACTAGGTTTACTAGATTCACTCACACTAGATTGGCTACTAATTGAAGAAGCAGACTTCGATGATTCTGATTCACTCACCTCCTGCGATGTAGCGGAAGATGATGAAGAGCCATATATATCCCCATTGCCTTTACCCCAATCAAACAAACCACATGAAGACAACAAGATAGTTGATCCTACTAATAATACCCCTAACTTTTTCACCATCATTTTCAATCCCCCCAATCTATTTAGCCTATTCTGTATCTATAATTGTATACGCTTTCATAAGCTAAATAAAGAAATATGAATAAGCTTATCAATCATTTAAACATTCTCCATCTAAACACTGCTCACTTCATCCAATAACAACAAAAAGGGCCAGGACTTATCAGCCCTGACCCTTTTTGATTGATGTAAGATTTACACATTAGAATTGATTGTTGTCATTATTTGAATGTGTTTCTTCTTCAATTTTTTGATCTAATTTTTCTAGTTGTTTCTTGGCAAAATCACGGCCACCTAAACCAAATGAAAGGGCAAAGGCAACTGATAAACCACCAATAATGAATAAGAAGGCCATGTTCACAATGCTATTTGCAAAGTTTAATTGGTCTAACGCCATAAATACTGAGAAGACGATAAAGGCACCTTTGACAATTTCGCCAACCCATTTACCAGCACTTGCTTTATTCACTAAGTCACCAACAAAGCGACCACCAAAGATACCTAAACCTAAGATGATTAAAGCGATTAATACATTTGGTAAGTAAGCAATGATTGCTGCCCCAACTGTATTTAAGATTGCTAAGTCTAAAGCGTTCAATGCTTCAACAGTGAAGAATAAACCTACAACTACAGCAACTACTTGACCAATAATCTCAGAGATATTGATATTTGGTGCGCTCGTACCTGTTTCACGGTTAAATAGGTTGTTTAAACCAGTACCTTCTAGCAAGTTTTTCACTAGATCGCCTAATACTTTAGCAATTGCTAAACCGACAGCTAGTAAGATTACAGCAACTAAGATATTTGGAATTGCTGCTGCAATACTATTTAACACACCAATAATTGGTTGTGCAATTGAAGAAATACCTAATGTTTCAAGGGCCACAACAGCAATTGGTATGAATACAACGATGTAAGCCATCCATGATAGCACATTCGCAATAGTATCAGTTGATTGACCATTTTGTACTTTGTTACCAGTGAATTTAGCAACATATTTATCAATATTGATGGTTTTAACTAAAGAATAAACCAATTGTTTCACTAAACGAGAAACAACAACAGCAACGATCATAATGATGATTGCACCAACGATAGCCGGGATAAAGGCTAAAGCAGTAGTTGTCATATCACGAATTGGTGATGCGATTGAAGTTAAACCAAATGTTTCGAAAATACCAGGTAGGAATAATACCCAAACGATGTAATATAGAATTTGACCAATTGTATCAAATGTTGCTTCTGCCTGACTTGCAGATTCAGCAAGACGCCACTGAACAAATCGATTACCTAAACCCGCTGCTTTTAACCCTTTAGAAACCGCATTCTTTACTAATACAGCAACTAACCATGCAACAAGAATTAATACAATACCCCCAACTACTGCTGGTAGGCTTGCTATGAATCCTGACCATAAACTAGATAAATCCATTTTCTCCATCTCCTTTTGATGTAAAAATAGAATTCCTTTATTTATAAAGAAATTCTTAAGATAATTCTAGTTTACTATATTTATAAGTGATAGTCACACGATATGATAAAGGTTATTTTATAACCTTTACTATATCAACGTTTTTATTATTTTATAAAAGTAATAAAAACTATTTTAATACAAAATATCACCTTTTTTGTATTTATTCTTTTAAAAATGTGACCTTTTACAATATATTAGACAATCGAGTAGGAGGAGCCTCACGGCTCCGACCTCTCACACCACCGTACGTACGGATCCGTATACGGCGGTTCAATATCTTGCGTAAGCAGACTCGATACTAAGCCCCAGTGGTGGAGTCTTTCGTTTGTAAGGGCCCAGTGAACCTCTGGTGATTTAGATAATCTCCAGTATTTCTTTCTGGAATAACCGATTCTTTTGGCTCTATCTAAATTTAATCCATATTTTAATAACTTCGTTATTTTTGTTTTTGGTAGTTTCCATCTTTTGAGAATAAGCTGTCTGATTCTGTGATGTATTCAAGGTTCTATTTCTTTCTGAATAAAAGATTTAATGAACCCTAATCCAAAGTAACCAATCCATCCTCTTGTTACTTGGTTGATTTCATTTAGAATAGTTTTGAAATCCCCTGGACGTTTGCGACTGGTTCGTCGTTTTAATTCTGCTCTAAATTTCTTTTTAGCTTCTTTGGTAGGTATAAAACGACAAGTTCCATTCACTTGTTTCATCAGACAGCTCAAGAACTTTAAACGGGTAGGTGAGCCAACTTTGCTTTTATCTGTATTGACAATCAGCTTGAGTTCTCTTTCAATAAAACGAGATACACTTTCTAGCACACGTTCTCCTGCTCGTTTTGTTCTTACATAAATGACGAAGTCATCTGCATATCGTACAAAATGATGTCCTCTTTTCTCAAGTTCTTTATCCAGTTCATGTAAGTAGACATTGCTGAGAAGGGGCGATAATTGTCAAGGACAGTATAAAATTGTAGGTTTATGACAGAATAAAAATGTAGGTTTTTGACAGTCTAATTTAGAAGTCCATTTATATTTTCCCTTTCATACGATATGATTTTCCAGTAATCTTGAAGA
>NZ_NEEY01000037.1 GCF_002252085.1 Aerococcus sp. 1KP-2016
CTTTTTACTCAAAATGCCCACTCCCTTCTGTATAACGCAAATAAAGTATACCGAAAAATTGCATAAAAATAACCCGAAAACTAACAACACTCTTTTTTTGAGTGTTCAGTTTTCGGGTAGAGATTCACACTACTGGTCTTCACTAGTGACTTACTTGCTTTTTTTGTATTATTTTTTATCTGTTTGAACTGCTGCTAGGATATTTGCTGCAACACCAATTTTACTTTGACGTTCCAAAGTAACCGTGTCATCCGCCGTTACCAGAGTCACTTGATTGTCGTCAGAATTGAAACCAATTGTTTGATCGGATACATCATTGGCAACAATCATGTTGACACCTTTTTTCACCAATTTTTGTTGTGCATAGTGAATCACATCCTGCGTTTCTGCAGCAAATCCGACTGTGTAATGTCCTTCTTTTGGCAAACTGGCCAAAATATCAGGATTTTTCACTAAAGCTAAGGTTAAGCCACCACCATCCGAAGAAAACTGATTTTTCTTCATTTTCTGATCAGCTTGATTGGCAGCACGATAATCTGATACCGCTGCAGACATAATGACGATATCCTTATCCGATACTTGGGCATGCATTTGGTCATGCAATTCTTGGGCAGATTCAACAGTAATAATATGAATGCCAGGTAATACTGGCAAGCCAATCGCATGATTTGTTCGTACAAGGGTCACGTCTCCACCTGCTAGGGCCGCCACATTTGCAATGGCTACACCCATTTTTCCAGATGAACGATTGGTCAAGAAACGGACAGGATCTAATTTCTCAGTCGTTCCACCTGCTGATACCAATATGCGGTCGCCACTTAACGATAAGGGTTGAGGTAAACGCTTAAGCGTTACAAAGGCTTGCACTGCTTGGAAAATAACATCCGGTGCTGGCATTCGTCCTTTTCCTTCATAACCTTCAGCAAGAAAACCAGTGTCTGGTTCAAGGACGATATGTCCATCTAGGCGAAGTTGTGCTACATTTCGTTGTGTTGCTTGATTCGCCCACATTTTTTCATTCATGGCTGGCACAAATAGAATTGGACTATTCAAGGCCAATAACATAGACAAGGCCTCATTATCTGCGATACCGTGCACATACTTTCCTAAAGTATTGGCCGTAGTTGGTACGACAATGGCATAGTCTGTCCAATCCGCTAAGGCAATATGCGCAACTGGATCCGGATAATCTTGCCCTTCAACCAATACAGCATATTTTGTCAGCACTTCAAAAGTAAAAGGCGTGACAAATTGTAAAGCTGCCTCCGTCATAGCGACACGTACATTTGCCCCGGCTTTGATGAGCGTGCGCACAAAATCAGGGACCTTATAGGCAGCAATCCCACCTGTCACAACGACAGTTAAATTGAGTCCTTTAAGCATAATTTCCTCCAAATCTGTATCTTATGCGTCACCTAATAGGATATTTACGACCGTATCTTTCATTCCAGTTACAGTTGAAATGTGATTATGGCGTACTTCAGCATCACGAATTTCGTTGATTGCATTTGGGTACTCACCTTGATTAAAGTGTTTGATACCTGCTACTAAATCTTCATCGTCATAGTCTGTCACATCTTGCCCTACCGCTGTTAACACAGCTTGTGGGAATTTATAAGGACTTGCAGTTGATACAACTACATTTGCACCCTCTAGTCCATTTCTAGCTTTTAATTTTTGTAAACTTGCAGAAGCCACTGCTGTATGTGGATCAATTAAATAATCAAAGTTACTGTATACACGATTGATTTCAGCTTTCGTTTCAGCTTCATCAGCATATTCTCCAAGATAATCCGCAAAGTGTTCACTTACATTGGCAGGGAAAGTATAGCTCCCTTTTGAATTTAAGTCAGACATCAATTGCACCAATTGCGCGGTATCATCCCCTAAAGCATGGAATAACATACGTTCAAAGTTGCTTGAAACTAGAATATCCATTGATGGCGAAATAGTTAATTTGAACGGTCTATTTTTGTCGTAAACGCCTGTATTAAAGAAATCATATAAGACAGTGTTGTCATTTGATGCACAAACCAATTTACCCACTGGTAACCCTAAGCGTTTGCCGTAGTAACCTGCTAATATATCCCCAAAGTTCCCTGTTGGTACAACAAAGTTTAAGTCGTCACCAGCCACAATTTCTTCAAATTTCACTAATTGCGCATAAGTATAGAAGTAATATACTACTTGTGGAATCAAGCGACCAATATTCATAGAATTGGCACTTGAGAATTGAATACCTTCCGCTGCCAATTGTTCGCGTAACCCTTCATCGTTAAAAAGATTCTTCACCTCTGTTTGCGCATCGTCAAAGTTCCCTTTAATCGCAACAACAAAAGTATTGTCCCCTTTTTGGGTCACCATTTGTTTTTCTTGGATAGATGACACACCCCCTTCAGGGTAGAAAACAATGATTTTCGTACCTGGTACATTTGCAAAACCAGCCATTGCAGCTTTTCCAGTATCCCCAGAAGTTGCTGTAAGTATAGCAATCTCGTTGGTATTTTCGTTCATTTCAGCTGATTTTTTCATTAAGTGTGGCAAGATTTGTAGCGCTAGGTCTTTAAAGGCAATTGTTGGGCCGTGGAATAATTCTAAATAATAATCATCGCCAACTTTCGCTAAGGGTGCGATGACATCAGTATCGAACTTTTCATCGTAAGCTGCATCGATGCAAGCTTTTAAATCAGCTTCAGAGAAATCATCAAAGAAGATGGACATGACGAAATAGGCCATTTCTTGGTAACTATAATCTTTCAATACTTCCCAATCAAGAGATACTTCTGGCCATTCTGAAGGCACATATAAACCACCATCTGTGGCCAATCCTTGAATAATCGCTTGTGAAGCTGTAACAATATTTTCTGCATTACGGGTACTTTTGAATTGCATCATATTCCTCCTAGACGACTAAGCATTTACCTATTTAAAGTTGCTTTACATTGTTTGCCCTATTTTAACATATACCAAGCAAATATGGCATACTTCAGCCGATCAAAGGATGCTTTCTCAATATAATCATAAATTATATTTTTTAATTTATATACATTAAAATAGATTTCAAAGCTCATATATGTTATAATGAATCATGTTTCTAATAATTAGAAAACTCAAGAAACGTAAATACTCAGGAGGTATTCGAATGAAATTTACAGCTCAAAAACGTGAAACTGTTGGTACATCAGCAGCAAAATTATTACGTAACGAAAACTTAGTCCCAGGTACAGTATATGCTAGTGACCTAGACCCAATTAACATTGCAATGGCAGTTGCAGACGTTGAACAAATCCGTCGTGAAATTGGTTTAAACTCTGTTTTCGACTTAGAAGTAGAAGGTAAAACACGTACAGTTATATTCGTGAAATTACACAATCTTCTCTAAAACCAGTTATCTATAACATTGCTTTACAAGCAATCAAAAAGGTGAAAAACTTGAAATGCCAATTTCAGTTGTCATCACAAATGACGATGCCTTAGCAGATCCAGATGGTGTTGTCGCTACAACATTATTGGAAATTAATGTTATCGCTGACCCAGCAACTGCACCAGATACAGTTGAAGTTGATGCAACAGGTTTAAACATTGGTGACTCGATTACTGCTGGTCAATTATCATTACCAGACGGTATCGAATTAGTAACTGATGCTGATGAAGTAGTCGTAACTGTTTCTGCTCCAGATGAAGAACCTGAAGCCGTAGATCCAGATGCTGAAACTGCTGAACCAGAAGTTATCAACGAAAAAGATGAAGAAAACGCTGAATAGTCCATTCTTCTCATAATATGTGTTTTACAGAGGACCAAAAAGCCACGCGCTTTTGGTCCTCTTTTCTTTATGCTTTTGCACAAAAAAAACCACAGAGACTGGCTAATCTTTGTGGTCCTGTAAGGTCTCTTAAACCCTATGAATCGTCTTGTAAATATCATTCACCAAACGTGTTCTTAGGTTGAGAGGTGAAATCATATTATTGATTGGCGATTACCAATTTTTTATTGGTGCGAATCAATATAAACGCAACTGCATAGGTTGCAATCCATGTTGCAAGTGCTGAACCAGAATTCATGATACCTGAGTATACCCAAGGTCCCATACCTTCAGGGGCATATTGACCCCAGAAAGCTACACCTGCTAAGAAATGGATGAAATATTCGGTGATAATAGCGATGAACGTACCCTTCCCAATCGCAAATAATAATTGCTTGTTGTCCTTTTCTTCAACTGCTGTTTGCGTTTGAACTGCATATAAACCAGCTAAACCTGCGAAAAGGAAAGCAAAAATATATTCAATGAATCCTTGCAATGGTGACAGAATTTGGCCAAAACCTGTAATCAATTGAAGTAAACCAAACAAGAAACCTGCCATGACACCAACGCGGACACCTCTTCTAAAGGCAACGATATAAATCGCTACAAGGGACAACTGAATGCCAAAGCTTGGGCCTATTTGTAAAGGAACCATTGAAATCAAGAACGCAATCACTGCAGCAATTGCCGCTTCGACATTACCATATAAATTTTTTGAACGCATAAATATTCTCCATCCTTTGTCCATACACTAAAGGACCAGATACCACGGAAAGTTGTCAATAAAAAATCGCATGTATCAACTAGTGATACACACGACCTCTCATTGTATTCATCGATTTATCAACATAAATCATTCACCAAAAATAAATTGGTTATTGAACACTTCCTTACGCCAGCATAAACTGGATCAAGTTATGAGGGTCTGTTTTGAAACATCTCAGCAAAAGCTCCCCTAGTGCATATTTTGTTTTATTTCCTATAATATTAGCGCAATAAATGTCTTTTGACAAGTATAAAATTAAACATTTTATAAATTTTTATTATTGAGGTATAATAGTGTTGTATGAGATTTCCATTAAAACCATACTATTGCAAATATATCATATATATGATATATTCGTTTTTATGAACATAACTACTTATTTTTATTCGATTAAAATAAGAGATTTAAAGGGGGATGGGCTTTGAAGTTATTTTTTAGTACTAAGGCTATTAATAAATTGCAATCATTATCACAATTTGAAAACATCTGTTTAAGCGATACAAATAGTTTGAACATCAGTAAAGACCCAGATATTGATTTGGTGATTCGTACGAATGAAACAGATTTTTCAATTTATGATGAAGTATTAGAAACGCACATCGGTAAAGTGCACGTCCAAACCTCAGCCTTGAAAATTCTAGGTCATGATAATCGTGTTGATTTTGATGATTTCAGACAAGTATTCGTACTTATTGTTGACGGCCAAATGGTGAACGACAATATCTACTTACAAAAGGCACAATAACATTTCATCAAACGGGCTGGTCACGACTAGTCCGTTTCCTTATGTCATCATTTTTTATTTTTAAAGGAGAAAATTATGTCAGATGCCCAATTTCATGCATATTACAAACAAACACGTCCTGATAGAATCAAAATTCTCGAACAAACCAATCGTATTAGTGCAGACCAAGCACAAATGCTCTTAAACGGTACAGGTTTATCAGACGATATCGCTGACAACATGATTGAAAATGCCCTATCTACATATAAACTGCCCTACGGTTTGGCACTTAACTTTACAATCAATGGGCGCGAGATCGAGGTACCCATGGTAACTGAAGAACCTTCGGTCATTGCAGCTGCTTCAAATGGCGCTAAAATAATTAGTGCTGGCGGTGGTTTCACTGCTCAGGTGGATAGTCGTCTCATGACAGGGCAAATCGCTTTTACTAAAGTGGCTACTCAAGAAATGGCAGATCAATTCTCCACCTGGATCCGCTCCAACGAAGACAATTTATTAGCAATAGCTAATGCCGCCTACCCTTCTATAGTGAAACGTGGTGGTGGTGCTAGATCAATCAGCAGCCAATATTTCCCAGCATCTGCGAATAATCAGGCATTCTTCAATATATATCTTACCATTGATACCCAAGAAGCCATGGGTGCGAATATGATGAACACAATGCTAGAAGCTTTAAAGTATCATATACTCACTCAGGTTGATTTTATCGAGAACCTAGAGGCCTTAATGGCAATCTTAAGTAATTATTCACTCGAAGCAACTGCAACTGCAAGTTGTCAAATTCCAGCTACTCTTTTTGCCAAGAATGATTTGGATGGACCAACAGTAGCAGAAAGAATTGCCCAAGCTAGTCAACTTGCTCAAGTAGATGTTTACCGAGCAACCACCCATAATAAAGGCATCATGAATGGCGTTGATGCCTTCGTCTTAGCAACAGGAAATGATTGGCGAGCGATTGAAGCGGCGTGCATGCATATGCTAGTCGCGATGGACAATATCGAGGGTTGGCTACATGGACCTACGATGCGGCTACTGAAATGTTATCGGGGCATTTAACACTCCCAATGCCCTTAGGTGCCGTTGGTGGTTCAATTGGCATTCACCCTACCGTTCAAATTACTAAAGCGATTTTGGGGCAAGCTGATGCTAAAACATTAATGCAAATTGCGGTTAGTGTCGGTCTGGCACAAAATTTAGCAGCAATTCGTGCCTTAGTTTCTGAAGGGATCCAAGCTGGACATATGCATCTACAAGCGCGTTCACTCGCTATTCAGGCAGGAGCACTGGAGTCGGAGATTCAAATAGTAGTTGATGCGTTAGAGAAAGCGCCTCATATGAATTTACAAACAGCCAAGGAAATAGTTGCGCAGTTGCACGAGGACTGATATTTTCATAAAAAAAGTGTAGTAACAAGCTAAAATGACTTGTCACTACACTTTTTATTATCTATAGATTCGGTGGTGATGTTCTATCCCTGCAAGTTGGAATTGTTCTTCATCTTCAGGCAATAATAATTGGCTGCCATCTGTAGGTAATGCTTCTTGGAAGATTAATTCATAGTCAGTTACGGATAATTTTATACGATTGTCTAACATTTCTTGGTGTCGCTTAACTGCTAAATGATCTTCAAATCCATCCACTAGTGTAATAGAATAGAATTCTGCCACAGCTCCTGAACCATAGGAGAACACGCCAATTAAATCTCCTGCTTGTAAACTTGTGCTTTGTTCAATTAACGAAATTAAACTTAAGTACAAAGAACCAGTATAGATGTTTCCCACGCGTTTATTATAGACACGACTTGCTTCAAATTCCTCGATTAAGTCATTTTGTTTGATTTCATCTACTTCAGGTAACATTTGACGTAATCCTTTTAGCCCCATTTTTGAATATGGCAAATGAAATGCAAAGGCTTTGAAATCCTCTAAAGTATGATTAAATCGTTCTTTATAACTTGTCCACACGTTATCCAAAAATTGGAGATATTGTTGGTTGGAAAAATGACCATTCACTTCAGGATACGGTGAATAGTTTGGACGCCAAAAATCGTGAATATCACCCGTATACGAAACAGCATCATCATTAATTACTGCGATATGTGGGTCTTTACTGATTAACATTGCTACCGCACCAGCGCCTTGCGTCGATTCACCAGACGTTTGCAAACCATAGCGTGCAATATCGGTTGCAATGACCAAAACTTTTGATTCAGGATGACGTGCAATATGATTTACCGCTGTCTGGATACCTACAGTTGCACCATAGCATGCCTCTTTCATCTCAATAGAACGAGCATAAGGATTAATCCCCAATAATTGATGTACATATACAGCCATCGCTTTCGATTGGTCAATACCCGATTCAGAAGCAACAATGACAAAGTCAATTGCCGCTTTGTCTTCATCTGTCAACATTGGCCATGCCGCATTGGCAGCCATCGAAACAGGATCTTGTGTTAAGGGGGCAACCGCTTGTTGCATTTGACCTAAACCAATCGTAAATTTCGCTGGATCGACATCTCGAGCTTCAGCTAACTCTTCCATGTCTAGGTATACATGGGGTGTAAAAAAATTAAATTTATCGATACCTATGTTCATTTTTCATTTTCTCCCAACTATAATTTAAATATTTAACGCGACCTCTCAATATAACATTTTATCATAAATCACCACATTTTCATGCATATCTTCTATTCTTAGGAAAATCTGAAATACTTAATAGAGTGTGACAATAACTGTTTTGATTTGAACCGTTGGAAGAAAATGAAAATAAGACGCACTTCAGTCTCATTGATTTTTCTGAAACGCAGTCAAATCAGGTTATTGGAGCAAGTTTAATAGAGTGCGACAATAACCAGTTTGATTTGAACCGTTGGAAGAGTACAAAAAAACCAGTGCTTTGGGCACTGGGTTTGAGGTATATATGAATTGAAATTTATTTAGCAACTAGGTCAGAAGCCTCAAAATACGCCATAGCATTATGGTATGAAACATTCGCAATCAATTTACCTAACAAGGCTTCATCATTTGGAATTTCACCACGTTCTACTAAATCACCTATATAATCACAGAATAAACGACGGAAATACTCATGACGTGTGTATGATATAAATGAGCGTGAATCTGTTAACATACCTACAAAGTTCATCAATAATCCGCCTAATGCAATTTTTTATTAAAGATGTAAGGGCATACACTGGTAGAGTGGTATTCCTTTTCACTTTCTAAATTTTTCATGGTATAATAAAACATACCAAAAAAGTTATTTATTTAAAGGAGGTCCTCTACATGGCGAGAACAAAGGCGCAAAAGAAAAGAAACCGCAAAATACTATGGTATGTTATCTTAATTATTTTTACCATTGTGCAAGGTTCCTAATTTCTGATACCGAAGACGTAGCATAATTAGTGCATATAATGCATAAAAAAATGTGATTTGAAACGTTTTCATCGGTATTTTTCATAAAAGCTGTTTCAAACAATATTTGCAATGTAAAATTCAGTATCAATCAATTAAATTTGATCAACATATCAATAAAAAAAGGAGACCAAAGTTTGCGCTTTGGTCTCCTTTTTATATTATTTATAAAAATGAACGATTTTATCGGCTTTGGCCATAATCACGTGGTCAGCGACATTCAAAAACAAGCCATGTTCTACTACACCCACTAAGTGAATTAATTCTTCAGCTAATTGTGACGCATTTATGATTTTTTCCAAATGTAAGTCAATCAGGTAATTACCATTGTCTGTGATAAATTTATCCCCTGCTGGTGTTAGTCGGTAGCTAGGGGCGTAACCCTTAACTTCAAAGCTATCGTATAGATGTTGACTCGCATCGCGAATTACTTCAACTGGCAATGGAAACGCACCTAATTGCGCGACTTCTTTTGAATGATCACAAATCCAGATAACGCGGTCGCTATTTACTGCAATTATCTTTTCGATTAAATGCGCACCGCCACCGCCCTTGATGCCATTTAATTCTGGATCAAACTCATCTGTACCATCAATCGTTAAATCGATCTGTTTGACATCATTAAACGATTGAATATTGATACCAACTTCTTTGGCTAATTCAGCCGATTGGACTGATGTTGCTACCCCAACGAAATGAAGCCCTTCTTCACGGACACGTCTGCCTAATTCAACTATGAGGTGATGGGCAGTAGATCCCGTTCCTAATCCCACTACCATACCCTCTTCTACATATTTAGCTGCTTCAATGCCAACTAATTCTTTTTCGTTCACAATATCCCCCTTTTCATTGATGATTTACTTCAATGTATCTGCTTGACCTAAACGAATAAAAGCGTCAGTAAATAATTGTAATAAATCTGTTAATGTTGTTAACTCGATATATTCATTCGCCTGATGGGCAACATGTACATCATCTTGGAAGTTCATGCCAAATGAGACACAATTTGGCATTACTTTACTGTATGATACCCCGCCAGAGATTATTGGTTCAAGCGAATGGTCTGGATAATGATCTGCGAAAGTCTTTAGTAACAACTGATTAGCTGGCAATTTGACATCGGATAAAATGGGTGGTGTATCAAATGGTTTTACAGCACTCAAAGCAGGGAATGCTTTCGCAAAAGCTGCTGACAATTCAGGCTCAGTAATATTTTCTGGGTATCGAATGTCAATTGTAAACGCAACGGTGCCATCTGCTTCCTTATCGAACACCCCTTGATTAACTGTTAGTGGTCCCATCACGTCATGTTCGCGGGCAATGTCGAAACCACTACCATAATAGTCACGGAATAGATCTACATATCGTTGAGCAAATGTGTCGCCGTATACCGTAGCAATCAAATCAAAACCACGCGTTAACGCAGAATCTCCCGCCTCTGGTGTAGAAGCATGTGCTGAAATACCAAACACTGTTAGATGCGTCTTACCGTCAGTTTCTGCCACTTCAATTGGGTAGTTTCTATCAGCTGCATAACTGCTCAACTCAGCTTTATAAGCTGCTGCTAGTACAAAATGAGCCTCTGAAGGTACCACATTTGAGCCGGCACCACCATGTACACTCTCTACAATAGTATCCGTCACATGACCACTGTATTCCCAAGTAGTCGCACCTTTTTCTCCAATTTGTAGGGGGAAAGTCCCATCTGGAGTAATAGCAAAATCCGGTGCACCTTCTTTGGCTACATAATGGGGAATATCCGACATATCAGACTCTTCATCTGAACCAATCACAATGCGGATGGTGTTTTTTGTTGGGATTTGGTAGTCCTGTAAAATACGTGCTGCATAATAAGAAATAATTGCATTTCTTTTCATATCAGACGTGCCTCGACCATACATGCGATCCTCATCAATCTCGGCACCAAAGGGTTCATATTGCCAATTTGACAAGGTACCAACAGGCACAACGTCTACATGACTTACCACATCGATACGTGCGCCCGCGCTATTGTTCTGTCCTTGCATATAGACGGCATAGGGATAGGCATCACCTACCTTTAGACCATCTCGTTCGGCTATATCATGCATAAAATCTAATGCCGCACGCACTTGAGGACCATAAGGTGCATCAGGTGTTGCAGCTTCATCATCACGAATTGACGGGATGCGCACTAGGTTTTGGATATCTTCAATCATTTGAGGGATATATTTGCTGTAATCAATTTGTTCATTCATATGAGTTGCTCCTTAAATTTGCATAATATTAGTTTAGAATAGCGCGACCGATGAGACCGAAAATGAATAAATGGACCGGGTAAATCCAGTAAAGCCATTTGGCGTTGTAACGCCCCTTGAGTCCGTTGTAATAATAAGTGAGGACAAAAGAAATGGGGGCAGTAATTTCCCAAGCAACCATTAGGCCACCAATAATAGATTGCCATAATCGCAGTTGACGATATTGATATAATACGGCAATTAACAAGACACCAAAAGCGCCATAATCGGTGTGTAAAAGCTCAGCTACGACAACGCCAAGTAGCACTGGTAAAAGTTTCAAGAATTGATTTTCAACTTTTGACATGGCCCATATGGTTACCAGTCCGATGAACAAGGTAAAGAAAACATTTTGAAAGCCTAAATTCCAGAATGTTTGGTCAATTACCAAATTAAATGGCACTTCTGAAATAACAGCAAATACAGCTAGTCGAGTTGCATATTTTGTGACATTAGAAGTATGGAAAAAGCCTTCAACCAGTAAAAAACAGAATATGGGAAATGCTAGACGACCAACGGAACGTGAAATCGTATACGCTGTATACACACTAGCATAGTCGAATGTAGACAAATTTCCAGCCTCCATCATGGGGGTTAGAATACCTACACCAAAATGATCGATAATCATGGTAATCATAGCTATCCATTTAAGCGATGCACCGGATATCCCTTTAAATTCAGATGTTTTGTTCGGAATTGCTTGCATACAGTCCCCTCTTTCTTCGATATTTATACGTATCGTTATTTGTCTGTCATACTGAATATTTTATCATAGAAAATTAATCTTTTATCAACTGTCTCGTAAATACTCAAAAAAAAGACTAGAACCAAACTCGGTCCTAGTCTCTATTCAACCTATAATTTTATTTTTGTTGAAGCAATGCGCCATCTTTACGCGTTGCTTTCGCAGAACCACGATTCGCTAAGTATTTAGAGAATTGAGATAGTGAGTAACAAATAATCCAATATAACAAAGTCATCACAACGAACATTGGGATAACATAGTTAGTGTTTTGGTTATAGATGATTTTTGCATTATGTGTCAATTCTGGTAGGGAAATGATTGTTGCCAAAGAAGTATCTTTGATCAAGGCAATCAATTGTGACACGATTGAAGGTGCCATCGCACGAACAGCCTGAGGTAGTTGAATGTAAACCAAGGTTTGAACACGTGTCAATCCAGTTGAAATACCTGCTTCAGCTTGTCCTCTTGGTATTGAATTCAATCCCCCTCTAATAATTTCAGAAATCATAGCTGATTCAAAAATCATTAAAGCTGTTACAGCTGCCCAGAAAATATTTAATCGAATACCTAATTGCGGCAAAGCAAAATAGGTGAAGAAAATGATTAATAGTAATGGTAAGTTACGAATAACGTCAATGACAAAACCAAGAATTTTAGAGAAAAACGGCAATTCCATGAAACGAATAATTCCGAAAATACCACCCAAAATCAATGAGAAAATAATGGCGTAAAACGTTACTTGAAGCGTAATCCATAAACCATTAAGCAAAAATTGGATGTTCATCCATTGTAGTGCGCCTGCAAAATCCATATCTTATCGCTCCTTTCTAACGTACGTCTTGTTGTTTCAGATTTTTTTCGATACGAGACACTAATATTGTCAAAGGTACCGTGATAATTAAGTAGATTAAAGCTACTAAAGTATAAGTACCTAATGTATTAAAGGTTTGACTCGCAACAAGGTCCCCAAAGTACATTAAATCAAGACCTGCGACCATCGCTAAGATACTTGAATTTTTCACCAAGTTAATAAATTGATTTCCTAATGGCGGAATTACAATTTTAACTGCTTGTGGCAAGACAACATAACGCATTGCTTGAACATAGGTCATCCCTTGGGAAATAGCTGCTTCCATTTGACCAGTTGGCACTGCTTCAATACCTGAACGAATAACGTCAGCAATAAATGATGATGTATAAAGGGTTAACCCAATTACACCAGCTTGAAAACCAGTAATATCAAAGCCATAAAGTGGCACAACAACGTAAAAGAACATTACAATAATCAATAATGGAATGTTACGGAAAAATTCAACATAGATATTGGCAATTCCTGATAATAACTTATTATCAGTTGTTTGCAATATACCAATTAACCCACCAACAATCAGCGAACATACGAGTGCAATCACAGAAGCAATCAGTGTGTTGATGAAGCCTTCAATAAATAAATCACTGTATTCAGTAAATATATTAAACATAAATCTTCACCCTCCTATTCTGCGATTGATGACTCAGTATTGTCACCAAACCATTCTGTATAAATTTCTTGATATGTACCATCTGCAACCATATCATCAATTGCTTGATTGATTTGTGCAAGGAAGTCTTCTTGTCCTTTATTCACCGCAATACCATATGGTTCATTCGTAAAAGTAGCACCCGCAAGTCGGTAACCAGGATTTTGTTCCATAATCCCCAATAGAATGGCATTATCAGTTGTCATGGCATCACCTTGACCAGATTTCAATGCTGTAAAGGTTTCAGAGTAGTTCTCTAACTCTAAAATATTTGCTTCAGGTGCAGCTTCTTTAATACGATCCGCAGATGTAGACCCTTTAACCGCCAACACTGTGTGTTCACTTGTTAAATCAGTCACATCTTGAATATCAGAATCTTCTGGTACCATAATTGCTTGTCCAGCATCAAAGTATACTTGACTGAAATCTACTTGTTTCTTACGTTCTTCTGAAATTGTCATTGTTGCAATCAAAGCGTCTACGTTACCATTTTTCAATAACGGGATACGTGTTTTTGATGTTACCTCAACGAAAACTGGTTCAGCATCTTCACCGGCAATACGGTGTGTAATTTCTTTGGCCATATCAATATCGAAACCCTCGATATGATTTTCTTTAATGTTATAGAAACCAAATAAGTTGGTGTCTACTTTTACCCCCCAAGTAATCGTTGGGTAGGCTTGGCTTTCAATCCGTGATGCTATATCTGCTTTACTACCAGCACCGCTTGCACAGGCTGTCAATAAAAATAATAGTGGAATAAGTGCGACGATACGCCATATTTTTTTCATAATCATTACCTCTCTTCTTAAGTTAATGGATAATAGTAACTAGACTAGAATTTTACTCAAGAATTGAATTGCGCGTTCATCTTGTGGATTTTCAAAGAACTCTTTAGATGGTCGGTCTTCTAAAATTTCGCCTTCCGCCATGAAAATTGTACGGTTACTTACTTCCTTCGCGAAGCCCATTTCATGTGTAACAACAACCATAGTCATATTGTCTTCGAAAGCAATACGTTTCATTTGATCCAACACTTCACCTACCATCTCAGGGTCTAAGGCTGAAGTTGGTTCATCAAATAGCATCACTTTTGGTCGCATAGCCAAACCACGAGCAATCGCAACACGTTGTTTTTGTCCACCTGATAGTTGAGATGGATAAGAATCACGTTTATCCCACATGTTTACACGTTTTAATAATTGTTCTGCACGGTCTTGCGCGTCAGAGTCTGTTTTCTTCAAGACTTTTAACGGTGCTAATGTAACGTTTTCTAACACTGTCATGTGAGGATATAACTCAAAATGTTGGAAAACCATACCGCAGTCACGACGAATTTGACGAATGTCTGTATTCTTGTCTGTAATATCTTTGCCATCAACAATTAATGTACCTGAATTAATTTTTCAAGTGCATTGATTGTGCGGATAAGTGTTGATTTACCAGAACCAGAAGGTCCAATTAGTGTCACCACTTCACCTTCATCGATATTTAAATTAATATCTTTCAACGCATGGAATTTACCATAGTATTTTTCAACATGTTCAAATGTAATCATATAGCACCTCTTCGTTTCTTTTGATTTTGTTTGTTTTCATCCTTTTTTCAATCTATTCTATTGTATCAATATTTTTGTCTAAAGGTAAAGCTATTCTAATCAAATTCTTAATAATAGTCAATATTATTTGATATATTTTTTAACATACAATATTAAACATGTGAGATTACCTGCAAAATAGACCATTTACATCGATCAACGTAAAAGAATTGTAGTCCTTTTCTTTGCGTACTATAATGGACTTAGTTCATGTCCGTATACGACAAATAATATAGATAAACGGAGGTTAGTAAATTGAGCCAATCAAAAAATGGTACCCAAAATATCTCTTCGCAATTTAGAAAAGATATGGTTATGGTACCTGAAGTAATCAGTGAAGCGACCGGAATCAATGTGTTCGGCCGTACATTAAAGTCATTCGTCTTTACAACCGACGTTGCAACCATTTTGTATTGCAATGCGGATGCCGTTTTGGCAGTCTATCCATTTTCACCGCATCCAGCAATCATTCAAGCGGTGACATCAGTTGCTAGCCAACCAGTATTCGCAGGTGTGGGTGGTGGTACTACGCAAGGAAAACGTAGCGTTGATATTGCCCTTTTCGCTGAAGCAACCGGTGTACAAGGCGTTGTTGTAAATGCACCTATGACAGCGGAAAACATCCTAGACATTGAGCATACGGTAGATTCACCAATCATCGCTACCGTCGTATCTGCCTACAATGATATTGCCGCACGTATTTCAGCCGGAGCTGATATCTTAAACGTATCTGGGGGTAAAGATACAGCTGCCATCGTCCGTCGCATCCGTCGCGACTTCCCACATGTTCCTATCATCGCAACGGGGGGACAAACAGAGGACACCATTCGTGAAGTCATCCAAGCTGGTGCCAATGCCGTTTCGTGGACACCACCAACAACTGGGGACATCTTCAAGGAAAAAATGGTGAAATACCGGAAAGAACGTCGTGCAGGATTCCTTGATGCCCATGACGGTATGACCTTGAATGAATTTGAAGAATATATCGAAACACATCCTGAAGCAGAAGAAAAATACCATGATGAACCAGAGGACGGTTTACTATAAAGTGGTAATGATGGAGGAAATATGAATCAAGAACACACAAATCGCTTAAAGAACATTCAAGAACAAGTGGCTAAAGCCCAATTAGACGCCCTAATCATTGCCGATAAAGGAGCAATTGACTACTATACAGGCGTCATTTTTGATCCAATGGAACGCTTTTGGCTACTAATTATTCAGCCAAACCACGCACCACAAATTATCGCGAATAAACTATTTGTATTTAACGAACTACCCGGCATTAACGTCACTTGGATTGACGACAATACGAGTATCGACCAAGCATTTGCAGCCCTTCAAACCTTCCCAACTACTGATGCCACCATCAAAATCGGCGTAGATAAATTATGGCGAGCAGATCAACTATTAGCTACCGCACAAGCATATCCCAACGCGACATTTGATGTAGCATCAGACCTGGTTGATGACCAACGTGCCCATAAAACGGCTGAGGAGCAAGAAAAAATGCGTATAGCTTCTGCCATAAATGATCGCGCTATGGCTCGCCTTATCGAAGAGGTTATCCCATTAGGCTTGGATGAGCTTGAGGCCGTCGATGCCTTAGAAAAAATTTATGCTGAAGAAGGTGCAGATGCTGGCTTTTCATTTGAACCAATTATTGCCTATGGTGCAAATGGTGCTGACCCTCACCATGAATCTGACCATACAAAACCACAACTGGGTGACTCTGTAGTCATTGATATTGGTTGCAAACATGATGAATACTGCTCTGATATGACACGTACGGTGTACTACGGCGAACCTAGCGACACTGCCAAGGAAGTTTATCAAATCGTCTTAGAAGCAAATCTACGTGGCATTGCAGCTGTTGAAGTGGGTGCTAGTTTAGCAAGTATTGACGCTGCAGCCCGTGATTATATTACTGAACATGGCTATGGTGAACAATTCACACATCGTTTAGGTCACTTTATTGGACGTGAAGTTCACGAAAAAGGTGATGTATCTGCTGCTAACCAAAACCTTGTCCAAGATGGTAACATCTTTTCGATTGAACCAGGTGTTTACCTAACAGGAAATACCGCCGTTCGTATAGAAGATTTAGTCATCGCCCACACAGACGGAACAGAAAATATCAATCACTTCACCAAAGAAATGATCATCGTTCAACCGAAAGATAGAGTGTGACAATAACCATTTTGATTTGAACCGTTGGAAGAAAATGAGAATAAGACGTACTTCAGTCTTATTGATTTTTCTGAAACGCAGTCAAATCAGGTTATTGGAACAGGTTTTAACAGAGTGTGACAATAACCGTTTTGATTTGAACCGTTGGAAGAAAATGAATTATAGCAATTTAAAAGAGGCTGGGACAAAAGGCCTCTAAAAGGCGTACACAATTCTTAATAAGAGTTGTGTACGCCTTTTACTTTGAAAAATTCTTATAAATTTTGATTGAAATATTTCATGGGAACAGGTGTCAAAGGAC
>NZ_NEEY01000038.1 GCF_002252085.1 Aerococcus sp. 1KP-2016
TTTAGTCACTTTAACCATAGCAGAAAGGGGTTCTTTTTTCATCACTTAACGGGTGAAGATGAAAAAGTAATTGTAAGCTGCCGTGAGGCAGTTTCACATGGTTTTAATTAAAAGTATGAATTATTCAGGATTAAAATTCCCAAAATTGTTGCTACTCTTCTAATCCTCATTAATCTCCAACCTTCTTATTTAATATGCGAAATTACCCAACAAAAATAACCTATTCACCTACAACATCCCTATAGGAAACACCCTCCCAATATTCACTTATAATATAATCTCCATTCTCTGTTAATTCAACATATGCTCCGAACATATTTAAGTTAGTATCCGGTATGTCTTGATATACAAATTCATTACTTTTGGCTAGGGCCTCTTCAACCTTTTCAGGATTGAAAGTATACTGTGAACTAATATCCCAAGTAGTGTTTCCATTAGTATTTCGACCAGTAACAATGGCAGCAGGCAACAATTCCTTAAAACTAGGATATTCAATATCAAATTCCTTATTCGAAATTGGATATTCCTCATTCACATACTCCATCAAAGCTTCATAAGCTTTTTCCTCCGGACTCTTTGATAAAACCTGTCTTGCAATTAAAATTAAAACAATCATAATTCCAATTCCTAGGTATTTTCGGTTTTTTGAATTCATAGTTCTTGCTCCCATTTTATTTGAATTTTAATTTATCAATCTAAACACAATAAAAAACGTTTATATATTTTATGACAATATTATATGTCGGGTAATTTTACCAAGAAAGCGATAACATCGTCAAGTATCAATATGTTTTATCAATTATAAAATACACTTCAAAACAAGCATATGCCGAAGAATCAAAAAAACGCAACGCACAGATTTTAATACTGCACGTCACACTTTCAAATTAATCCTTAGATTCAGCTTTGATTTCATTCAACCAGACTTTTTGTTGGTTGGAAAGTGGGTAGTTATCCAATAAATCCGGGCGACGTTCATAAGTACGGCGCAAGGATTCTTTGCCCTTCCAGTCTGCTATTTTCGCATGGTTACCAGACATCAATACATCTGGGACTTTCATGCCTTTGTATTCAGGTGGACGGGTGTATTGTGGATACTCCAATAATCCAGTAGAGAAAGAATCGCCGGTAATAGAATCTTCGTTCCCAACAGCGTTATCCAACAAGCGCACAGTAGCGTCGATGACGATCATGGCACCAAGTTCCCCACCGGTTAACACGTAGTCGCCGACTGAAATTTCGTCGGTCACGTATGAACGAATGCGTTCGTCATAGCCTTCGTAGTGACCACAGATGAAAATCAAATGGTCATCTTGGGCGAATGATTCCGCATGTCGTTGGGTAAAGGTTTCGCCAGCAGGATCCATCAAAATCACGCGTTTTTTGGTGTCCGGATGCTTGCTGTTGATCTCCTCAAGGGCGTCATTAATGGGGTCTACACGTAGTAACATCCCAGCGCCGCCGCCGTAAGGGTAATCATCGACATGTCCATGTTTATTGACCGCAAATTTACGGAAGTCTGTAACATCGATGTTCGCAACCTTTTTTTCCTGCGCCTTACCGATAATCGAAGTTGTCATAGGGCCGTCGAACATTTCGGGAAAAAGACTTAAGACATCAATTTGCACTAATTATCACCTTTTTCTGTTTCGTCCTCATCGTCATCTACGTCATCGATTAAGCCTGGCATTGGGTCGATAATGACTTTGCCTTCGTCCAACAAGATGTCTAAAACCACATCCTCAATGTAAGGGATCAAGATATCTTTGCCCTTATTTGGTTGTTGGATCGACCATACGTCGTTAGTAGATGGTAAAGAAATAATTTCACGAATCTTACCTAAGTTACGGCCATCAGTTGTATGCACTTCAAGGCCAATAATGTCGTCATAATAGTACTCGTTTTCTTCAAGGCTATCCATTTCGCGCTCTGAACCAGCGACTTTCAAGTCCATGCCTTTGAATTTTTCAACATCATTGATATTGTCTTTGCCTTTGAAATGTAGCAAGTTGAAGTTTTTGTGTAAACGGTGACCATCCACTTTCACTTCTTCCACCAATTTGTCGCCGTTGAAAATGCTCAAGCTAGCGCCAATTTTAAAACGTTCTTCCGGAAAATCAGTTGTCGCCATCACGCGGACTTCCCCACGCAAAGCTTGGGTATTTACAATCTTGCCCACAATGTAAAATTGCTCCTCAGGCATACCTTCAATTTTCACCATATATATCATCCTTCCAATTGCATGCAAATGCACAAATGTTCAAGCTTATTTTACCTTATTTAAGGCTTTTTGGATATGAAAAAAGACGTGGACATCAAAGTCACACGCCTCTAGGCTAAGTATTGTCGCTAAGAAGTATAGATGCCTCGGACTCGTCAACCACGAAGGAACTTCATGATCAAGACGAAATTTCACTTTTCTGTTTAACAACGGACTCGTTAAAGTCGCATTGCCTCACCAAGTGAAATCGAGCTCGCGCTCACATCCTATCAAGTCGAGTTCGAAAAAGCTGTCCCTTGCCCACTTCAGACTATATTGCGTCACATTTCATGTGCCACTGCTATAGTCTTCCAGTGGTTAGGGCCAAAACGCTTTTTCTCACATCCTGTTATTCTTCTTCTCGTTCGATGACTAGTCTTACGCGTTTTGGTCCCGCCACACGCACACTGTATAAAATCGTACGAATAGCGTTCGCAACACGTCCGCCCTTGCCAATCACCCGACCTACATCATCAGGATGTAGTAACAAATGGTATTCTAAAAATTCATCTCCATCAACAATGTTCAATTGGATCTCATCAGGATGATTCACCAATGGTGTAACAATTGTTAACAATAAATCTTCGATATTTGGCATTTCATTCATAATACTTACGCTTATTTATTAGATGCTTTAGCTTCTAATTTGTTTTCATGATGTTTCTTCATAACGCCTTGGCGAGATAAGATATCACGAACTGTATCAGTAGGTTGCGCACCGTTACCTAACCATTTAAGTGCTAATGCTTCATCTAATTCAATAGTTGCAGGATTAGTAGTTGGGTTGTAAGTACCGATCTTTTCGATGATACGACCATCACGTGGTGAACGTGCGTCTGCTGCTACGATACGGTAGAATGGGTTACGTTTAGATCCCATACGTTTTAAACGAATTTTTACTGCCATGAATAATTTCCTCCTAAGAATGAATGTAATTTTATATATTGAAAGCTCTAATAGCTCATCACATTTAACTATATTAACAAGTTTCTACGAGCTTGTAAAGTATTTTCTCTTTACAGGTTGATTTTTTTTTTTTGAAAAAGGACAGACCTTTTCCAATGAAATCAACTTAACGTTTCTTTTTAGCCTTTTTCAACTTACGCGCCATTTGTTTCGCTTGTAATTCAGCCACACGGTTTTGATTACGGTTGCCACCAAAACCACCGCCACCACCTAGGCCGCCCATCATATTTTGAAGAGCACCCATGTTGCCGTTAGTCATGGCTGACATCATTTTACGTGATTCATTAAATTGCTTAATCAAACGGTTTACTTCTTGAACAGTAGAAGCTGACCCATTCGCAATACGACGACGGCGAGATTGGTTGATGGAATCTGGATTTTCACGTTCGTATGGTGTCATGGATTGAATAATTGCTTTCGTATGCGCCATTTGTTTAGGATCAATATTTAACTGATCAAGGTTACCCAATTTGCTCATACCTGGAATCAATTTGACAATATCTTTCAATGGACCCATGTTGTTCATTTGGTCCATTTGTTTGATAAAGTCATTGAAATCATACGTATTTTCACGCATTTTCGCAGCCATAGCTTCCGCTTCATTTTCATCAAATTCTGCTTGTGCTTTTTCGATAAGTGTTAACATGTCCCCCATACCTAAAATACGGTTTGACATACGGTCTGGGTAGAAACGTTCAATTTCTGTTAATTTTTCACCAGTACCTGTGAATTTAATTGGTTTACCCGTTACAGATACGATAGATAAAGCCGCACCACCACGTGTATCACCATCTAATTTTGTTAAGACAACCCCAGTAACATCCAATTCTTCATCAAAGGCTTTGGCAACATTAGCTGCTTCTTGCCCTGTCATCGAATCAACAGTTAATAGAATTTCGTTTGGTTGAACCGCAGCTTTGATATCTTTCAACTCAGTCATCAAACGTTCGTCGATTTGTAAACGACCAGCCGTATCGATGAAGACTAAGTCATAACCTTGCAATTTCGCATGTTCAACCGCTTGTTTAGCGATTTCTACAGGTGAAACTTGATCACCTAAGGTAAACACTGGAATATCCAATTGTTGACCAAGTGTTTGTAGTTGGTTAATCGCTGCTGGACGATAAATATCGCCGGCAACTAATAATGGTTTTTTGTGGTCATTTTTCTTCAAGAAATTCGCTAGTTTCCCAACAGTTGTTGTTTTACCAGCACCTTGTAAACCTGCCATCATAATGACAGTTGGTGGCGTAGTGGCATATTGAATATCCACATGTTCCCCACCCATTAAATCCGTCAATTCGTCGTTAACAATCTTCACGACTTGTTGCGCTGGTGATAATGATTGTAGCACTTCACTATTTAGGGCACGTTCGTTAACGCGTTTAACAAAGTCTTTGACAACTTTGAAGTTGACGTCCGCTTCTAGTAAAGCTAAACGTACCTCACGCATCATTTCCTTCAGGTCGCCCTCGGTAATTTTACCCTTCTTACCCATAGTTTGGACAGCACCTTGTAGTCTATCCGATAAACTTTCGAAAGCCATTGTGACACTCCTTCATATTTCTTTGATTCATTTTATTTTTTAATCGTCTATTACTGGAAAAAGGACAGCCCTACGCTTTTACCCGTCTTCCTCTAGCACGTCACCATCTTGATTATCGATGGCAATCAATTGTGATAAATACAACTGCAACTGGACATCATCTGGGTAATGCTCAGCAACATAAGCCGCCATCTCATCCCCAACAGCTCTCTCGCATAATAATCACGTGCCAAATGCAGGTGGTTCTCATATTTCAGTAAACTTTTTTCAGTACGGCGAATATTATCATAAACTGCTTGCCTTGACACATCGAAATTTTCAGCAATTTCGCCTAACGAGTAGTCTTCAGCATAGTATAGTTCAATATAAACACGTTGTTTTTCCGTCAATAAATCCCCATAAAAGGTCAATAAGGAATTCATTTCATTGGTTTTTTGAATTTCCATCTAAGCCTCTTCTATCTAGTCTATTATTTGTCAAGCAGTTTTCCTTTACAAGAGAATAGTATACACGAACAAAGCCCAGTTATCAACGAAAGTACCACAAAAACCGGACGAGCAAGCTGGTCAAATCAAAATGTTTCCCTTTGCAATCCCCGGCTATTATTTTAATGAGGCAATATAAATATAAGGCGATAGCAAGCTAATCTAGGGATAGACTTTTATGGAAGGTAAATTATAAGGACGATACACCACACTTTTAGACATATGATGCCAGAGGTTTGACATTATTTACCGCCACTATTTGTATAAGAAGCGCAAAAAAGACAGGCCCATTAATGGTGCCCGTCTACATGTTTAAAATAATAAATGGCTAATTGGGTACGATCGCGAACGCCCAATTTTTCCAGGATTTCAGAGATATAATTTCGAATGGTGCCTTCAGAAAAATGCATCATATTGGCAATTTCCTTATTATTCATTCCCTGCGCCACCCAGTAGATGAGCTCATGGTCTTTCTCACTTAAACGTGGATCAAGAGGGGCAAGCTTACTTGCGGCCGCCGTATGTTCTGCCATATCCAGGTAAGTTGGCATTTTCTCAATAATTTCATCCCCAAAAACCCGGTGGCCTTGTTCGACCGCTTCGATGGCTGGTAGCAAGGCCTCGTAATCTGTTTTTAGCAAATAGCCCTTAGCCCCTGAACGCAAGGCTTCAATGATATAGTCATCTTCCAAAAAGGTGGTCAGGTAAATAATACGGGCATCCGGATACTTGGCCTGGATAATCTTGCCGGCTTCAATGCCTAGCATATTGGGCATGCGAATATCCATAAGCACCACATCTGGCACATGTGTTCCATACAAGCGGATTGCCTCATTACCGTCACGACCAATGCCTACGGTGTCAATCTGTAAACCCCATTCCTTAGCCTTTGCCTTCAAAATAATGGCAATGCCACTCGTTACTAACGCATCATCATCTACTAGTAGTATCTTCATCCTGTCCTCCTATCCTTACTCAAAGGGAATGGTGATAAAAATATGAAAGCCACGTTCCTTTGATATGTGCATGCTACCCTTCATCAGATGTACGCGTTCTTCCATACCCATAATCCCAATACCAGAATGACTATCATCTGATACCAGATGACCATTATCCGCAATCAGCAAATGCCATTTATTCAAGCTCTCGATAAAACGAATTTGCACTTGGCTAGCGTTAGAATGTTTGTTGATATTGGCTAGCCCCTCGCGCACGATATGAATAATAGAATGTGCATATTGGTCTGGAAGTGGGCGCGTATTTTGATCCAGCAAATAAATGGGGGCTTTGGTAAAGGAATCGGCGAGTGCCTGTAATTCACGTTCTATATCTACTGTTGATGATCGCTCCTCGTGAATTACCGTTCGAATATTATTCATTGATGTATTCAATACACCTTTGACCTGGACTAGTGTCTCCTGCATCTGCGGGTCGTCCGTCGTGTATTCAAGCGCGCCAATTTGAATCACAGCCGATGACAAATGGTGACCAAGAATATCATGAATTTCGCTGACGATCCTTTTCCGTTCCGCCATCAGTTGACTCTCAGATTGTTGGTCTTGCAGACGAATCAAGTTCTGATGCTCTGCGTGCGCCCGATTATTAATGGCCTGAAGCACATCAATTTGTGAATAAGCCTGCACCGTCTTTGGTATTGGATTTTGGTTACTATTGATGGTAATCGCTAGCTTTATTTATGGTATCGATACACTAACATCCAGTCATGGTATACTGTTGGTATTATCCAGTTTCGTATCCATGCTAGCAATTGAACAGATGGCCTTTTTCCTAGCTACAATTGCACCAAATAAAGGCATCATCACCTTCATGTCGACGGGTATTTCTTTATTCTTTGCCTTCACATCAGGATTGTTCGTACCTCGCGACTTTGTCAGTCCGGTCATGCAACAACTGGCTCAAGTAGCCAGTCCCATTTGGCAAGTCAAAACAGACGAAATCATCTTGAGTGCAGAAATATGAAGCCAAAGTCAGCTTAATACCATCTATCAGATAATCTAGTAAGTGTTTAGGCTCAGTTTTATGGGAAAATGAGCATGTATATATAGAACAGACCATGTGGAAAATTATGAAAACTATGAATGTCCGAGTGAACAAATCATTTGGGCATTTTTGCTTTTTTTTAGAAGTTGCTGCGATTCTCTAATCACCTGTGTCATCAAATAAGACAGGTGACTACATAGCGCCTGTCCGGATGTAACAGAATCATAAGGAAAGGGTTGGCGCGACCGCCAACCCCTCTATATAAACTTTTTTTAAAAGAATTAACCTTCGATAACATCTTTAGCCAATAATAAGGCACCCGTAATTCCAGCATTATCACCTAATTTTGGTAATTGAATATATTCATCAATTGGCGGTAAAGTCACGTAACCATTCAAGGCCGCAACCACTTGTTCTTTCACACGGTCTAATAAATGTTCTTGGTGCATGACACCCCCACCAATCACAACACGCTCTGGCGCTAATACTAATGAGTAACTTGCAATCGCTTGACCAAGATAGTAAGCCACATAATCCCACACCTCGTGGTCAGAACTGATGTCAGCGCCCTTGATACCCACACGTTTTTCAATTGCAGGACCTGAAACCAAACCTTCTAAGCAGTCTCCGTGGAAGGGACAAGCGCCTTCAAAAGTATCATTTGGATGTTTATGCACATGAATATGACCCATTTCCGGATGCCCAAACGCATGATAGATATCTCCGTTAATAGTGAAGCCACCACCAACACCCGTACCAACTGTTAGATATAAACATGAATTCGCACCTTCAGCCGCACCAGCAGTATATTCTGCAAGTGACGCCCCATTCACGTCTGTCGTCCAGCCAACAGGTTTATCAAACCAACGTTTCAAATCGCCTACAAAATCATAATTCGCCCAACCTTGCTTCGGCGTTTTAGTGATATAGCCATATGTTGCCGAATCATGATTCACATCGATTGGCCCAAACGAACCCACACCAAAACTTACCACATTATATTGACTGAAAAATGCTTTCACTTGGATCATCGTTTCCGCCGGCACAGTCGTATCAATTCGAACTTGATCAATAATTTGTAAATTTTCATCCGCCACCGCACAAATAAATTTTGTACCACCGGCCTCAATCGCACCGTATAAAGTTTTTGCTTCCATGCACAACGCCTCCACTAAATTGTATTCCTCCTCCGATTATACCGAAAATAAATAGCGCTTGCATCCCTAATTTTACGCAACTTTCTATGAAAATCATCTAGCACAAAATCCGACCCTTACTGATGTGAAAATGACATATTTCAGTCAAGATAAGTGTCAAAACATCGGCAAAACACCAAATATTTTCCGCAAGCATTCACTCACCAACCACTAAATCCTTAGCGTTTCAGAAAGCGGCCCCAAATTGAAAAAATAAAGCATAACCATTCCTCATTTAATTATGCAACCAGTAGCTTTTTCTGTATAATTTACTGTATAAAATTTATGCGTTCACAAAGAAAGGGAGGACACTACATGTACCACCACAAGTACCTAAACTACATTTTAGGCTTAATTACACTTTTATCCATTATCGCCCTTTTTGACTTTCCAAGATCCGTCTTCACAATAAGTTTGACCATAATACTGTGGGTAATCTTTTTTCTTATTAAAATCATACTACCCTTCGCCACTCACGCATTCGCAAACGATAAAAATCATCAAAAGTTGATCGACCACCTCTTAAATGTTGGTTTCTGGATTGGCTTACTTGGAAGCTCTATTTCATCCTTTATGCAGTCAGACATACAAATACGTGTACTTTTTCTCGTGATGATGATCGTATTCGCCATCCTTCCACCAATATATTCAATCATAAATAAGAAACGTTCCTGACACTTACGCACAAAAGAAAGTGAACCTATAAAATGAACAAACAAAGAATGATTAACTACCTTGTGGCCATCGGTATTATCTTACTATTGAGTTCTCTCTTGGAATTTCCCGGAAATTATCTCTTACAGAGAATTGGATTTGTATTACTGGTTGGCATCAATATCTTCAGAGGAGCGCCCTTTACCTTTTCCAAAAAACAAATTACTGAAAACATATCATTAACCAACTCAGAAAAAATATATAATGCCATTTTTTGGCTGATATTCCTTGGTTGGGGTATCACATTTATTGTTACCTTAAATAGACAATTACAATTCTTATTTAGTTTCATAATGATTTTGTATTTAATAATCGATTTAATTCGTCATATCAAATACAAAAGACAAGCATAGTTTACACAAACAAAAGGAAGGACATTGCAAATGAAACAAACAAAAAACAAAGCTATCTTTTTGTAACACTCATTGGTTTATTCATCATCCTCTTCTTGAACGATCCAAGCGATAGATTGCTAGCACAATTTGTCGATGTTGCCATACTTATCTATAATAGCCTAAGATTTTCGCCACTCCGTCTTACAAGTAAGCCAAACACCAAAACATACAAACTAAGCAAAAAAGAAACAGTATTCAATAACACCTATTGTCTCGCACTGATAGGCTTTAGCCTGACAACATTCTTTCCATTTAGCCAACCATTGCAAGGCTTCTTTGCTGTCATATTGCTCATCATCATTGCAACAGAACAATTCCTAGCATTTAAAAATAAGGAACTTTAATCTTATCAACTACAAAATAGACCTTATCCAAACGAAAAGAGGGCCTTCGCCCTCTTTTTCATTATCTATCTCTATCCCAACAAGCTCATAAAGCTAAACAAAGTCTTACCTTCTATTGCGTAATACCCTAATAAGCAGCAATATCAACAAAACAATGATCGCAAAAAACAAGAATATTGCGATTAAAAAATACCAGACATCATCATCAATCCCATTCCCTTCAACTCGTAAAATAATGCTGAAATAACAAATCAAAACCGGCATTTACTACTTTTGATTATAAACCGCTTTCAGATTTAACGCCAAAATATACCTATTAAATCAAAAAATTGTTTTCAATCCTAAACATGTAGCCCGAAAATAGTGGGATTCAAATATGAACGCTCATATTTGAAAAAAGATGGCTAATATTCAAGTATGAAAAATGATACTAGAATAATTTGGCTCATTTTCAAGAATGGCATTCCATACTCGACAACCCCTGAAGCGCTGTAAAATATGGAATGCTATATTTGATAAATACGAGCAAAAAATCAAATATAAAATCTCATACTCGAAAAAATGAGCATTTTTTCAAGTATGGCTCCCCCATATTTGAAAAATTCGCGAAATTTTCTAATATGAAATTCAGTATTAGAAAACACCCTAATATTCTAGCTAAAGGCTAAAAAATGTATAGAAAAAAGGTTAGGACTCTAAAGCCCTAACCTTTTAGCATGTCTAATTAGTATTCTTCGTAGAAAGCGCCTGGATGTTCAATGGCACGAACACGAATCACGTTATCAACTTTGTTTAATTCATCGATTAAGTTTTCCACTTTAGCGCGGTCTAATTCATCAAGATCAACCAAAGTGTATGCATAGTCGGCACGACCTCGGTTCACCATATTGGCAATATTGATATCTAAGTCCGCAATGAAAGTTGAAATTGTAGAAATCATATTCGGAATGTTTTTATTGATTAAGGTAATACGGTATGGAGAATTAAAACTCATTTGAACAGATGGGAAGTTCACTGAGTTGATGATATCCCCTGTTTCTAAGAAGCGTTTCAAATTCGCTGCTGCCATTTTCGCACAGTTAATTTCAGCCTCTTCTGTAGAAGCACCTAAATGTGGCAAGACACGGATTTTTGGATGGTGCAATAAATCTGCATCTGCGAAATCAGTGATATATCCACCAAGACGGTTGTCATTAATCGCTTTTAAAACAGCGTTCTTATCAACAATTGGACCACGCGCGAAGTTATAAAGATGCGCAGTCGCCTTCATTTGGGCGATTTCATGTTCACCAATCATACCACGTGTTGAATCCATTAACGGAACGTGGACAGTAACGAAATCACAAATTTTCAATAAGTCATCTAATTCCAATACACGATGGACGCGGCGAGAAATGCTCCACGCTGTATCCACTGATACGTATGGGTCGTAACCGTAAACTTCGATACCCAATCGTTCAGCATCGTTAGCGATTAAGGCACCAATCGCACCCAAACCAACGATACCTAGTTTCTTACCAACTAACTCGTTACCAGCAAATTGTTTTTTATGCTCTTCAGCGATAGCTTCCACATCATCGCCAGGATTAAATGGAAAGTTTTGCACCCATTCATTACCTTCTAAGATTGGACGTACTGATAAGAATAAGTTGGCTAATACCAATTCTTTTACCGCATTAGCGTTGGCACCTGGTGTATTGAAAACAACTACACCTTCTTCAGTTGCACGTTCAACAGGGATATTGTTGGTCCCTGCACCGGCACGGGCAATCGCTTTTAATGATGCTGGAAATGGCATTTCATGCAAATTCTTAGAACGTAGAATCACCGCATCCGGATCATCTGTATCATTAATCGCATACTTGTCATCTTCAAAACGTTCCATACCCTCTTGGGCAATCGCGTTAAATGTATTGATTTGATAAATTTGGTCTTTTAATTCCATCTGGTAAATTCCTCCATGCTTGGTTATAAGGCATGAGGCTGAGGCAAATATTCCCAGCCTCACTTCAACTAGAAATTAGGCTTTGTGTTTTGCTTCAAAAGCTTTCATGAAATCGATTAAGGCGTGAACACCTTCGATTGGAAACGCGTTGTAAAGACTAGCACGCATACCACCTACTGAACGGTGACCTTTCAATTGTTTAAAGCCTGCTGCGTCCGCTTCTGCGATAAATTGTTTATCAAGTTCGGGGGCATTCGTTAAGAATGGAATATTGGTCAATGAACGATTTTCCACCTTCACGTTGTTGACAAAAAGACTTGATTGATCAATATAATCGTATAGCAAATTGGCCCGTTCTTTGGCATTTGCGTACATTGCTTCTTGGCCACCACGGTTAGCAATCCAGTCTAACACTAAACCAACCATGTAAATGGCAAATGTTGGTGGTGTATTTAACATAGATTCGTTATCCGCTTGTGTAGCGTAACCTAAGAAATCAGGCAATGCTTTGTCATCCTTCAACAAATCTTCACGGATGATTACGATTGTTACCCCTGCAGGACCCAAGTTCTTTTGCGCCCCAGCAAAAATCACACCGAAATCTTCAACCTTATAATCATTCGCAGTAATATTTGAAGACATATCAGCTACTAATGTCACACCATCAAATTTTGGAATTTCATGGTAAGTTACCCCACCAATTGTTTCATTTGTTGTGATATATAAGTAGGCTGCATTTGGATCGACATCTTCTGGGTCAAAATCTGGTACTGAAGTATAGCCATTGTCTTCAGAAGAAGCAATCACATCAACCGTTACGTCTTCAAGACGTTTCGCTGCTTTAATGGCTTTTGTTGCCCATGAACCAGTATTTACATATTGCACCTTTTCACCCTTAGCTAAATTCAAAGGTAATTGGGTAAATTGTTGCGTGCCCCCACCTTGTAAGAATAGCACTTTGTAGTTGTCAGGAATGTGCATAATATCACGTAGTTGTTGCTCAGCTCGTTCAGCAATGTTGATAAAGGATGAGGAGCGGTGGCTCAATTCCATCACGGACATTTCTGTACCGTTGTAATTAAGTAGTTCCGCTTGAGCTTGTTCTAATACAGCTTTTGGCATTGTTGCCGGACCAGCTGAGAAATTATAAACAGTTATCATTTCTTTTTCCCTCATCTTTCGATATCTTATTTTGAACGACGTTTGCATCGTCACAATTATTATAAACTTTCATCTATTTTTAATCTACCTTTATTTTTTCTCATTTTTCTACAACATAAGTTTGTGCATAATAGGAAAAGCCTATCAAGTACAGAGGTGTAACTTGATAAGGCTTTTAGAGACACACTTTTCACATGGCATTTTTTTGTGAAAAATTATTTATTTAATAAATTCGGAATGGCAGTTTCAAAAATTTCATTTAATTCGTCAACTGCTACTTCAAATGTTTCATCATTTGTGGCCACCGCTAGAACAGCAGCTTCTGTTACCTGACCAATTGCAGTAAACTTGTCGCCAAAAGCTTGCTCGAAGGCAGCTTTTTGAGCAGCAGATACCGATACAATGAAACGTGACGCATTTTCCGCAAACAATTGTGCACTTGGTAAAGCAACATTTACACTTGCACCGAAACCCGTGCCAAAAGTAGCTTCCGCCAAAGCCACGCCTAAACCACCTTCAGCCAAGTCATGGGCAGAGGCAATATAACCAGCTTTAATCGCTTGTAAAACAGCAGCTTGGTTGGCCTTTTCAGTTGCTAAATCAAAAGGATATACATCTCCAGCAATTTCGCCCGTTTCTAATTTTTGTAACTCAGACCCGTTGAAGGCATTAGCCGTTTCACCAATCACATAAATCGTGTCGCCCGCAGCTTTGAACCCTTGCGTCGTTACTTGATCAAGATTTTCAATTAAACCAACCATACCAATCATTGGCGTTGGGTAAATCGCTGTACCGTTTGATTCATTATATAAGGACACATTCCCAGAAATAACCGGCGTATCCAACACTTGGCAAGCCTCTGACAAACCATCCGCAGATTCAGCCATTTCGTAGAAAATTTCCGGATCTTCAGGATTACCATAATTCAAGCAGTCAGTAATCGCTAAGGGGTGTCCCCCAGAAGCCACAATATTACGCGCCGCTTCCGCAACCGCCATTTGGCCACCCACTTTAGGGTTTAAGTAGATGAAACGTGCGTTCACGTCCGTTGTCATCGCCAAAGCTTTTTGGGTACCACGAATACGTAAGACTGCAGCATCTGAACCTGGTCCAACGACTGTAGACGTACGAACAACAGAGTCAAACGTTTGATAAGCAACACGTTTAGACGCAATTGTAGGTTGTGCTAATAAAGCTTTCAAGGTATCAAGGGCCGGACGGTCACTTGGTACATATTGGTCCATTTGTTCAAATTGGTCCAAACGTGCTGGTTTGCTAACTTCGCGGTAGTATACAGGTGCATCTTCAGCGAGTGCATCAACGGGTACATTAGCCACTTCAAGGCCCTTATGGAACAAGCGATAGCGGCCGTCGTCGGTTACATGGCCGATATTGACAGCATGTAGGTCGTATTTTTTGAAGACTTCATAAATTTCATCTTCCATGCCTTTTTTCACACATAAAAGCATACGTTCTTGTGATTCAGATAGCATCATTTCGTATGGTGTCATTTCGCTCTCGCGTTGTGGCACGTCATCTAGGTTTAGTACTAGGCCAGAACCCGCTTTTGAAGCCATTTCGGCAGATGAAGACACGAGACCAGCTGCACCCATATCTTGAATACCAACTAGGGCATCTTGATGGTGATGAATGACCTCAAGACAGGCTTCCATCAATAGTTTCTCCATGAATGGATCCCCTACTTGGACGGCAGAACGGTTGCTCTCTTCTTCGTCATTAAATTCTTCAGAGGCAAAGGTAGCCCCGTGAATACCGTCACGACCTGTTTTGGCACCAACATAAATAATAGAATTGCCCACACCAGTAGCTTGGCCTTTTTGAATATCTTTTTGGTCGATTAAGCCAACGCACATTACGTTGACTAAAGGATTACCTTTATAGGCGTTGTCAAAAGCGATTTCCCCACCAACTGTAGGAATACCAATGGCGTTACCGTAGCCTGCGATACCGGCAATAATTTCTTCGAATAAGTATTTGGTGCGGTCATCATCTAACTCGCCAAAACGTAATGAGTCTAGGACAGCGATTGGACGTGCACCCATTGAAAAGATGTCACGGATAATCCCACCGACACCAGTTGCAGCACCTTCATATGGTTCTACTGCAGATGGATGGTTATGAGATTCCGCTTTAAATACAACGGCTTGTCCATCACCAATATCTACAATCCCCGCACCTTCACCAGGTCCTTGTAAGACTTGCACACCCTTGGTTGGGAATTTACGCAAGATGGGTTTAGAATTTTTATATGAACAATGCTCAGACCACATTACAGAGAATAAACCTGTCTCAGTGAAGTTTGGCAAACGGTCTAGAATATCATCTGAAATGACACGATATTCCTCGTCTGTTAAACCCCATTGGCGATAGATTTTTTCTGTTTGAATTTGTGTCGCATTTAACTCTGTTTGTACCACGACTTAAGCTCCCTTCACTTGTGCTTCAAATGCCATCAACATTGATTTGAACAATGGCAAGCCATCTGTGCCACCAATAATCGCTTCAACTGCACGCTCTGGATGTGGCATCATACCTAGCACATTACCCGCTTCATTGGTAATACCCGCAATATTTGCGCGTGACCCATTCGGATTGGTACCTTCGTAGGTAAAGGCGATTTGCCCATTTTGCACAAGGGCATCATAGGTTGCATCGTCACATACATAGTTCCCTTCACCATGCGCAATCGGTACGGTAATCACTTGATCTTGTGCATATTCGCGCGTAAAAGCTGTTTGGTTGTTAGCCACTCTTAAGGTTTGTGGTTTACACACAAATTTCAATGAGTTATTGCGAATTAAAGCGCCCGGTAAAAGACCAGCTTCACATAAAATTTGGAAACCATTGCAAGCACCAAAGACAAATTTGCCTTCTTCCGCAAAACGTTTCACCTCAGGCATAATATTTGAATAGTTGGCAATCGCGCCACAACGTAGGTAATCACCATACGAGAAGCCACCTGGTACTAATACAGCGTCGTAGCCTTCAAGTGATGAAGCATCTGAGGACACGTATTCAGCATCTTGACCCAACACGTCATGCACAGCTGTCAACATATCCAAGTCACAGTTAGCGCCTGGAAATTGAATCACTGCAAATTTCATTAGGCTTCCACCTCCACTTTTTGGATGTTGTAGCGGTATGATTCCATGACAACATTCGCCAATAATTTATCTGAAATTGCTTCGATTTCAGCTGCCACATGCGCTTCATCATCACTTGCAACAAGAATTTCAAAATATTTTCCTTGGCGAATTTCAGCAATATCTGTGTAACCCATACGGCCAACCGCACCCTTGATTGCTTCTCCTTGTGGATCCAAAATAGATTCCTTATACGTCACGAATACCTCTACTTTATACATGTTCATCCTCCTAATATTGGCGTACATTGTTCGTATTATGGTGTTTATTGTTCATTTCCCATAAATTTATATGATTTCATACTAGCACCTTATAGCGTTAAAAGCAAACTATTATTTTATAGACTTTATTTATTGTTCGGTTTTAAGTGTAAAAAAGACGAATATTCGGTAATTTATATTTACATCGTTCATTTTTACCGTATCACTAGTGTTGCCATCACTAAGCCTATATACTATAAGTAGTCAATCGTCGCGCCAAAATATAGGAGGAAGCTTATGAAACTGTATATGAAACAGAAAGTATTTTCACTCAAGCAAGATTTTGAAATCTACGATGAAAACAAACAGGCTTATTTCCGCGTAGACGGCCAACTCTTATCTATCGGCCGTAAAATGCGCATCTTTGACGCACGAACTGAAGAAGAAGTCGCCTTCATCAAAGAAATTGTCCTTACGCTCTTCGCCAAAATGGAAGTCTACCGCCAAGACGAACTAGTCGCAGTGATTAAACAAAAATTTTCCTTTCTCCGACCGAAATTCGAAATTGAAGAAATTGGCTGGCACATTGAAGGTGATTTCTGGGGCTACAACTATGCCATCTTAGACACAAAAGGTGCCACCGTCGCAAGCATTCAAAAGAAAATCCTTTCATGGTCAGACACCTACGAATTTGAAATTAATGATGACAAAGATACCGTCACTGTCATGGCCGTTATCTTAGCCATTGATGCCATCCGTGACCGCAAAGGATAATAAGAGGCTGGGACAAAAGATTAAAATTATAAATTTTTCGTCCTTACAGTGTACGTTCCTTATGAGCCGTGGGACCATTGAAAGCCAAGGTCTTTCAATTTGAAATCGAGCCAAGGTCTCGATTTCATCCTCTTTCACGGCTAAGGAACTAC
>NZ_NEEY01000039.1 GCF_002252085.1 Aerococcus sp. 1KP-2016
AGCCAAGGTCTCGATTTCATCCTCTGTCACGGCTAAGGAACTACACTTTCAGTCCTTTAACCTGTTCCCATGATATATTTCAATCAAAATTTATAAGATTTTTTCAAAGTAAAAGGCGCACACAACGCTTATTAAGAATTGTGTACGCTTTTTAGAGGCCTTTGTCCAGCCTATCTTCATCACCATCTAAAATGGTCCAATTATATTATTCTTGGTTCATTAATGTTTGATACACTTCGTTGATTGGTCTAGTGACCGCTTGATTAATATCTTCAACAACAGTGTTCAATAAACGTTCTTTGTTCATCAAGTCAGAAATAACTGTGTTGCCAGCCAATTTTTCTTGTAATTCGTTGGCCTTTTTTTCATCTTCTTCAGTAATTTCTTGACCCATTTGTGCCTTAAATTGGAAACTTGTTTGCAATGCACGGAATTCATTGTAAATGCTGTAGGCTTCCTCGTCATTTTTCAATGCTGCAATAGCTGCAACTAAATCTTTATAAGTATCTTGGTCACGAATGTCACGTTCTAATTGATTGATTGTATCGTAAATATTTGCCAAAATGTTCACTCCTCAAAATTTGTATAGCCTTTATAGCTAAATCAGTTTATATATTTCAATATAGCATTTTTCCCCATGTTTGGAAAGCCATGTCCCTTTATTCTTTTCGCTAGCTATGCGCCAGAACCGAATAATCCTTGGAAGAAATCTTGTGCACCTTGGATGACATTGTCAATTACATTACCTGAGTCATTGCTATCATCACCACTTGTGTCTTCACTCGATGAGGATTCTGATGCAGCTGCTTCCGCTTCTTGCAATTGGTTATATTCAGCGTAGGCAGATTCGATGGTAAAGGCCGTACCCGGGCTGACTTGTAGTAACGGTGTCAATATAGCAGAGAATGCTGTTTTCGACGTTGATTCAGATCCGTACCACAAGTAACTATCGTCAGTAGTTTCATCAAAACCATACCAGGTGGCTAGGACAAAGTCTGGCGTGTAGGCTATATCCCACTCATCTTTATTCCCAAGTGTAGATTCCTGCACTTCATTCGAACCTGTCTTACCAGCCACTTCATAACCTTCTGGCTCGATTGAAGCACCTGTACCACCTTCATCATAAACTGATAAGAGGATTGAAGTCATTTCATCTGCTACTTCCGCACTTACAGCTTGATTTTGTGTTGGTTCTTGCTCTTCAACCACCACATTACCTTGTTGATCTTCAATGCGGGTAATGAAGTAGCCTTCTGAACGTACACCACTATTGGCAAAGGCTGTATAGGCTGAAGCCATTTGCAACGGAGATACCCCCGGTGTTATGGCTCCTAGGGCAGCCGTCAAGTTCATATCATCCTCTGAATATGGGATACCAAATTTCGCCAGTTGCTCTAACGAGGCTTCAACACCCATCTCATTCATCATCCATACCGCTGAAGTATTCTTAGATTTGGCTACAGCATCCCACAATAGGATTTCACCAACTGTTTCAAAGTTCCAGTTTTTTGGTGCATAAGTAGCTTCGCCTGAGCCATACGTCATCTCTTCATCAGGAATGACTGATTGAGCAGTATAGCCATTTTCCAAGGCCAACGCATAAACCAATAATGGCTTAATCGTTGAAGCAGGACTACGTGCAATCTGGGTGGCACGGTTAAAGCCCCTGAAGGTGTATTCCCCGGTACCACCTACTGTAGCATACACGCCACCTGTAGTCGGATCTATCATGACTGATGCTGACTGAGCCGGCTCCCCAGATGGTGAAGTTGGGAAAATGCTAGTATCATCGTAAGTTGTTTGCATTTCTGTTTGATAGGTTTGGTTTAAATTCGTATAAATTTTATAATTTCCATTCATAATGTCTTCTTCAGTTAAACCAAACTTATTGATAGCCTCATTAATGACAGCATCGAAATAGTACGGATACGCGTAGGCATCATTAGCAATTTCATTATTCATTTGCACCATATCCGTTGCGATAGCTGCATCCGCTTCTTCCTGCGTTAGAAATTCATTATCCGCCATTAATTGTAGAATGGTATCTCGACGTTCAAGTGTTGCATCATAATCATCCACCGGATTATAAAGGGTTGGGCCTTTTAAAGCACCCGCAATCACCGATGCATCCTCAACTGGTAATTCAGCAGCAGACATACCAAAGTATTTCTGACTCGCGTCCTCAACCCCGTATGCACCATTACCGAAATAAGCATTATTTAGATACATTTCGAGAATTTCTTCTTTGCTATAATTTTTTTCAATTTCAAACGCCAAGAAAAGTTCTTTCAGTTTTCGAATAATTGATTGGTCATTGTCTAAGAAGGCATTTTTAACCAATTGTTGGGTAATCGTTGAACCCCCTCCGACAATATTACCACTCGTAACATAACCAAAAGCGGCACGTCCAATCCCAATAATATCGAAACCATTATGACTGTAAAAACGTTTATCCTCTGTTGAAATTACGGCATCTTGAATAGTTGTCGATATTTCATCTAAACTCACATAGGTTCCCGAGTCATTAGAAATCTCACCCGCATAAGCACCGTCTTGGTCGTAAAATTCAGTTGTCACCTGCAATTTTGCGGGTAAATCACTGATATCTGTTGTTTTCGCACCGATTAATAAATATGATTCAAATACAAAACCAAAGGCTAAGACAAGAAAAATCAACCATCTTGTAATCCTTAGTTTCTTCCATAGCTTGCGAAATTTTTGCCACAAGCTATCTTTTGAATCAGTCGAATAAATATCATGGTCATTCGATTCAAAATTATTTCGCATAGTATTCTTCCTATTCTTTTCATTTTCAGTATTTCCCTAATTTTACTTATATTTTAACAGAAAAATGCTAAGTTCCTTCGGCCCTAAGTAGTATCTTTCATACATTTGATTGATGGTCATAATTACATCGATCATGGCGACAAAGAATCACCGCCGAAGCCTCGCCCTTCATTCTTGCATGGACAAAAATAAAACACAAGCAAACACCAGAGAAATTAACCAATAATTAAAAACTAAAATACCCAGGATGTGAGAAAAAGCGCCATGACCCTAACCACTGGAAGAATAGTGCCGTGGCACATGTAATGTGACGCAAACTATTCTGAAGTGGGCAAGGGACAGCTTTTTCGAGCTCAACTTCACAGGATGTGAGGTCCGACGCTTAGAAAGCCACCGGTGGAAGACTATAGCAGTGACGCACGTAGTGTGGCGCAATATAGTCTGAAGCGCAGGGCTTACTGGAGGTCCGAACTCAACTATAGCATGTGAGCAATAGCGGTCAGCCCTCAACTATAGGATGTGAGAACCGACGCTCTGAAAGCGTATAGTTAGAAAACTTTATATAAAACAGAAAATCCCTATGCTTTACACATTCCTGTGCTTAGCTTAGGGATTATCCTTATTATTTTACTCAGTTTCTATTTCTTTCATAATCAATATGAAATTACCTGATCCTTCCAACACACTGGCATTTTCATTCTGCCAAATAGTAAGGTTCTGTACGATCAATGTACCTCGATAGGATTTTGCAGTTGACTCTTGTGTAAAGACAGCCTCTTCATCCGTTAAGTTTACATTTTGCATCGTCCCAATTTCAGTAATTGGCTTCAAATCAAAAATCATTTCTTCACCGCTCGTAATTTCTTGGATACATAATTGCGTCCCGTCAATAATTTGCGTTGTGAAATTTTCCCCTACCGCATTGAAGGTATTCGTCGCACCCGTTGCATCTGCATATAGGAAGACCATCTCCGCATTGCCATCAATATTTAAGGCAACGGATGGGTTCATGCCTTCAGATAGCGTTGCACTCAAGTAATATTTACCATCATTTCCGTTACCCTCAGCTTCATATAAGAGACCCAAATCTTCATACTCGTTAAAATCTGATGGAATAACATCCATTTCTTCTATGATGCCTTGTTGCAACATAAATTCCATTGATTGCCGCAATTGTCCAACCTCAGTTTCTGATAATTCAGCGACATTTGCCTCTGTTAAAAACAATTTATCTTCATACAGTAAAGTTGGATTTTCGCGAATAATTTTATTGAAAATGAGTTTTTGACTACTTTCACTAGTTGTGATTGCATCAACTGGTGGCACCGCTGAAATCAGTAAACCAGTAGCAATAAGCACTGGAACCCATTTGATATTTTTACGATATAGCACAGCTGCCAATACAGATACCAAGCAAAATACTATGATGAGATAACGGCCAATCGTCACACCATATACTGCACTATAAGTCACAGACCGATACAACTGGAATAAGGATGCAATTAAAACTGCAACCGTGTATCCCCATGTAAAATGCTTCACCAACGGACGATCAATATCCTGTAATAAAAACAAGGTCATCCATCCAAGCGCTAAATATGACAGCATCACATATTCAATACGAATATCCATCCAATCATCAATCGCTAACACTAAGTAAACTAGTATCACCAAGGTGTAAATTAGAATAATTGGCATAAATAGTTTGGTCAAAATAATATCTAATACTTTATTGGTATCAGGCGTCATTTTACCCTCGCCCACAGTGAAAGGCGCTGTAAAGTAGGATTGTTGTGATAGCAAATGAATTGGCAATACAACAAATCCACAGATTGCTAACACATCCATATAATAACCACCGTCTACCTCACTAATTAAGGTAGACCATGCTGTTAAGATTAATAATAAGCCGATAGTCAAAATCCCAACATACAAAATGGATACAAAAATGGATTTAAACCAAATTCGGAAACTTTCTGTAAAATATAATGTTTTATTTTGAATTGTTGGTATCCAAATAATACAGAGACTAATCAGCATTATGCCAAGGACAGTTCTGAAAAAAAGATCACTATCAAAGAACGCTACATCTCTACTAGCAACATAAAAATAGCCAGCAACCTTTGCAATTATCAGGGCATGTAACGTCCATTTGATCTTAGGTCCTTTATTAAACCAAAAACGTTCATAAACCACCTCTGCCAATATAGATAGGAAAATTCCCAATACACTGGAGAACACCCCAATGGACCAAATTCGCATATCGCTAATTGAAACAGAGTGGTTTACAACAATATTCAAACCTGCAGCTAGGACACCAAACAAAACTGCTAATGGGAATCGAAACAAAGTTTCTTTCAATTCTTGAGCGGGTCTAATCAAAAGCATCAACGACACCTCTTCCCATTCATTAATAGACATTTTCTATTAATTAAAACGCTTTCTATACTATTATTATAACAAAAAATAGTGGTAGTTAAATAATGGGAAGACTCACTAGGAGCTAGAAAGGACAATATATTTTTCAATAATTAGTACCTAATCTAATTTATCATTTTCGTAGTGATGCGTTAGATCTAATTGGTTAAATTTTTGTTGGCGCTGTACTTCATAAATCACTAGAGCCACACAATTTGATAGATTTAATGAACGCACATGTGTGTCATCCATTGGGATACGAATACATTGATCTTCATGCGCTCGCATAAATTCTTCAGGTAAGCCGGTTGTTTCTTTTCCAAACATCAAAAAGATATCTTGATCTTGATCATTGGCACCGAAGGATATATCTGAATAAATATGGTTAGCAAATTTTGTTACTAAATATAGTGTACGTTCACCCAAATAGGTCATAAATGCTTCAAGATTTTCATGATAAGTAATATCAACAGCATTCCAGTAATCTAGACCGGCACGTTTTAAATGTTTATCATCCGTTTTGAAACCTAATGGCTCAATCAAATGTAAGTGGCTATCAGTAGCCGCACATGTTCTAGCAATATTGCCTGTATTAGCAGGGATTTCTGGTTCAAATAATACGATATGATTTGTCATAATTTTATTTCCTTCTTTTCATCATTTATTAGCGGGTCAAAACCACCGCATATCAATTACTGATTATAGCCTAAAATACGAACGATTAACAGAATGATTCAAATGCCAATCGATAATAACTTAAAATATGCAAGCTTTGCTACATAACAGGTCAACTTCTGCTATGATGGATAATGGAAAAAACATGTCGCTAAGATATGAAACTGAAAGGAACACTAATGAAAGTAGATAACACAACACAAAAGCACAATTGGCATATCATATTCATTATGGCGGGTGCTATGACAGCGAGTCTTATTGGTTCAGGATTCGCTACCGGTCAAGAAATTATTCAATACTTCGTCGCTCACAGCTGGCAAGGTCTTCTAGGCATACTTACCACATTTATTACCGTGGCATTTATGGGCTATGCCTTTTTCCGCGTTGGTCTAAATCGCAAAAAGGACCTATCTAGTCCAAACGATGTATTCATCATATTCGCCGGTCAAAAAATCGGTACCATTTATAAGTATTTAGCGCTGATCGTACTCTTCCTAACCTATGCCGTAATGGTCGCAGGTGCCGGTGCCACGATTCACCAACAATTTGGCATTCCTGTCATCGTTGGTTCAGGGATTATGTACATCCTGTCAGCTGGAACGGTCATGTTAGGCCTTGAAAAATTAACCAATATACTTGGTAATATTGGCCCAGTCATAGCTGTGATTGCAATCATACTCGGATTTATTGGTTTGTTTATGTATCAAGGAAACCTAGATCAGGCAGATCAATTAGTAAATGCAGCCCTTGCCAATGACACAATTCACGCTGCTTCAGGAAACTGGCTGATTTCGGCCCTAAATTATGTTGGTTTGATTATCATGCTAAACGCCGGATTCCTTGCACAAACAGGGACCCATGCAAATCAAATAAAAGAAACAAAAGCTGCAGCCCTTTTATCATCAGGCATTTACGCAGCGGGAATTCTCATTTTATTTCTTGCCTTTATGGCTGGATTTTCTCGAGTTGGTGGTGCCCAAGTACCCTCTTTGATCATTGCTAATGATATCCACCCTATAGTTTCCTATCTATTTATTGTCATCATCATGCTAGCCATTTATACGACCATAGTTGCAATGTTATGGAACGTAGCATCTAGTGTCGCTATAGAAGGTACAAAAACGCATAAATGGATTACTGCACTTATTGGGCTAATTGCCACACTTATCGGTTTATTCTTACCTTTTGATCAATTGGTTAATATTGTATATGTCGTATCTGGCTATTTCGGAATTGTCTTTCTATTCATTATGATTGGTAAATTCATTCAAATGCATCGTCAATATAAGCGATAATCGACACTAAAAAAGGCTGGGACAAAAGGCCTCTAAAAGGCGTACACAATTCTTAATAAGAGTTGTGTACGCCTTTTACTTTGAAAAAATTCTTATAAATTTTGCTTGAAATATATCATGGGCACAGGTTAAAAGAGGATGAAATCGAGACCTTGGCTCGATTTCAAATTGAAAGACCTTGGCTTTCAATGGTCCCACGGCTCACAAGGAACGTACACTGTAAGGACGAAAAATCTATGATTTTAATCTTTTGTCCCAGCCCCTTTTTAATGCGCAACTTATTTTGAAGGATCTTCAAAGGCTGGCGCTAAGTGTCCCTTAGCTGCTAACTCTTCTAAGAAGTCATAAACTTCTTGAGATGTGAAGGCTTTTTGTAAGGCTTGAATCTTCTCTGAATCAGCATTACCTTCACGTGTGACAAGTTGTACTGCGAATCGATTGGTATCATCTTCTTCAAGGAAAATTGCATCTGCTGGTGTTAAGTCAATCTCAGCGATGTATGTTGGATAGTTAAACACTAGGTCCACCCCATCTTGATAAGCTGCATTTAAATTTAACAAATCAACAGACGTAAAAGTTAAATTCTTGGTATTAGATGTAATATCATCAACCGTCACAAAGGTTTCATCCGGAACATCAATCAAACCTTGTGCATCTAAGATATGTAAGGCACGCGCTTCATTGGTAGCATCACTCGGAATCGCTACTTCTGCCCCATCTTCAATATCATCAATTGTTTCATATTCTGGTGCATAAAAACCAACAACTGCATTATAGATTGGTTGAATGGCCACTAGATCAGCACCACGTTCTTCGTTAAACACTTGCATAAAAGGCTCGTGTTGCGCAAAGTTTGCATCTGCTTCATCATTAAAAACCGCTTCATTATATTGAATGTTATCTGACACTTCGACCAATTCAATCGTATATGGTTCTTCAACCACACTTGCAGCAATTTCAACGATATCAGTCATTGGTGTTGTATGTGAAGCCACTTTGATCACTGTATCTTCTGAGCTTGCTGTTTCCGTAACAGATTCACTTGAACTTGCAGTTGACGACGCTTCCGTTGCCTCATTGCCATTTCCACAGGCTGCTAATAACATTGCTGTTGTAAACACCCCAGTAAACAATTGCCATTTCTTCATTTTTCCATACACTCCTTATAATTTTATACCCAATTTTTGTAAAAACTAACGATGATCCACTTTTCGTGCCAATTTAAAACCAAACCATTGGCACAATTGTACAATCACAATAATAATGATGATTGCTGTATACATCATATCCGTCTCATAACGTTGGTAACCATAACGTATTGCGAAGTCACCGATACCTCCTCCTCCTACAACGCCCATAATGGTTGAATAGGAGATGTAACTCACAAACGCTGTTGTATAGCCAATAATCAATGAAGATTTTGCCTCAACAAATAAGAACTTTGTCACCAATTGCCAAGTCGTTGCCCCCATTGCATCTGCCGTTTCAAGTACACCACGATCAACATCCATTAACGACTGTTCCACAAAACGTGCGTACAAGGCAATCGCGATGACCATCATGGGGAAAGATGCCGCGACTGGATCGCCGGTGGCACGCCCGTATACTGCTCGAATAATCGGTTGCATCGATACAACTAACAGTAAGAATGGAAACGACCGGATGATATTCACCAAAGTCGATAAAATTTGATAACTGTCTTTATTTGCTCGTGGATTACCTTCATTAGTCAAAAATAATACCGTTCCCAAAGGTAACCCCAATACAATGGCAGCTACCATAGCAGACCCCATCATAATGCCCGTTTGACCAAGACTCTCAATAATATCTGGGGTAAATTCGATTAACCGTTCCCAGTAAATCTGTAGATTATTCATGTCCACCAAGCACCTCCATTACATGTTGTGCGTAGGTTTGTTGTACCTTTTTCCCTTCTTGGGGTGGTGCAATATCTAGAATTTGTGTAATTTCACCATCTTCTAGAATAGCGGCACGTTCACATAAAGCTTTAATGACCTCTAGTTCATGCGTCACCACAATCATGGTCACTTGGTACGCTTCATGAGCTGCTTTCAACACATCCACAATTTCTTTCGTTGTACTCGTATCTAAGGCTGATGTAGGTTCATCCGCTAAAAGAATTGTCGGTCTCGTGATCAATGCTCTAGCAATACCAACACGCTGTTTTTGACCCCCGGATAATTGACTAGGATACTGGTTTTTCTTGTCCGCTAAACCTACAAAATCTAACACCTCATCGACCGTTAATACGCTTTCATATTTATGTAATGAAAGAGGTAAGGCAACGTTCTCAGCGACAGTTTTATTATTCAGTAAATTAAATTGTTGAAATACCATGCCGATATTTTTTCGATAATTTCTTAGGTCTTTGCCCTTAAGATCATTCACCTTGATGCCATCTACTATTACTTCACCAGATGTTGGCTGTTCCAATGCATTCACAAAACGGAGCATGGTTGATTTACCAGCACCACTCTCCCCAACTAAACCAAAAACTTCATGGTCGTGAATAGATACCTCGACATTTTTTAAAGCATTGACTTGTCCTTCATCCGATTGAAATATTTTTGATACTTGTTTAAATTCAATCATCTGTTCATATCACCACCAAATCATATTCTATGTGTATCATATTAACAGGTTTCAAACATCATGTCTACAACAATTATCTGTTATATTTTTAGAAACACTCTGTTATATAACTGTTTATTTTTTGCCAACAAAATAGGCAGTTTCCTTAAAAAGAGGAAACTGCCTTACTTCAAAAATATGCTTTATGCTTGGAATACAATTACCGGCATTCCGACATACGCTGTTTCGAACACTTGCGCCATCATTGCTGGTGGTGTATTAATACAACCAAGTGATCCACGTTGTAAATAGACATCGCCACCAAAAGTTGATTGCCAGTTTGCATCATGTACACCTTGTCCTGTGTAATCAAATGGCATCCAGTATTCTACTGGTTGCTCGTAATTCTTCTCAGTACGTGGATTGTAGCCTTTTAAGACGGAAGGTGTCTGTTTATCCCATACTGCATATGCACCTGGAACGGTTGATGTACCAATATTTCCAGAGACAATATCAGTTGCAATTTGCTGCACCCCATCTACATACACAAACATTTTTTGTTTCGTTAAATCCACTTCAATATAAGAATTGCCAAAATAACTGTCCGTATTGTAGCCTTCGCCACCAATACTAGGTTGGTAATCTGTGTCTTCACCAGCTAATACGATATCAGCCAACTCATCTGTTGCAAATTCACGGTTGATGTACCATCCATAGATACCTGGGTCTACCGTTACCGTACCTGACGCAGTTGATTGAAACTCATGTTTTTGGTTCAATGCAGCATTGTTTACATTCCAATCAAGAAGATATGCATCAATGGCATCTTTGTCCACTTGCACCTCACCCGCTTCATCCATAGAAATCCATGAAGCAATCGTTTCACTTGGCACCTCAACTTCTTGATTTTCAATTTGCATGCTGATTTCGGCATTCAAAATTTTCTCAATTTCAGCTTTAGCCGTTTGAATCTCTTTACTATCACTTACGACAGCTGGTTTTTCATATGCTTCTTTCAAGTCAACAGTTGTTTCACCAGTAGCAGCTTTAGCCATAATGGTATCTGCCAACGATTTTGCTGAAACAGTATTTCCTTGTTTTTCCGCAACCACTTCAACTGCTTTAGTCTCATCATTTAAAACCACTTGTGCATTGGCAGAAGCCGTTCTATTCGTTTGATCTAGAGGTAAAGAAGCAAAATATTTTTGGAAAGTATCTTCATCGACTTGCCAATCTAACGCCAATTGCTTAACCTCAGATGGCGCAAGCACACCTTCTACAAGTGTTACTGGCCAAGTCCAACTTGATTGTTGGTCCAAAAATTGGCCTAATTGCGGTTCAATAACAGGAGAAAAACCCGCTTCAGCTAAATTTACTGTTGCAAGCTCTTGCCCGTTTTCCACTAAAGATAAACTAGTGTCATTCTCCTGTGACGTCAAAGCCTCTTCAGCCTCCGACTCCGTCTTACCGCTTAAATTCACACCAGCCACAACCGTGTTAGGTAAAAAATGCGATTGATAATAATACACACCTACCCCATAACCAATCAAAATCAATCCAACCAGTGACCCAATAACCCATGTAATAACTTTCTTCATATATTTGCCTCCTATTACCGTACAATGTTAGTGCTTTAATCTAGTATACCCTAATTCCCGTAACATTTCTGTAATATTTATCACATTTTAGTTAATTTTATCAAAAGAATAGTGCCAAATTTTTCCAGTATAAACAAAAAGAGAAGTTGAGTCTCCCCAACTTCTCTATCTTCATTTTCACCAATCACTGGTAAGTTTCAATTCTTAGCGGTTTTTGTCACACTCTATTCAAACCTGTTTCAAAAACCAGAATTGACTGCGTTTCAGAAAAATCTAATCGCCCCTTGTCGCACTCAACGGTTTTTGTCGCACGCTATTATTTTCGAGCTGCTTGTCCGTTAGTCTCGATAACTTCTTTATACCAACCAAATGATTTTTTCTTAGAACGGCTTAAATCACCTGATCCATCATCTTGGCGGTCAACGTAAATTAAACCATAACGTTTAGACATTTCACCTGTAGATGCAGATACTAAATCGATGATTCCCCAAGGTGTGTAACCAAGTAAAGGAATACCATCTTGTTCAACGGCATCCATGAAAGCGTTGATATGAGCCTTCAAATAGTTGATACGGTAATCGTCATTAATAGAACCATCCGCTTCAACTGTATCTTTCGCACCTAAACCATTTTCAACAATAAACAATGGTTTACGGTAACGATCCCAAAGACCATTCATCGTTATGCGTAAACCTAACGGATCAATTGCCCAACCCCATTCAGATACTTCTAGATATGGATTTTTCGCACCGTGGAAGGCATTACCAGAATCTACTTCTACATCTGATAAGTCAGCTTTAGATACGCGACTTGCGTAGTAAGAGAAGGTAATGTAGTCGACAGTATTATCACGCAAAATCTCTTTATCTTTTTCAGTAATACCAATATCAATGCCTTCTTCTTCAAATTTGATTTTTGCCCACTCAGGGTATTCTCCACCTGCTTGAACATCAATAAAGAAGAAGTTGTCGCGGTTATCCAAGTTCGCTTCCCAAACATCTTGAGGATTTGCAGAGTATGGATAGTATTCACCTGCCGCAAGCATTGAACCCATTTTTGCTTCAGGATCAATTTCATGTAAAACTTTAGTAATTTTTGCAGAGGCTAATAATTCATGATGTGCTGCAGAATAAAGCACTTGATTGCGCTCTTCTTCCTTCAAGTCGCCCAAATAAATACCCGCACCCATGAATGGTAAATGTAATAACATGTTGATTTCATTGAATGAAATCCAGTATTTCACCTTACCTTTAAAACGATTGAATAAGGCACTAGCATAGTTAACAAATAAATCAACCATACGACGATCACGCCATGAACCATATTCGTCAATCAACGTTTTAGGTACATCAAAGTGGTTGATTGTGACAATTGGTTCGATATCATATTTCAATAATTCATCAATCACATTTTCATAGAACTGTAAGCCTTCTTCGTTCGGTTCTGTTTCAAAACCTGTAGGGAAGATACGAGACCAAGCCATAGAGAAGCGATAAGACTTCAAGCCCATTTCAGCAAACAAAGCAATATCTTCTTTATAGTGCGAATAGAAATCAATTGCTTCGTGAGATGGGAAAAATGATCCCTCTTTTACTTCGCTATAATGCAACTCACCAAGTGCTACTGGAAAACGTTGCTCACCATGGGGAATTAAATCCACACTTGTTAAGCCTTTACCACCTTCAAGATAGCCACCTTCTAATTGATTTGCGGCAGTTGCACCGCCCCATAAAAAGCCTTCAGGAAATTTTCTAGCCATATGATTACTCCTCTCGGTTCTCAAAATTTAATGTATTGGTTAATTATTACCATCTAATTATATCGTATCCACACAAAAATGCACGTAAAATAGCAAACGTTTTCAATATTTAATGAAATATTTTGTTAAATGTTCTATTAAATATTCTTTTGAATGATTTTTTGAATATGAATCGTTAAATATACAAGTTCCTCTTTTGAAACTTTGTAGGCATATGAATTTTCAATATAGACGCCAATTTTTTTGGCACAAGCCATAGCATCTGGGTACGACATAGAAACTTGATCATACAAGAAAGCTTCGCCATCATTACTGACTTCGCCATTTAAAACTCTATGGGAGAAGAATTGTAAATGTGTCACAAAACGACTATAAGCCAATGTATCTTCGTCAAATTCATGCCCAAAATGATATTGGACAATATCCAAAATACTAGACACGATTCGCACAGCTGCCACTGTCTTATTCATGCGACCTTCTTTTTTGCGCGTATTTATCAAATGCAAGGCAATCGATGCGGCTTCATTGGTAGGTAAGCGAATCCCGACATGCTTTTCAACAATATCCAACGCATCTTTACCAACCTGATATTCTTCATTGAATAATCTTTTCACATCCCAAGCTAAGGGATTGGTTAATGGTAAATCTTGTTTATAGCGTTCGATGGCAAAATGAATATGGTCGGCTAAAGTAACATATATATTCGACATAAAATCTTGATCCAGCACTTTTTCCGCATGCTTTACAATCTCAAGAATACTTGTTACTTCACCAGATGACAATTCCACAAATAATTCCTGAAAAGTATCATCTACAGCATTTTCCTTAAACACTTTTTCAATCAAATTATCGTCAAATTCGTCCCCAGAACGTTTGCCGAAACCAATCCCCTTACCCATCACCACAACTTCCTCTTTCTCGTTGTCGATGGCTAGGACTGCATTATTATTAAAAACTTTAATAATTTCCATTTCGCCGTTCACACACTTTCACTCGCAGATTTCTATTCCTCCATAGAATACCATTTTATATTGTATATATTGAAATATCTACCTCATGAATAAATAAGACCCATACAATTTGACGAAATGATTTTATTAAAGTAATATGAAGATGAATGAAACCGCTTTATATTATAGATTGATAATAAAGGAGATTTTAATAAATGACAACTAAACATATTTTTCTGGACGTGGATGGTACATTAGTTTCGTACGAAAATATCTTACCGCAATCTGCAGTTGATGCCATTCAACATGCACAAGCAAATGGCCACAAAGTATATACCGTAACCGGCCGTTCTAAAGCTGAAATGTACGAAGAAATTTTGGCTATTGGTTTTGATGGTTATATTGGCGGTAATGGTAACTACATCGAACTAGGTGACCAAGTGCTATATCATAAACATTTGAACTTAGACCAAACAACTGCTATTGTGGACTGGTTAACATCTCGTAATTTAGAATTCTATATAGAATCAAATTCAGGTTTATATGCTTCAGAAAATTTTGAAGAACGTGGGAAACAAACAATCAAAGATACATAGCCTATAAAGGCCAAGACCATCCAGAAGAAGCTACTATTCGTGGTGCCTTCCCAGAAATGTTATTTGGTCATGATCCATATCGTGATGACGTCAATAAGATTTCCTTTATTTTAAATGATTACGACGATTATTTAGCCGCCAAAGAATATTTTAGCGATTATCATGTTGGTACATGGGGGGGCGTTGGTGAGAAAGCCTTATTTGGTGATGTTGCCCTGCCAAACATCAATAAACAAACAGCCATCCAACAATTACTTAATCATCTTAATGTCGATAAAAAAGATACAGTTGCCTTCGGTGATGCTAAAGTTGATTTACCAATGTTTGAACTATGTGAAATTGGTGTAGCTATGGGCAATGGTGGCGAGGAAATTAAAGCTGCTGCTGACTATATCACCGATGCAGTTGATGATGATGGTTTATATAATGCATTCAAACACTTCAATTTTATCTAGGAGGTTTCCCAAATGGAATATATTCAACTAGACAATTCTGATCTTTCCGTTTCTCGTATTTGTTTAGGTTGTATGGGCTTTGGTGATAACACAAAAGGCTTACATTCATGGATACTTGACCAAGAGGCTACCAACGACATTGTGCAACAAGCCCTTAAAGCTGGTATCAATTTCTTCGATACAGCAATTTCTTATGCTGAAGGTACAAGTGAGATGTATCTAGGTAAGGCACTCGCACTGTTTGCCAACCGCGAAGATATCGTTGTAGCAACCAAATTCATGCCTCGTACTGAGGAAGAGCGTGCCAATAATGTCACTGCACGCGAACATATTGAACAGTCTTTAAATGCTAGTCTTGACCACTTAGGTATGGACTATGTTGACCTATATATCTACCATATGTGGGACTATCATACCCCGATGGAAGAAATTATGGATGCCCTTGATGCAATGGTGAAAGCTGGAAAAACAAGATACATCGGTATCTCAAATGCCTATGCCTACCAAATCGCTACAGCAAATGCCTATGCCAAACATCATCATCAAAGTCAATTCATTTCCATCCAAGGACATTACAACCTCATTTTCCGCGAAGAAGAACGCGAAATGAATCCTTTTGCTAGTGAAAATAATATTGCTTTAACACCATATTCTGCCCTTGCATCTGGTCGTCTTTCTAGACTGCCTGGCGCACAAAGTACGCGACTAGCATCAGATCAAATTGCAAAATCCAAGTATGCAGCTAGCGCTGACCAAGACGATGCCATCGTACAACGTGTCAGCAAAATCGCCGAAAAATACCAAGTATCAATGACCGAAGTATCCTTAACTTGGTTATTGACCAAAGTTGCCGCACCAATTGTAGGTGCCACCAAACCGCATCATATAGATGGTGCTGTGAACGCAGTATCCCTTAAATTAAGCGAAGCAGATATCCACTATCTCGAAGAACTATATACACCACATCCACTAGTTGGTGTGATGGCAAATAATCATTAATGAAAATAGCATAAGGCTGGGACAAAAGATTAAAATCATCGGTTTTTCGTCCTTATAGTGTACGTGCCTTGTGAGCCGTGGGACCATTGAAAGCCAAGGTCTTTCAATCTGAAATCGATCCAAGGTCTCGATTTCATCCTCTTTCACGGCTAAGGAACTACACTTTCAGTCCTTTAGCCTGTTCCCATGATATATTTCAATCAGAATTTATAAGAATTTTTTCAAAGTAAAAGGCGTACACATCTCTTATTTAGAATTGTGTACGCCTTTTTTGAGGCCTTGAATCTCTACCCGAAAACTGAACGCTCAGAAAAAGAGTGTTGTTAGTTTTCGGGTTATTTTTATGCAATTTTTCGGTATACTTTATTTGCGTTATACAGAAGGGAGTGGGCATTTTGAGTAAAAAG
>NZ_NEEY01000003.1 GCF_002252085.1 Aerococcus sp. 1KP-2016
AAAGGCGTACACAATTCTTTAAAAGAGTTGTGTACGCCTTTTACTTTGAAAAAATTCTTATAAATTTTGATTGAAATATATCATGGGAACAGGTTAAAGGACTGAAAGTGTAGTTCCTTAGCCGTGAAAGAGGATGTAATCGAGACCTTGGTTCGATTCAAATTGAAAGACCTTGGCTTTCAATGGTCCCACGGCTCACAAGGAACGTACACTGTAAGGACGAAAAATTTTTGATTTTAATTTTTTGTCCCAGCCTTTTTTGTCTAAATTGACAATGCTACCAAAGTATTAGACAATGATTGAAATAAGAGGGGAATGAATGTCTCCCACAGTTCTTGTTCAAACAGTACTTTGCTGATGACTTCTACCACTATTTTTTGTGAGTAGAAGTCATTTTTCATCTAAAAATAGCTTCATATCAAATTTGTGTAATAATGAAGTGATGGGTTGAGAAAGTTTAGGAAGAAGGAGGAAACTAATATGCATATCAATATGAAACGTATGGGAGGAATTGCCTATCTAACGGGGATGAGTGTTTTCATTGGGCTAGCGTGGGTGCCGCTGAAACGCTTTTTGGTAAAGTAATAGTGACGCTATCTGCTTTTCGTTTAGCGTATTTCTATTATCTGGTGCCTTTCTTACCAATTGTGGGGATGTTATTTGTATACATCTTATATAAGTATGGTAAAACGAGTAATAAAGGAATTGCACTACTTTTCTTAGTAGATCAGGGCAAAGAGGATAAAATCCCATTGCGTTTAGTACCATTCGCTTTAATTGGGACCTGGATAACCCATCTATTTGGGGGAAGTGCTGGACGTGAAGGTGTTGCTGTTCAATTAGGTGGGACGATTGCCAACTGGTTTGATCGTACATTTAAATTGGCTCAAAATGCGGGAGATATCATTGTGATTGGGGTAGCTGCAGGTTTTGCTGGTTTGTTTGGTACCCCTATAGCCGGCACCTTTTTCGCTATGGAAGTGCTTGAAAAGGGCAAATTGCGTTATGAAGTGATGATTCCTACTTTTATTGCCGCCTTTGTCTCGAGTAGCACGTCTAAATATTTAGGTTTAAAAACCTTCCAAATGCCGCTACATATTACGTTAGAATTGGACTATTTGCTACTATTAAAATTATTTGTTGTTGGTATTATCTTTGGATTCGTGGGCGCTAGCTTTGCAAGAATCTTGGTGAAGAGCAAACACTTCTTAGCGGAGAAAATACCTAATCAAATGATTCGGATAGGTATAGGAGGCGTAGCGTTGGCCCTATTTATCATTTTTCTTCATGAAGGACGCTATGCTGGTACGGGGAGTAATTTGATTTTAGCAAGTTTTGGTAGCGAAACAGTATATGTTTATGACTGGCTATTAAAATTGTTGCTAACGATTCTAACCGTCGGCATTGGCTTTTGGGGTGGCGAGGTCACACCACTATTCTCAATTGGGGCATCACTTGGTGCGGTTATCGGACATTTAGTGGGGTTGCCGATAAGTTTTGCTGCAGCACTTGGTTACACTAGTGTTTTTGGTAGTGCAACAAATACCTTGATCGCACCAATTTTTATTGGTGGCGAAATTTTTGGTTTTGAATACACACCATATTTTGTCATTACGAGCGCTGTGGCTTATGTGTTTAGCCGCCACCACTCAATTTATCCGTTGCAATTAATCGATAATCAAAATTTATAAGACAACATAAAGAGGCTGGGACAAAACTACTTTTGCGAAAAAAGTAGTTTTGTCCCACTTTCGTTTATTTTTATAAAGATATAGAAAAATACACGCCCACTACTGAACAAAAAAGTTCATAGTTTTGGGCGTGTATTTTTTTGAGAGACCTTTTGTCCCAGCCTCGTTTTTTTATTTTTTCTCTAAAAATGCTTCCATACGTTGAATGAAGTCTTTTAATACTGCAATACGAGCGTGACGTTTGTCTACACCGGAAATCAATTTCCATGGTGCTTCTGGGGTAGATGTTTTAAGGACCATATCGTTCATGGCTTGAACATAGTCATCAAATTTGTCACGATTACGCCAATCTTCGTCGGTGATTTTATATTGTTTGTCAGGATCTTTTTCTCGACCCATAAAACGGTCATATTGGGTGTCTTTATCAATAACAATCAAATATTTTAAAAGGAGGTAATTTTGATCAGTTAAGTTATGTTCCATTTGATTAATTTCATCGTAGGCTTCTTGCCAACGATAGGTTGGCGTAAAGTTTTCAATGCGTTCCACTAAGACACGGCCATACCAGGTTCGATCAAAAATGGTCATGCGTCCCAAACTAGGGAAGTCTCGATAGAAACGCCATAAATAATGATGGCTGGCTTCTTCAGCATTGGGTGCAGAAACGGTAGACACGTCGTAACCTCGTGGATCCATCAAACGTGTTAGGCGTTGATAGTTACCACCCTTACCAGCAGCATCGCTACCTTCATAGGCAACGATGACACCTTTATTCATTTTGTATGCTTTATATAGTAGGTCCGCTGCCCGTTGTTGGAGATTTTCTTTTTCCAATTCATAATCGGTCTCAGATATGCTTGCACTGTGGTCGATTTGACTCAAAGGCGCAACTGCCGTATCTAAACCGGCTAGGAAGTCCTCTTGCGCTGGACGGGTTAAATCCGCTTGTAACCATTTCTCAAGACTGTCGATAGAAATTTTTAAGGCTTCCCTAGATTGATCTTTTTGGCCATCCACATATAGGATATGCCATGGTAAATCGTCGGAATTGGTCTTTTCTAGAATAGTAGAAAAATGTTGATGGAAAGCTTTATAGTTTTCTAGTTGATGTTCATCGTCTTTCGTAGATAGGGCATCATAGTCGGTTTTATCGTGGCTATCCTCGATACGTTTCGCCATCTCATCTTTTGTTTGGTGGATGAAGAATTTTACAACTAGGGTATCATCATCGTGGAGTGCTTTCTCTACAAAGGAAATGTCATTTAATAGATGATCTAAGCGTTTCTCTTTGATGTCTAAATTATGGAAAAGTTCATAGTAGAAAGAGCGGTCGAAGAAAACAATCTGACCGCGTTTTGGTGAGCGCATGAAGAAACGGTATAGATAAGGACGTTTCTCATCCTGTAGAACCGCTTCGTTGAACACCGCTACTTCATAGTGTTTAGGATCGAGTTCGCGCGTTAGGTCTTTTAATAGGAAGCCTTTGCCGCTAGATTCCCAACCATCGATAATGACGAGCATACTCTTATCGGTTTCTTGGAGTTGGCGGTGGAGTTCGGCAAATTTTTCGCCGAGCACCGTGCGACTGGTATTTTGTAATTCTGTTGGAATACTTGTACGCTTGGCAGATTTTTTTGGTAACATGTGTCCACATCCTTTTTATGATAAAAATACCTGCAATTGATTAACATACATTATAAATCATAAATACAAATTTACATAATGATTGTGCTATTTTCGCATGAATAGACTAAAATTTAAAAAAGTACTAGAGTTTTATGATAAAATAATTAGGACGTCAAATGAGGAAAGGAATCGTTTAATGAAAGACTTTAAAAAAGCAATCCAACAATTTCATGATACTGATTTTCATACGCACCAAGAGACTTATGAAGCCTTAGCAAGAACACATTCACCACATACTTTGGTAATAACCTGTGGTGATTCACGCATCAATGTAGAGAGTTTGCTACAAGCGGGGCCAGGTGAGGTATTCCAAATCAGAAACATTGCCAATATTGTCCCTGCCTACGATGATCCAGATCCACTGCCATCGATTCAAGCTGGGTTAGATTTTACGGTAACCTCTCTACAAGTTGAAGATATTATTTTATTAGGCCATATTAACTGTGGTGGGTGTAATACCTGCTTAAATCCGCCAGCAAATATTGACGATATGCCACATTTAAAGCATTGGGTAGCACGTTTGAATCCAGTTAAAGAATCAATCGCATATCAATTAGCTGAAATTGATGATCCAGTGGCACAAAGCGACTTAATGGAGAAAACAAATATCATTGCTCAATATGAACATTTATTGACGCATCCAGTTGTGGCTAATCGCGTAGCTGAAGGAAAATTACGTGTACACGGCTGGCATTTCCACACTGATGAAGGCTTTGTTGAAGCCTATGACCCTGAGACAGAGACATTTGTCAGAATTTAATGTAAAATAGCATTACCGGAACGTCCTTTTGACTAAAAGGGCGTTTTATGTTGAGTAGGAAATGAGGAAGATGTCATGAGCAATCAAAAGACGCCCCAACAAATACTAGAATTATTAAAAAAGCCTAAGAGTCTCGCAGGTTTAGTGATTGTGGTGCTAGGTTTGGTCGCAACACAAGATCCCATGCAATTGTTTGAAAGTTTCACCGACCAAGGTCAAACGACAAGTGAAAGTAGTCAACAAGTCGCAAGTAACCAATCAAACGAAGCAAGCACGAGTGGTCAAAGTGTAACCAGTCAGTCAGTTAGTACAGATACGAGTGGTGTGGTCGTTGAAGAGGGGCAAGCCTATACTAGTCCAGAAGAAGTTGCCGCCTATATTGATCAGTATGATAAATTACCTGTTAATTACATTACAAAAGATGAGGCTGAGGAACTGGGATGGGTCTCAAACCAAGGGAATCTTTGGGAAGTAACCGATCAAATGTCTATCGGTGGTGATCATTTTGGCAACTATGAAGAAGTTTTGCCAACAGATGATGAATACCGAGAAGCGGATGTCAATTATGAGGGAGGTTTTCGTGGATCAGAACGCCTGATTTATTCTGATGATGGGGATATATATTATACAGATGATCACTATGAAACCTTTGAACAGTTGTATTAGCAATTTGGGAAAATATGAAAGGAGCTAGCCAATGTATAGGATTACTATTGATGGACAAGATATTTTTGACCGAACAGATCTACATGATTACCTGGCCTATGCCTTGGACTTTCCAGAATATTATGGGCGAAATCTAGACGCGCTACATGATTTATTGATGAGTCACCAAGAAAAGCTTGAAATTCAAATAATTCACTTTGATGAATTGCATGATCATTTGGGCCATTATGCTGACCGCTTTCTAAAATTATTGTTAGACATTGCAGAAAAGAATGCATTTATCACTGTTCTTCGGTAAGATGAAAATATGATTTACAAAACGTTAAGATATCAAAATATGGAATAAGGAGGGAAGATATGGGCGTAATGCTAACAACAGCTTATCAAGTAGATAGTACTAACCAAGAATTAGCTGTTGAGATTATTAATCAGGCACATAGCATGATACAAGGAAAATTTGAACCATCTTTGTTATCAGATTATCAAGCCCTTGATCAACTAGTACATAAACAATCTATGTTATTTCGTGATGCTATGACGGCTGTCCTGTATTATCGGGTATTACAAGAGGCTATTTACCCCATTCAAGTCAACGGAGGATTGGGACTTTCTGAGGATATTGCACAATCATTAACTTTTTCCGATGCAGCTTTAAAACAAGCAAGAGATTTAGGTAAAGGTTACATCCTGTATAATGCCAACTTTATGGAGGATAACCTTTTGAATATGCACCTCATCAACTGGCAGCGAACAGTTCAAGATCAAAATCCTGTGGCACGTGTCGTGGCCTTCTTGTATGAAATCCAAGCGCCGCTATGGATTAAGGGTGCGATGGTGGCGGAAGATTTTCTTGGTGAAGAGTTAATAAGCTTAAATGCATATAAACAAGTCTTATATGCCAAGGAAGAGAAATTGTTATCCATGACGGATATTACTTTTTCAGCGCGCAAACCTACCAAGTGGGTGGATATTTTCCAAGAATTGGACGCCAAAAAATTCTACGTGACAGGCCTATTCAAACGAGGTTACGCGACAGCAATCGCCGATATGACCTACATGACCCGTCAGAATATCGACTATCACTTTAAGTCAGGTCGTTTTGCTTTTGAACGGGATATGATTGCAACTATTGTCTTGCAAATGGATCGTGAGCAGGCGGCACTTAGTGGGTAAATGCTGCTTATTTATTACAAAATATACAAGGCTTAGAACGGGAAATACCGGTTTTAAGCCTTTTTTGATTGTTAATTTCCTGTAAAGGTGAATTTTACGAATACGACACGTTTCTAAGGTGCTTCTTACTTGTGAAGCATGGAAAAATTTCGTAAGATTAGGAAGGAAAAGACGCACAAAATGGAATTGAAAGGATTATGGTGGAAGTATTCATGGAATCAATGGACAAAAATGCCAGTCGCAAGGCAAAATGGCAGGCTTTGAAAGAAAAATTGTATGTAAACTGTGTAAGTATTGATGCACCCTTTATTAATGCCTTTTCAACAGCCCATATTTTATACTTGGCAGCATTCTTTGCCATCCTGATTGCAATGTTTGTCTTTAGTGATTTCATTGAAACCAATCAAGTAGTGATTGGGCGCGTATTATTTGTCATTAGTATTTTACAACAAATGCTTTTATATTCTTGGTATTACTTTGAAACTAAGTTTGATTTGAAACAGGCTTTGCCATTACATATTTGTCGATTATCTACCATTATGGGGCTAATCTATTTAGTAACAGGTGATCAAATGATTATGCAAGTTCTGTTCTACTTTGGATTATATGCATACTTCTCTTTCTTTATGCCAAGTCGTATTAATAAAATTTACCACGTATCTGGTTTGAGCTACTTCTTAAATCATGTGATTACTATTCTAATTCCTTTCTTTGCTTATTTTATGACGGGCGGGACACCAAGTCTTGAAGGGTTAGCTATTTCATTTGTAGCCTTTATCGTGTATTGGTTTGTGGCTTTATATGTAAATCGAGCTACTGGTGGTAATTACTTCTATATGAAACATCGCCCACTAGCTATTTTAGAAAAAGTACCGGCCTTAACCTATGCGATTGGAAACTTTGTTTTTACTTTAATCCTTTTCTTTCTGGGCTATGGCTTGTTTAACTTACTTGCATAGGTAACCTTATATAATGAAAATCACCTGGAACAGGGCTGTATGCTTGGTTCTGGGTATTTTTTTGCCTGTACGGCAAGTATCACGTGACAATGACGGCAACAAACCGCGAATTTCTTGAATACAAATTTTATATCCAATAGAATATAGAGAGACATAAGAAAGGAATGAATAATGGGCATATTAACAACAGTGGGTCGACAGAGACGGCCAAAAATCCAACCAGATATTCGCTACTGGGAACAAGTGGAAGCCATGAAGCACCGTTACACAAAGAAGGAATTTCCAAATGGTGAGTTCATCATTAAGAAATTGCCTAATTCTGATATCGGGGGGCAATTAGATGAACGTCTGCTAGGATCGATTAAAATTCATCGCGACCCAACACCCTTGATTCAATATTTAAACGATATTATCGAGAAACAATATAACCCCTTTCTCTTCCTATACCGTCGGGTAGTAGGAACGGCCTTAAATCGTGATATTTCAAATGGACGGATTACCATTCGTGAATTTGATTTTCCGATTGAAGAAAGAATGATGCATGCACGTGTCTTTTACCCGGATGAAGTATTACGTGCAGGAAAGCCCGCACCTGTCATTGTGTATTTGCATGGTGGCGGTTTTATTGGTACAACTTTTGATACTATCACCAATACTTGTCGGGGGATTGCCTTTAAAACGGGCGCAATAGTGGTTGCTTTTCCATATAGCTTAGCACCAGAGCACCCTTTTCCATATGCCCTTATCGATGGTCTAGCGATGCTAGGTTGGGTTAAAGATAATGCGGATTTACTGGGTGTAGATCCTGAAAAAATGGCGATTATGGGTGATTCATCTGGCGCCAATATTGCGGCAGCCTTAACGATTTATGATATTCAAGTAGGAAACTACTGGATAAAGGAACAGATATTGTTATATCCAATTGTCAATATGGCGATGAAGGAAACTAGGGACTATAAATGGTCCATTGATGAATATGATATTAAAGACCATGATGAATTGATTACCTTTATCGTGAAATCACTTGGTATAGGGGTCCACTACATTAACAAATTGTATGCTCAAAATGTGGACCTTAAAGATCCCTTGGTATCTCCGCTGTTTGCGCCGGATGCTATTATTAAACAGATGCCCCCAACAATTATTGTGACGGCAGAATATGATTTTCTGCGTTTGGAGTCTGAAGCTTACGCGAAACGTTTGATGACCAATGGCGTGCAGACATCATTTTTCCGCTATCGAGGTTTGGACCATGGTTTTGTTGATAAGATAGGTATCTTTCCGCAATCTGAAGACGCATTAAATGAAATAGGGATGCGTGTGAGAAAAAGATTTGATCTACCTAAAATGTAAAATTAATCCCAATTCGCAAGACTTATGATTTAAGGATGACTGTGCCTTTCATATATAATGTAGACATATGATTGAATGAAGGCATGTGTAGAGGAAAGTTTCCTAGAACTTGGGTACATGTTTATCAATTTATAAAAAAGGGAGTGTAGTTATGAGTTATAAAATTTCAAGAACGGCTTCGAGTATTAATCAAGAAGCCAAAGCAATTCAGAAGGGCAATACCCTTCCAATCGTAGGTGCAATGATAGTAGTTAGTGTTATTTCTGGTTTGATTACCTGGTTAGTTAGTTTGCTAACAGGTACTACAGATACTGAGTCAGCATCTGGCATCATGGTAGCAATCTCAGGGGTGATTTCAATCCTTGTAGCAATTTTTATTTCGCAACCATTAGAATTAGGTTTAAATTGGGCTACTTTACGTTTAGTAGACGAAGATAAATTCAGATTAGGAAATATCTTTGAACCATTCCAACGTAAATACATGCGTAATGTTTGGAATCAATTCTTATATAAATTAGTGATTGCATTCTGGCAATTGCTATTGCTAGCGGTAATTGGTGGTATTGGCTTCTTCTTATTTAGCGCAACTACTGATTTGGCAGCCCTATCTACTTTAGTATCAGGTACAACTGTTTCTGTAGATGGTGCTGGTGGTTTATTGGCAGGAAGTTTCCTAACGTACGGTTTTATTGGCTTATTAATCTTTATTGTATTGATTACATTCATTACATTGCGTTTAATAATGAACAACTACTTAATCTATGATAATGATCGTCTAGCTGGCTTAAAACCATTGAAGGTTTCGAAAACTATGATGAAGGGTAATGTTTGGAAAATATTCTTAATCGGTCTTCAAAATGTTATCGTACCAGTTTTAATTGGTCTAGTTGTCTCAGCAGTCGTAGGATTTGCTTTCTATGCATCGAATTCTGGCGTATTAGCGGGTATTTTGGCAGTCATTGCTGCGATTGCAAACATTGTCTTAGCTTTTGTATACATCGTTCGTCAAAACATCGCGACAGCTTTATTCTATCGTTTATTAACGGATGAACATGGCGCAGATTTAGATGCACAATTCCCAGAATTAGATCTAACACCGGATGCACCAGCAAATGAATATCACACTGAAGCTCGTCCAGCTTTCACTGAAGATGCAGCTGCAATTCATCCTGCAGAAACTGTTGCAACAGGCGTAGCTGCTAACCAAGCAGTAAATGCTGAAGATGCACCAGCGGAAACTGAAACGACTGAAGATACTACTAATGGAGATGCAGTCTTCTCTTTAGCCGATGAAGATAAAGCCGGCACAAGTGATCAAGCGCAAGCAGTAAGTGCATCTTCTGCACTTCGTGGTTCATATGTAGTTGGTCAAGGGGTTGCAGATATTGCACAGCCAGCCACTTTAACATATGCAACAGACCAAGCGGTATCAGTAATTAAAGATAGCTTCACTGTAGAGGCAAATGACTATAACCAAGCAGGCGCCCCAGCCCCAGCTGAACGCATTCAATTAGATGCGAAACCAGCTGCAGAAAGCTCAGCTGTACGTAATAGTTTTGTCATCGGTGGTACACAGGAGGCAGAAGTTGACCCCGAAACGGGAGAGCAATATAAGAAACCTTACAGCATTTCAGGTTATAATACGCCTGAACGCACTGATTTTGGTAAGGTGGAAAATGCTAAAGATGTAATTTTAGCGGCTGACCGTGTAGGCAATGAAGAAGCCGGCATGTTAAATCCGGATGACTTTGATGCTGAAGTTAACTATGATCCAGAAATCGATCCAAACAACAAATAATCACTAAATTAAAGGTGGTAAAATGACTAAGCTTCGGTCTTGTCGTTTTACCACCTTTTTTCGTTCTTCTCTATAGGGAGGTGAAGAACATGGAAACTATGGACGTTTGGATGCAACTGATTGGGAATGTTGGCTTTCCAATTTTTGTGGCAGTCTATTTGATGACGCGCACAGAAAAGAAAATTGATGATCTCATCGCAGCAGTCGAAAAATTAGCCCAGTAAGATAGGTCATACCATCAGCCACACAAAAAGCGCTTGGGACATGTAATTATGTCTTAAGCGCTTTTCTGGTGAATGACACCTGTTATTCACTTTCTTTGGTGACGGCATCAATAGTTTGGTCATCAGTCGTTGATGAGGCCGAAGATGCATCAAGCTCATAAGGATTGTCTTTTTGACCATCCCAAGCAACTTTATGAATTTCGATTGCTACTTTTTCTGGGATAGATAGGGCTTGAATATCGGCAATGCTAGCATCACGTACAGCTTTCATGGTCTTGAAGTGGCGTAGGACTTTGGTTCTTGTCTTAGGACCTACACCATCAATGGCATCCATCTTTGAGGTGAAGGATTGCTTACTTCGCGTCTTACGGTGGAAGGTAATGGCAAAACGATGGACCTCATCTTGAATACGTTGGAGGAGATGAAAAGCTTGCGATCGGGGATCTAGAGGTACAATTTCTAGCGGATCACCAAAAATCATATTCGCCGTTCTATGCTTGTCATCCTTGACCATACCAGCTACTGGGATGGCTAAACCAAGTTCATCTTCCAATACTTCGCGGGCTGCATTTACTTCAATCGCCCCACCATCCATCAAAATTAAATCAGGCATTTGCCCATTTTCTTTTAATAGACGACCATAACGGCGACGGATAACTTCCTGGGTGGTCGCAAATTCATTGGCACCTTCAACAGTTTTAATCTTGAACTTACGATATAAGGATTTGTTGGGACGACCATCTTCATACACAACCATAGCTGAAACAGGATTGGTCCCTTGAATATTGGAATGGTCGAAACTTTCGATAATTTTCAAGTAAGGTAAATTCAAAGCTTCGCTCAATTGTTCGATGGCACCAGTCGTTTTCTGTTGTTTTATGGCTAGCAAACGGAATTTGTCTAAATGTGCGATTTTCGCATTGCGTTCAGCCATCTCGAGCACCTTGTGTTTAGATCCACGTTTGGGCGTAGTTGCCTTGACTTCAATCGTTTCGGATAACAACTTATTATCTAAACCTGCTGGCACCAAGATTTCTTTTGGTTTGGTATGGTTGGCTTGTTGATAGAATTGAACGATATAAGATGTCAATTCCTCTAAGGGTTCAGCATACACGGGAAACAGGGCAGAGTCACGTTTGATAATCGAAAATTGGCGTAACATGAAGACCTGAATGGAGATCCAACCTTTGTCGAAATAATAAGCAAAGACATCACGGTCATTGTATTCTTTACTCATAATATTTTGTGGTTCCACCGTTTGCTCAATGTAGTTGATTTGGTCGCGGAATTCTGCCGCACGTTCGAATTGTAAATCCTCGGAAGCGGCCACCATTTTTTCTTTCAGAACATTCTTAATACTTCTCACGTTTCCGTTTAAAAAACTACGAATTTTCACTTTTTGCGCTTCGTATTCTGCCGGAGATACCTCATGGTCACAGCAACCAATACATTGACCTAGGTGGTAATAAAAGCAGGCGCGTTTTTCATTTTTACCACATTTACGTAAGGGATAGGTCTTTTGTAATAAATCAAGTGTTCCCGTTGCGGCATATACATTTGGATAAGGACCAAAATACTCACCACCATCATCTTCAACAATTGACGTGATAATGATTTGTGGGTCACGTTCATTGGTAATCTTGATATAAGGGTACATTGTCCCATGCTTCAACTTAATGTTGTAGTGGGGTTGGTACTTTTGAATCAGATTAATCTCCAGCAACAAACTTTCTTTATCTGTTTGGGTCACAATATAGTCAAAATGATGAATCTCACTTACTAATTGCGCGGTTTTCCCCGTATGTGAAGACTTGAAATAAGACCGCACCCGGTTCTTAAGATTCTTTGCCTTCCCAATATAGATAATGTCATCGTTGGCATTTTTCATGATATAACAACCCGGTTGGTCGGGCAGTAAGGTTAAGGCATTCTCAATTCGTTCACTGGCCATATCTTGGTCTCCTTTCCGTTCATTTACTAGGACAAATGTCCTTCACAATAGGCTATTATACCACGCTAGCCAGCATTTTGGCAGTGATAAGCCAAGTGGGTAAAAGACAAGCGTATCTTAAACAATAGAAATTCCGAAAAGACGGGAATATATGTATTTGTGTTATAAGGATTAGCCCCGATATGTTAGAATAGAGAACAAAGCAAGCGATAGTCAGTCAAGACCAGTTTGCCCATTTTCATCAACACAGTAGACGGGGTCAAACTGGGGAAGATATTTTCAGTAAACAAGGAGGATCTATGATGGCAAAAAAAGGAGCTTTCAATACATTACTAGGTATGGGGACAATCGTCTTAGGGGCGGCCTATGTGTACGGACAGAACTATTCAGTAGGGACAACGGATTATTTTGTAGAAAATCCGCGATTTGATAATGCTTTGAATGGCTTTACCATTGCCCATTTATCTGACATTCACCTACCCAATCAAATGGTAGATGTAAATGCAATTGTTAAACATGTAACTGAGATTCAACCCGATATCATTGCCTTATCTGGAGACATTATTGAGACAGATGCGACGGGCTTAGAAGAAGCTGAACTGTATACTTTCCTACATGCCTTAACAGATATTGCACCAACATTTGCAACATTTGGTAATCATGACGCGGTTTCACTTCACCAAAACATGCTCATTCGTGCTATGGCCAAAGCGGGTGTGGTGCACTTAAACGACCGCGCGATTACCTATACCTATAAAGGTCAAGCAATTACCTTGATGGGCTTGGACGATAAGGCTAACCGCCATTTCTTAAATGGCGATGCCCTACGTACAGTATCTTTGACCACGGAACAAAAATTACAGCCAAAGATTTTGTTAGCCCACCATCCGGAAGCTTTCTTGCGTTACCACGAAAATATTGATAAATCACCTGATTTAGTGCTTTCAGGGCATGCACATGGTGGACAAATTCGTCTGCCATTTATTGGCGGCCTGTTTGCACCAGGACAAGGCCGTTTCCCTAAATATACGTCGGGTGTATTCTATTTACCAGGTAACCCAGCTAAACAAATGGTAGTATCACGTGGTATAGGCTCATCTTCCTTCCCAATTCGTTTGCATAATCGCCCAGAAATTATTGCCGTACATTTAACAACAGATGTTGACCGGGCTGTTTCAGGTTTGACGGAAGCGATTGATTATGTAGCGGAACAAGAAGGTGCCGTGACAAGTCGTACACTCGAAGAAAAGCATGCTAGCAAGCAGGCGGCACGTGCCCAAGCACATGGCTACTATAGTAAACATGAGGACCTTGATTTAGTAGATGTAGCGAATACCGATAAGGGTGTGACTAATACATCTAGTAAAGCTACAACCGATAGGATAATTGCTGAATTGAATCATGCCAAAGGTGTCGATGCAATGCAGACGCCATCAGTGGCAGCTGTAGCAGAGTATGATGACGATGTAGTCGACCGTACAAGTATTGACCTGCCTAAATATGAAGTAGCCGAGGATAAAGTAACACATGCTTCAGACCTAACAGAGTCTTATATCCTATTAGACCCAGAAACAAAAGAACGCACTGTCGTCGCAGAACGCGTCGATGCAGAGCAAATCTTTTCGGACAATTTGAACGAAGAGATGTTTATTGTGGCAGATCCTAAGAAAAAATAGCTACCACAAAGCAAAAGAGAGAAATTGAGGAACAAGATGAACGAAAATGAAATGCAAGTAAGTGGTATTGTGGAAAAATTTCCAAAAGCTCTACAAGAAAAATGGCTAGCCAATGGTTTTGACCAAGCAACCGATATTCAAACGGCAAGTTTTGACCCAATGTACAATAAGGAAGCGGTTATCGGTTCAGCACCAACTGGTTCAGGAAAGACATTAGCCTATTTGTTGCCAGTCTTAAGTCGTATGGCTGATGAACGTAGCGAAACGGGGAATTTCCGTGGTGGTCTAAAATTAGTCGTTTTAGTGCCATCGCAAGAACTTGCGAGTCAAGTGGGAGACGTCGTCCAAGATTGGGCACGTGCTCTGAATTTTAAATTTACCAAAATCATTGGTGGGGCTAACGTAAAACGTCAGATTGAAAAATTAAAAGATCATCCAGATATTGTGGTGGGGACACCAGGACGAATGATTGAATTGATTGATCAACGTAAAATGAAAGTCCATGAAGTAGAAAGTATCATCATCGATGAAGCCGATGCTTTACTGGATGAAGAGCATATTAAACAGACGAAATCATTAGTGAAGAAGATGCCGGGCCAAGCACAAGTAGCCTTATTCTCAGCAACGGTACCGGATACCTTAGCTGGATTGGCGAAAGATATGTTGCAAGGACCAGCTGTAGAAATTTCTGCAGATACGATTGGCGAAGCATTTGAAAAACAACGAGTAGACGGCTATATTACTGTGCCTGTTCGTAAACGTGATGACATGTTGCGTCGCTTAGCTCAAGTGAAAGGTATGCAAGCCCTAGTCTTTGTGCGTACAATGGCTGAAATTGAACAATTACAACAAAAATTACAATTTAACCATATTGATACAGCATACTTGCATTCAAAAATGGCTGCACAAAATCGCCAGCAAGCAATTAATAAATTCGCTAAGGGCGAGTACACCTACCTATTTACTACCGATGTAGCTGCGCGTGGTTTGGATATTGATGAATTGCCAATGGTGATTCAATACGATTTACCGGCTACACCAGAACAATATTTACATCGAGCTGGACGTACAGGTCGTATGGGCAAATATGGTTTGGTAATTACCTTCGTTAATGATCGTTCATTACGTGAATTGAAGAAAAATACTGGTGACCAGATTGAATTGAAAGCTTTCTATACTTATGGCGGGCAATTGACAGATGTTTCACCAGAAGATCTACCACGTGAAGAAATCGAAGTCACTGACGATAACCATGACGGGGAAACACCACGTCAACACAAACCAAAAGCAAATCCAAGTGTCCATCAAAAAGGGCCAAAGCCCAAAGTACGTAAGAAAAACCGTAGTCGTGATAGCAAAAATAAAGGCTATCGTAAGCACAGTGGACCGAATTCCAACCAAGAGTAATTAGACTAGTCTAGTAAGCTAATCTTGGGTTACAATGAAAAAGGAGTATAAGTTATCAAGAATGTTGAGGAGTGAAGGAAAAAGATGAGCGACCGTTATGCAGTGATTCTAGCAGCTGGAAAAGGGACTCGTATGAAGTCTAAATTATACAAAGTCTTGCATCCAGTTGCGGGTAAAGCGATGGTAGACCATGTATTAACAAGTGTAAACGAGGCTGGTATTGATGAAGTAGTGACAATTGTCGGTCACGGTGCTGAAGCTGTCCAAGAATTATTAGGAGACCGTACAAGCTATACTGTGCAAACTGAACAATTGGGTACAGGCCACGCTGTTCAACAAGCAGCAGACCAATTAGCAGCTAAGCAAGGAACTACTTTGGTGATTTGTGGAGATACACCATTATTTACAGCAGAAACAATTACACGTTTAATTGATGCCCATGAACAATCAGGTTATAAAGCAACAATCCTAACTGCTCCAGCTGATGTACCAACTGGATATGGCCGTATCGTTCGCGGCAAAGATGGCCACGTAATGAAAATTGTGGAAGAAAAAGATGCCAACGATGTGGAAAAATTGATCACTGAAATCAACACAGGTACTTATGTCTTTGACAATGCTTTATTATTTGAAGCTTTGGATAAAGTTGGTAATGACAATGTCCAAGGTGAATACTACTTACCAGACGTGATTGAAATTCTAAAAGAAGATGGCCATGCTGTTGGTGCTTTCCAAATGGATAATCTAGATGAATCACTTGGCGTAAATGACCGTGTTGCCTTAGCACAAGCTAATAAAACAGCTTTCAAACGGATTAATGAAAAACACATGCGTAATGGTGTGACCATCGTTGATCCGGATGCAACATATATTGAAGCAGATGTAGTTATCGGAGCGGATACAGTTATCGAACCGAATGTCTATATCAAAGGGAAAACTGTTATTGGTGAAGATAACCACATCTACGCAGGTACTACCATTCGCGACTCAATTATTGGTAACAACGTCAAAGTACGTTCTTCAGAAATCGAAGAAAGCGAAGTAAAAGACGGGGTAGATATTGGACCAAACGCTCATCTTCGTCCTAACTCAAGTATTGATGAAAATGCACATATTGGTAACTTTGTTGAAATCAAAAAAGCACATATTGGCGCTGGTACAAAAGTAGGACACCTAACTTACATTGGTGATGCTACGTTAGGTAAAAATATCAACGTTTCATGCGGTGTTATTTTCGCTAACTACGATGGTGTGAATAAATATCATTCAACTGTCGGAGACAATTCTTTCATCGGTTCAGATGTAACGATTGTTTCACCAGTGAATATTGCTGAAAATGCCTTCCTAGCAGCTGGTTCAACGATTACAAAAGATGTGCCAAGCAAGGCTCTAGGTATTGCACGTTCACGTCAAGAAAATAAAGATGGTTTCTGGGATCACTTAGCAATATCTAAAAAAGATTAAATTTCACAAGTTTTTTCATTGAATTCACATTTTACCCATAATTATTTCACTAACAAAGCAGGGCTTTCTATGGTAGAATGGGTACGATAAAGAGTGTCTGATCATATCAGTATAGTGGAGGTAAAATATAATGTCAGTAGAAGAAGCCGATTATGGGTTAAAAATCTTTTCGCTAAGTTCAAATCAAGAACTAGCTGGAAAAATTGCAAGTTCTATGGGTGTGCCTTTAGGACAAATTTCAGTGTCACATTTCAGTGATGGTGAAATTAAAATCGCAATTGAGGAATCAATTCGTGGGGACAATGTTTACATTATTCAATCAACATCAGATCCTGTAAATGATAACTTAATGGAATTGTTAATTATGATTGATGCTTGTCGTCGTGCAAGCGCCAAAACAATTAACATTGTGATTCCTTACTTTGGTTATGCACGTCAAGATCGTAAAGCGCAACCACGTGAACCAATTACAGCTAAATTAGTTGCTCGTATGATTGAAAATGCAGGTGCAACTCGTATCTTGGCTTTAGATTTACATGCAGCTCAAATTCAAGGTTTCTTCGAAGTGCCAGTGGATCACTTATATGGTGCACCATTGTTAGCAGAATACTTCTTAAATAACGAGAAATATACTGATTCAGATGTTGTTGTTGTTTCACCAGACCATGGTGGGGTAACACGTGCGCGTAAATTAGCTGAATTCTTAAAGGCACCTATTGCTATCATCGATAAACGTCGTCCAAAAGCAAACGTTGCTGAAGTCATGAATATCGTTGGTAACGTAGAAGGTCGCCATGCGATTATCATCGATGATATGATTGATACTGCAGGTACGATTACACTTGCAGCGAAAGCAATTAAGGATGCTGGTGCATTATCAGTTGTCGCTTGTTGTACACACCCTGTACTTTCAGGTCCAGCTATCCAACGTTTAGGTGATTCAGTCTTAGACGAAGTGATTGTTTCTGACTCAATCTTCCTATCTGAAGATAAGAAAATTGATAAAATTAAACAAGTAACGGTTTCTGAATTAATTGCAGAAGCAATCGTTCGTATCCACGAAAACCGTTCAGTTTCACCATTATTCAACGAAAAATTCAAAGGTGTTCACCACGAAATCGATCGTATTGGTGAATAAGCACTATTGATATAAAATAAGGAGACCAAGACCACTTGCAATTTGTGGTTTTGGTCTTTTCCTTTGCCCATGGGTTTTGTGAATATGCTACAATTGAAGCAATGTTAAGAAAATATACTGTCAACTTGGGGGAATTTCATGTTTGGTTATTTAATGATTGGGTTTAATGCAGTTATGCCCATGGTGATGTACATGTTGCTTGGGCAAATGTTTGCCCGGTCAGGAATGATTCAAGAGTCATCATTCAAAGAGTTTAATAAAGCGATTTTTTCAATACTATTGCCAATTAATTTATTTACGAATATATACATATCTGATTTTAAACAGACCTTTAACGCGTCGACGCTAGCTTTTATTTTGATTACTGCGGCAACACTATATGCCATTTTGGCTTTCGTGATTCCCAAACTTGAGTCAGAACAAACACGTTACGGGGTAATGTTACAAGGATCTGTTCGTTCAAACGCAATTCTTTTTGGCTTACCTTTAGGAACAGCTTTGCTAGGTGAAAGCAATATGGGTATGGTGACCATCACGATTGCCATTATTGTGCCATTTTGGAATATTATGTCCGTTGTTGGTTTCTCCCTATATTCTGATAGCAAGGTGTCCTTTAAACAAATGGGCAAAACGGTTATCACTAATCCCATGGTGATTGCAACGATAATTGGGATTTTGGTTGTGCTATTCAATATTCAATTCCCAGTATTTATTAATACGACATTAACCAATATCAACCGCATGGTGTCACCACTGGCTTTGATGGTCATGGGTGGGACATTCTCATTTAAAGAAATACGAAATTCAGGGAAATCACTTATCTTTACCCTAAGCAATAAATTAATCATCCTACCGTTAATTGCCATTACCTTAGGGGCACTAGTTGGGTTTAGAAATGATGCTATTATCTCAATTTTAATTGCCTTTGCAGGCCCAACGGCAGTATCTTCATATGCACAAGCTGTTGCAGCTGGTGGGGATGGAAAATTAGCCAATCAAATTGTTGTATTTTCAACGATTCTCTCAATGTTTACTCTAGTTGTTTGGATTACCCTTATGAAAGTATTTGGTTTGTTCTAAAAATCAAATATTGTAGGATAAATAAAAACAGATCAAGTGCGTGTCATAGGCGCGACTTGGTCTGTTTTTTGTTTCCCATAGACTATTCATGGCTTGTGCTACAATAGATGTAATATCAGAAAATTTATTTGGGGGGAGTTTTATGTTTGCGTATTTAATGATTGGGTTTAATGCGGTTATGCCCATGCTTGTATACATGTTGATTGGTTTGTTTTTAGCTAAGACGTGGCTGATGCAGCAATCCACTTTCCGTGATATCAATAAGGCACTCTTTGCGATTTTATTACCCATAAATTTATTTACGAATATCTATCGCTCTGATTTCCAACAAGCCTTTAATGGTTATGCCCTAGCCTACATTCTAGGCATTGCTTTAGTAGTATTCTTTATTCTAGCCCTTATGATTCCGCACATTGAAACTGATAGATCGCGATATGGCCTCATGTTACAAGGTTCTGTGCGGTCGAATGCCATTTTATTTGGTCTACCTCTAGGGACAGCCTTATTAGGGGAAAATAATATGGGAATGGTAACCATCATTATTGCGATCATTGTGCCATTCTGGAGTATCATGTCAGTCATTGGTTTCTCGCTATATTCAGATACCAAACTTTCTGTGTAGGATATGGCGAAAACAGTGATGACCAATCCAATGGTCATCGCGACCATCATCGGCGTTATCGCTGTGTTGTTGAATATCCAATTGCCTATATTTCTTGATACTTCTTTGACAAATGTGACCCATGGTTGCTCCGTTAGCCTTGATGGTATTGGGTGGTACCTTCTCAATTGATAATATCAAAGAATCAAAGGCTGTTTTGATATTTACCATAGTTATTAAATTAGTTATTTTCCCTATGATTGCACTGCCTTTAGGTGCCTTCCTAGGTTTTAGAAACGATGCCATTATTTCAATTCTAATCGCCTTTGCTGGACCTACGGAAGTATCCTCATATGCCCAAGCAGTCGCTGCAGGCGCTGATGGAAAATTAGCCAATCAAATCGTTGTTATTTCAACGATTTTATCTATCGTTACGTTGGTATTTGGATTAGTTTATTGAAGGCTTTTGGTTTATTCTAACGACAAGTATGCAAATACAAAATGAAAATTACGATATATCAAAAAGCGTCTGGATTTTAGGTCCAGACGCTTTTTGATTGGTCTAATGAGTGGGTTTAAATGTCTAATTTGCTAAAAGCTGCTTCTAAGGTATCTTTCAATTTAGTTGCAGATAGTTCCATTTGTTGTGTTTCATGTTCATTTAAATCAGCTTCAATAACTGAGCGAACACCTTCACGGTTGATGATTGCAGGTGCACCAATGTAGATGTCTTTTTGGTTGTATTCGCCATCTAGGTATACTGATACTGGTAAGATAGCATCTTCATCGTTCAAGATAGCTTTTAAAATACGAACAAGTGAAACACCGATACCATAATATGTAGCGCCTTTTTTCTCAATAATTTTGTAAGCCTTGTCGCGAACATCATAGAATAGGTTAACTAAAGTTTCTTCATCAACGGCTGAGGTATTTTTCACCCATTCGTGAATGCCTTGACCACCAATGTTTGCATGAGACCATACTGGGAATTCAGTATCACCGTGTTCACCCATGATATAAGCATGGACGTTTCGTGCATCAACATTTAAGTGATGTGCTAATTCTTGACGGAAACGAGCAGAATCTAATGATGTTCCAGAACCAATCACGCGATTAGCAGGGAAACCTGAGAATTTCCATGTAGCATACGTTAAGATATCAACTGGGTTTGTTGCAATCAAGAATATACCATTAAACCCTGATGCAACAATTTGATCTATCATAGATTTGAAAATGCGTAAGTTTTTATCAACCAATTCTAAACGAGTTTCACCAGGTTTTTGTGCAGCACCGGCTGTGATAACAACGACGTCTGCGTCGCCACAGTCAGCATACGTAGCTTTGTAAATCTTTTTAGGGGCAGTGTATGCAAGGGCATCGATTAAATCTAGTACATCACCTTCAACGCGATCTTCTGCTAAATCGATAATTCCTAATTCTCTACCTACACCTTGAATTGTTGCTGCATATGCGAATGCAGATCCTACAGCGCCGTCCCCGATTAAAATAACTTTTTGACCATTTTTTGACATGATACATGCTCCTTATCTTTTTGTCCTTTTGTGATAAAGCAAACCATATGGTAAATCTTTCAATAACTCGTGCAAGCTAATGTTGTTACAATCTCAGAAGATTGTGTTTTTAGTTAGTGAAATATTTAACATAATAATACCTTTAAAGATTATAAAAAGCAACAGTTTTTCGTTATATTTTTCGAAAATTTTATCTATTTTTGAAACGATAAATACTTTTTCTTAAAAAACACCTATATAAAAACGTTTAAATAAAAATACCAAATAGACACACTGTAACACTTGTTATACAAAAACTGTTGCATATAACAGTAGGGTTTATTTGTGAAAAGAGACACAACATATAAAAGTTAAAAATCAAAAAAAGCGACATAATAACGAAGTAAACGTATACAAAATAGATCAATCTGTATTAGACACTTACTTATCCTTATTATGACAAAAATGTATGCGTTTTCCAAATTAAATGGATACTATTGCTTGTGATTTTCACGTGATTATAGAAAATGTCTGGTAGTAAAAGGCTTTGCTATCCTGTTTTTAATCGCAAATATGATATAATAAGCCCTGTTATATAGAAAATTGCTGTACGGGGCACCGCCAATATGGAGGTTTTCTGCCTGTACAGATTTTTGTGTGTTGCCAAACAAATCAACACGACTTAAAATTTAGAAATTTGATTAATATAAACAGAAATAAAAGGGGAATTACTGAAATGAAATTAATTGTCGGCTTGGGGAATCCAGGAAAAAAATATGAAGGTACACGTCATAATATTGGTTTCATTGCCCTAGAGGAGTGGGCAATGCGTCATAATGAATCATTTAATAAGACAGGTTTTAAGGCGGATTACTTTGAAACGTTTGTGAATGGAGAGAAGGTCATTTTCCTGAAACCAACTACATTTATGAACAATTCAGGTGAAGCTGTCATCGCTGTTGCCAACTATTATGACATTGCTTTAGAGGATATTGTCGTTGTGTATGATGATATGGACATGGATCCTGGTCGTATTCGTTTACGTCAAAAAGGGTCAGCCGGAGGTCATAATGGCGTCAAATCAATGATTGCTTATCTAGGTACGGATAAAATCCGTCGCATCAAATTAGGTATTGGCCATCCAGGTACAAGCGGTACAGTTGTTGACCACGTCTTAACGCGTTTTAGTTCAAGTGAAAAACCAGCCATGCAAGAGGCCGTAGCTAAGGCTGTTGAAGCGATTGACTTTTGGTTAGCAGGCCATACATTTGAAGATACCATGACCAACTTCAACAATTAATCTGATAAAAAGGAGGTGGCAAGTTTGGACTTACAAAGCTTTTTCTTAAATGAAGCCCACAACAAAGAATTTAAACAACAAGCCAAAAATGGACAGTCTATTTTATATTTAGGCTTGCAAGGACCTAGTCGGGCTTTTGTAGCCAAGACTTTGCTAAATCTAGCAACAGAACAAAAAGTGGTCATCGTCACCAATAATTTATTGCAAGCGGATCATTTCTACAGCGACTTGCAAAACTATTTCGAAGAGGATCAATTATATCTATACAATGTACCTGAATCAGTTGCTGCTGACTGGGCTATTGCTAGTCCCGAAGCTTTAGCCGACCGCTTAACCGTCCTTAACTGGGCACGCGACCCTAAAGCATCCGGTGTCTTAATCACGCCTATGTTTGGATTGAAACGACTACTGGCACCAACTGAAGTTTGGGATCAAACCCGCATCCGTTTAAAAATTGCCGATGAAATCGAACCGATCAATCTCGTTCAAAAACTTATCTATCAAGGATACCACCAAGCTGAAATCGTTATGACACCAGGTGAAATGAGTCATAGAGGTGATATCGTTGACTTCTATCCATTAAATGCCGAGTATCCAATTCGTGTATCACTAGGATTCGATGAAGTTGAACGCATTTCAACCTTCGACCCCAACACCCAAAAATCATTGAAAGATCAACCACACATTCAAATTCAGCCAGCCGAAGAATTCATCGTCTTGCCGCAACAATTGCAAATCCAAGCCGATGCCTTCCAAAAGCAAATGAAGAAACAAGTGGGCAAATTGAAAGATCAAGAAATTCGCGATATGGTGGAGGCCGTTGTAGCAGACGAAGTACTCGCATGGCAAAATGGCGAAACGACCAATAATTCACGGTTTTTTACCGGATACATGTATCCTCAAGCAACCACTTTACTTGATTACTTGGATGACCAAGCTTTCCTCATCATGGACGACTATGCTCGCCTCATCCAAGAAGAAGCAACCTGGACCAGTAACACAGAGATGTATCTTCAATCCATGGTTGAAATGGGGCAATTACCCCCTCAAGTCGATGTCTATGCCGATTTTAAAGCTGTCGTCCAAGCCTTTAAAGGACGTAAATTTTACTTTTCTATCTGGCAACAAGGCTTAAATAACCTAAAATTTGATGGCCTATACCAATTCCAAACGCGTTTGATTACGCAGTTTTATGATCAAATGGATGCGCTAAAAGTGGAGCTAGATGCATGGATACGAACAGGTCGGACAGTAGTCATTATGTTGAAAGATAAAGACCGTGTGAAACAAGTACAGGCCATGTTGCGGGATATCGATGTAGCGACCGAAGCTACAGACGAAGGTAACATTTTTGCTGGAAAAATTAACTTGATTGCTGGTGGTTTAGCAGCAAGTGTGGAATTTGTACAAGAGCGCTTGGTGTTATTAGCCGAAGCAGATATTTTTCATACCCAAAAGAAACGACGCAATACTAAGAAACCACTAATTTCGAATGCCGAACGTATCCAAAATTACCAACAATTGGAAGTTGGGGATTATGTCGTTCACGTGAACCACGGGATTGGCCGTTATACAGGAATTGAAACCATAGAATTTGCTGGGGTCCACCAAGACTATTTGACGGTGGTGTTTGCAGACCAAGCGGCCATCCATGTACCGATTGATCAAATTGACTTGGTACAAAAATATGTTTCCGCTGAGGGACGCGAACCCAAATTAAATAAAATGGGTGGTAGCGAATGGACCAAAACTAAGCAAAAAGTCTCTAGTAAAATTGAAGATATTGCAGATGAATTGATTGAAATATATGCCTCGCGTGAAGCGCAAAAAGGCCTAGCTTTTGGACCGGATACACCGGAACAGGCAGAATTTGAAGCGGCCTTTCCATATACTGAAACGGATGACCAAATACGGTCAATTGAAGAAATTAAGCAAGATATGGAAGTTGAAAAACCAATGGATCGTCTACTAGTTGGTGATGTTGGTTTCGGGAAAACAGAAGTGGCCATGCGAGCGGTCTTTAAAGCGCTGATGGAAGGTAAACAGGTGGCCTTCCTCGTGCCAACAACTGTCCTAGCCCAACAACATTATGAAACCTTTACCGAACGTTTCGCTGATTGGCCTTTTGAAATTGGTTTATTGTCTCGTTTCCGTTCAAAAGCGCAACAAAAAGAAACACTTGAGGGATTAAAGAAGGGGCAAGTAGATATCATCATTGGGACCCACCGTATTCTATCTAAGGATGTTGTATTCCTAGATTTAGGTTTATTGGTGGTCGATGAAGAGCAACGTTTTGGGGTGAAAGCCAAGGAAAAACTAAAAGCATTGAAAGCCAATGTAGATGTTTTAACCTTAACAGCTACGCCTATTCCACGTACCTTGAACATGTCAATGCTGGGTGTGCGGGACTTATCTGTTATCGAAACACCGCCAGCCAACCGCTATCCCGTCCAAACGTTTGTGATGGAACGGAACTTTGGTGCGGTTAAGGATGCCATTGAACGGGAAATTGCGCGTGACGGTCAGGTATTCTATTTGTTTAATAATGTTGCGCAAATCGAAGAAAAAGCCGCCTTTATCAATGAATTAGTACCTGAAGCGCGGGTGGCAATTGCCCATGGTCAAATGACTGTGGTGCAATTGGAAAATGTCATGATGGACTTTATTCTAGGTGAATTTGACGTTTTAGTGACTACGACGATTATCGAAACCGGGGTGGATATTCCAAACGCCAATACCCTAATCGTTGAAGGGGCTGACCGCATGGGACTATCTACCTTGTACCAACTACGAGGCCGTGTCGGACGCTCAACCCGTATAGCCTATGCCTACTTCATGTATCGTCCAGACAAGATGTTGTCAGAGGTTTCTGAGAAACGTTTGATGGCCTTACGCGATTTCACTGAATTAGGATCTGGATTTAAGATTGCCATGCGTGACTTGTCTATTCGTGGTGCAGGGAATCTTCTAGGTAAGCAACAACATGGTTTCGTAAACTCGGTTGGTTTTGACCTGTATTCACAAATGCTCCGTGAAGCAGTCCAACGTAAGCGTGGTATTTTACCTGCTAAGAAGACAGAGCCAGTAGAAATTACGCTGGGTATCGATGCCTATATTCCACAAACCTATATCAAGGACGAACGTCAAAAAGTGGAAATCTACAAACGCGTCAATGCCTTGGCAAATGTCGATGCCATGTGGGATTTAGATGATGAATTGATGGATCGTTACGGTGAGCCACCTGTAGAAACACAAATGTTACTACAAGTAGGTGCCATAAAATCGGCCGCTGATAGTATTGGCGTCAGCAAAATTAAACGAAATAGTGATGCCAAGACAATTGAAGTGGTCTTCCATGACAACTTAGATCAAAAAGTCATGACACCGGCGATTTTCAAAGCCTTGGAAGATAACCCCTTCCGTTTAGCCATTAAGCAATCTGGTAAGGCACTCGTTGTGACCTTAGGTTTAGGAAAATTAACGACAGAAGAATGGTTGGATTACCTCTTACAATTTATGACCAAATTAGCAAGTGATGAAATGGTTGAACAAATGAAGGCAGATCAATTGGCTCGTGAGAAAGAAGCCTATGAGCAAGCCCAAGCCCGTCAGCAAGCCGCTGAAGCCGCAGCAAACGAAGCAGCTGTTGACGCGCAAGTCAAGGCGGCCCAGGCAGAAGCAGATGAAGCCAATCAATCGAAGGAACATTAGGGGGTGGTGACATGTCTAAGAAAAAAGTCCATACACATGCTGGACAAGCCACAACAAGTACCCAAAAAGCGCTGCAAGGTGCGGCTATCCTGACTTTGGCAGCTTTTGTCGCCAAGATTTTATCAGCTATTTACCGCGTCCCCTTACAAAACTTGGTAGGGAATACGGGTTTCTATGTCTATCAACAAGTTTATCCAATATACGGGATTGGCATGACCTTTGCTTTAAATGGACTGCCTTCATTTATTGGTAAACAAGTAGCACTAGCACCGGATGCCTCCGGTCAAAAACAGGTCATCCAACGATATAGCTTGATTGTGACGATTTTTGCCGCCATCTGTTTTGCAATTATCTATTTTGGTGCTGGTCAAATTGCAACCATGATGGGGGATGTCCAACTGGCACCTGTTGTACAAAGTGTATCCTATATGTTTCTATTGATGCCCATTTTGCTTTTGAGTCGGGGATATTTGCAAGGACTTAACGATATGGTCCCAACAGCAATTTCTCAAGTGGTAGAGCAATTCGTACGTGTGGCAGTGATATTGACTGTCGCCTACTTATTTGCTCAAGCACAGCAAGAAGGTTTGCAACCGGATGTCTATATGATGGGCTTTTGGGCCATGCAGTCGGCGTGGATTGCGGCAGCTGCTGCGTCAGTAGTGATGATGTACTATTGGTTGAAGACGCGTGAAAAGCATCTGTACCAAGATTTCTTGTCCGGTCACTATGGGTTAGACCAAGGGGGTTCTGCTAGGAAACAATATCCTGGCTATGGCTGGGGACATTTGACCAAAGCTTTTGTGACAGAGGGCTTTGTGATTTGTTTCTTTTCCGCCTTGCTGGTTTTCTATCAATTAGTAGATGCATTTACAATATACGATCAATTGATTGCCAATGGTATGCCAGATGGTGTAGCGAAGAATGTAAAAGGCATTTATGATCGCGGCCAACCGATTGTACAATTAGGTATGGTAGTGGCAACAGCTTTGGCAACCTCATTCTTACCTACATTGGCTAAGACCAAACAAATGGCTGCCAAAGCTAGTCGGCAGTTTGAAACCGTAGCGCGCCAATATTTACGGGTAACCCTGGTCTTTTCAATTATCATTACAGGTGGTTTGGTGGCGATTATGCCCCAACTCAACCATTTTCTTTTTGCGAGTCGTGAAGGATCTGGTGTCTTAATGATCTACGTCTTGATGGTTGTAATGGCCAGCTTCGTCTTAGCACAAAATAATGTGTTGCAAGCCATGAATCGGTGGTATGTGTCAGGAATTGCCTTTGTTATCGGTATGGTGGTCAAAATGATACTCACCCCGTGGTTGGTGGCCATGTGGGATACCATGGGTGCAGCCTGGGCAACCAATATTGGCCTCGTAGTGATGGTTGTCTATTTAGAAGGTCATTTACCACAGTTACTGCGGGTGAATAGTCGGCATAAGGCCATATTATCAGCAAGTGCCCTAGGTATTGGTATGATAGTGGTCACAGCCGCCTTAGCCTTCTTATGGCATAGTGTTTTGGGGATGGCACCGACGAGATTTTCAGACACCATCTTGATGGCGGTGCAAATCTTTGCGGGTGTGGTGAGTGCGTGGTTCTTTTTACGAAAAGAACCCATCCTCACTCAAGAAGAGTGGTCAGCCTTACCAAAAGGGGATTGGATTTGGCGGATGATTGGTTAAAGGCTTACTTTTTCCGATTAGTTGTGTGGCGTCTCATGGTATAATAAGATTAAGATGAATGACAATTAGAATGATAAATGAAAAGGAGCGCGAATTTTTGCGATTAGATAAATTTTTAAAAGTTTCTCGAATTATTAAACGTCGTAGTGTTGCGAAGGAAGTTGCCGACAAGGGCCGAATTTCGATTAATGGCCGTCCAGCTAAATCGGGTACGGATGTCAAAATTGGGGATGAGTTATTGATTGCTTTTGGTAGCAAGGATATGACAATTCGCGTGGATGATATTAAGGAAACAACGCGAAAAGATGAGGCAGATAATATGTTTACGGTGATTTCAGAGAAATACCGTGAGGATAAGGAAAAAGATAATTTATAATCCTGATTTTTGATGGCATAGGGTCTGAATTATTGTTATACTAAAAAGGTATAAGTAAGTCGGATTCAATAGTATGTCAAAAGGAGGATTTTGCTATGCGGGAAACAAGTCGTCCAGATAGTGAAAATAAGAACATAACATCATTAGAAGACCACCGCAAAGCGAAGGGCAAGAAGAAAGCAAAGGCTAAGCGCTTGAGCTTTGGTAGCAAGGTGATGCGGAGTTTCATAGCGGTGTTCGCTGTTGTGATTGCGTTTTGTGTCTATGGTATCTACGATGCCAACCAAGAGCAACAAGCTTTGCAGGAACAGATTGCTTTAACTCAAGATGAGATTACTGGTGAACAAAAGGCCATTGATACTTTAGCACAACAAGCAACTTTGCTAAAAGATGATGAATATGTGGCAAAATTAGCCCGTTCTCGTTATTATTTAAGTAAAGAGGGCGAAATCATCTTTAGTGTGCCTGAGGATAATGCCTCTAAACAAGCTGAAATTTTGAATAAGGCATATTTGCAACAAGATACAAAAACAGATAGTGAGTAATGAACGACTCGTCTTGAGCCTTTCGGGCTTACAAGCAAAATGATTGATTGATCATTGGTTCAATCGTAACCAAGCAATTCAAGGAGGATATTTGGAATTCATGGCAATTGAAGTAGGAAATAAAATTACTGGTAAAGTAACTGGTATTACAAAATTTGGTGCATTTATTGATTTAGGCGAAGGGAAGAATGGTTTAGTTCACATTTCTGAAATTGCTGAAGGCTACGTAAAAGACATTAACGATGTACTTTCTGTTGGTGATGAAGTGACAGTTTTAGTAACGTCTGTTGCTGACGATGGCAAGATTGCTTTATCTATTCGTCGTTTAAATGCTGACGGTACTGTAAAAGCTGAAGCACCAAAACGTGAATTCAGTAAACCTCGCGAACGTTCTAATAATTCTAACTACAACAAAGACAAAGATGATGACCGCGGTGGACACAATGGTGGTGGTTACCAAGGTAAACCAAAATCAAACTATAGCGCAGGTCGCCCAAGTAATGATCGCGGTAATAGCTTTAAATCAAACGCTGGTTCACAAGTGGGTACCAAAGATTTCGATAGCTTAATGAGTTCATTCCTGAAAGATAGTGATGACCGTTTAACTTCGTTGAAACGCAATACTGAAGGTAAACGTGGCGGACGTGGCGGACGTCGCAACTAATATAAACGTCAACCCAGGTCGGAGAAATCCGGCCTTATTTTAGTTGTTTGTTTTTGTTACGATATGACGTTTGAACGTAGTAATTGTCATGTTGATAAGCAAACTAAGACGCTTCAAATGTAAATCAAGAAAGGAGGCATCTATTATGGGACAAACCCTTACTTTAACCAAACAACTTTTAGCATGGCTAGACCAACATGAGCCAAGTCTTCGGCAACAAATCCCTCAAGCCTACCAAGTAGCAATTGGTAGACCTCGTTTTCTATTGGCAGTATCAGGTGGCGTAGATTCAATGGTCTTGCTAGCGGCTTTTGCCGACCTAGCCAAACAAATTGACCTGGAATTTTCCGTTATTCATATTAACCACCATCTGCGCAAGCAGTCGGATGATGAACAAGCGATGGTCATCGACTTCTGTGAAGCACGAGCAATCGACTTACAGGTAGTAGAATGGACACATGCGGATCCGGCAAATCCAGAAAGATCGGAACTAGCGGCCCGTGAATTCCGTTATGCCGTATTTGAAAGAATCATGGTGATGAAGTGTGCGCCTTATTTAGTGACCGCCCATCATTTGAATGATCAAGCTGAAACAATCTTGATGCGTTTGGTTCATGGGGGCCGTATAGCAAGCGTGGCGGGCATTCACCCCACACGACCAATTGCCCTTGATGGCACGAGTAAAAGCGGCTTTGTCTTACGTCCCTTACTAGATGTGCCCAAAGCCGATTTATATGACTACGCAGCAGCCTATGATATTCCCTATCAAGAAGACGCCAGCAATCATGACTTAGCCTTTACCAGAAATCGTTTTAGGCAAACAATCATCCCATCATTGATGATAGAAGACGACAATCTATTGGAACATTTGGGTCACTTTGCCGAGGCCAGTCAAGCAAGTCAGGACTTTGCCCAGGCTTATATGACGCAAATCCTAAAAAAGGTGACGAGTAAACGTGACGAGACCTGGCAGATTGATTTGGGACAAATGACGGCCTTTAACCAAGTGAAACAAATCTTGTTGTGGCAAAGCCTTTTTGACAAGATTGATCCGTCTCTGGCTAGTTTTACACAGGTGGGATTTGAACGGATGGTCAACTTTCTCAACCAAGATACAGGGCAGGGTGAATGGCAATTGCCAGGGGATTTACGCTTGGTAAAGGTGTATGATACAGCGTATATTCTACCCAAAAATCAACAAGCGTTTTTTGAAGGGGATCATCAGCAAGCGGCAAAATACCAACAAATACTTACCTTAAACACTTGGCATCAGCTGGGTGATCATGTTCAGCTTGGTCGATTTAATCAGGCATTAGACCTTAGTTCAGGTGGACAGCTTGTGACACAGGTGCCTGCAGGAGTTGAACTAGTGGTGCGAGGGCGACAAACGGGTGATTTTATTCAATTATCAAATGGACATAAGCAAAAGCTAAATCGTTTTTTTATCAATGAAAAGATTCCTGCAAGTGTGCGCGACCGGGTGAGGGTAGTTGTGGATGCACAGCAGTTGGTATGGGCAGTCCTTGATGTGGGGCATGTGCTCTACGCAAAACCGGCTCATTCAGGAGATAAAGTATTGGTAAAATTTTGATTGAATTTAACGCAAATGTTGGCTAATAATGTTAAGATTGATATAATACTTTCCTAATTAATGAAATAGTAAGTGAGGTTTGGGACATATATATGCTTTCCAATCGTTATAATTGCTATTAAATCAAGTTATTTGCTAAAATAACTTAGAATTATGAGAAATGAAATGTGGAGGACTAATAAATGCATAACGATGTAGAAGAAATATTATATTCAGCGGAGGATATTGCCGCGCGTATTAAAGAGCTAGGCCAAGAGTTGAGTGCTGAATATCAAGATAAAAACCCAATTGTTGTTGGGATTTTAAAAGGGTCAGTTTTATTCATGTCAGACCTTGTACGTGAAATGGATGTGAAGTTGCAATTAGACTTTATGGATGTTTCTAGCTACGGTTCTGGTGTGGAATCTTCTGGTCATGTCAAAATTATCAAAGATTTAGATGCAGATGTGGCTGATCGTCATGTCATTATCGTTGAAGATATTGTTGATACTGGTAATACTTTGGCAAAAATTTACGACTTATTCCAACACCGTAATGCGGCGAGTGTAAAAGTGGTCGCTTTGTTAAATAAACCAGAACGTCGTGTAGCTGATGTACAAGTTGACTACACAGGTTTTGAAATTCCTGATAAGTTTGTAATTGGTTACGGTATGGACTTCGATGAAGATTACCGTCAATTGCCTTTCATTGGTATCTTGAAACCAAGTGTATACGCACATTTATTACATTAAGAATAGTCTTCCAATTGTATGCTACTTAAGAACAAATAGTTAGAACGGGGAAAACGAATGCAACAAAAGAGACCTAACAGACCAAATAGAAATACCTTCATCCGAAGTGGTTTGCTATGGCTGATTATGTTCTTTGCGTTGATGGCACTAGTTAGAACGCTTACGAGCGACTCAACCAGCGGCACGACCGAAGAGTTGACACAATCAGAATTCATCCAAACGCTTTCTGATGGAGATGTAGAATCATTTTCAATGCAATCGAATGCTGGTGCTTACCAAATTCGTGGTAGCTACAAGTCTTCTGATGCAAGTTCAAGTGAAGCATCTTCTTCAACAAGTGATGGCATCCCTATTTTCCAAGATTTACAAGCTGCAACAGCTTCTGAATTTGTGGTAAATGTTTTGCCTAATGATGATACGCTAGCGCAAATTACCAATGCTGCTAATAGTACCGATACAGAAATGACTGCCCTTGAAGAAGACCAATCAGGTATGTGGTTGAGTTTATTATTCACTGCTGTACCAATTATCTTCTTCGTAGTCATCATGTACATGATGTTTAGCCAAAGCCAAGGTGGCGGCCGTAATAACCCTATGTCAATGGGTAAATCAAAAGCAGTCGACCAATCTAAGAAAGAAGTGAAAGTTCGCTTCTCTGATGTAGCCGGTGCTGATGAAGAAAAACAAGAATTAGTTGAAGTGGTAGACTTCTTGAAAGATCCACGCAAATTCCAAGCCTTAGGTGCTCGTATTCCAAAAGGGGTACTTTTAGAGGGTCCTCCAGGTACTGGTAAAACCTTACTAGCCAAAGCTGTAGCCGGTGAAGCTGGCGTTCCTTTCTACTCAATCTCAGGTTCTGAGTTCGTAGAGATGTTCGTAGGGGTTGGGGCAAGTCGTGTACGTGACTTGTTCGAAAATGCCAAGAAAAATGCGCCATCAATCATCTTTATCGATGAAATTGATGCCGTGGGTCGTCGCCGTGGTGCTGGTCCAGGATCAGGTCATGACGAACGTGAACAAACCCTAAACCAATTGCTAGTTGAAATGGATGGTTTCTCTGAAAAGGATAACGTAATTGTTATCGCAGCAACCAACCGTTCAGATGTCTTAGACCCTGCCTTACTTCGTCCAGGTCGTTTTGACCGTCAAGTACTTGTTGGTCGTCCAGATATCAAAGGTCGTGAAGCAATCTTGAAAGTCCATTCTCGCAACAAGCCATTTGGCCCAGACGTTGACCTGAAAGTATTGGCACAACAAACACCTGGCTTTACAGGTGCTGAACTAGAAAACTTATTAAACGAAGCGGCTTTAGTAGCTGCACGTGTCGATAAACATCAAATCGACATGGTAGATATTGATGAAGCACAAGATCGTGTCATTGCTGGTCCAGCCAAGAAAGATCGTGTTATTTCCAAACAAGAACGTCGTATGGTTGCTTACCACGAAGCCGGACATACTATAGCTGGTTTAGTCTTAAGCGATGCACGTGTTGTACATAAAGTTACGATTGTACCTCGTGGTAAAGCTGGCGGTTATGCTATCATGTTGCCACGTGAAGATCAAAGTCTTTACACAACCAAAGATTTACGCGAACAAGTTATTGGCTTATTAGGTGGACGTGCTGCGGAACAATTAGTCTTCAACACACAAACCTCTGGTGCCTCAAATGACTTCGAGCAAGCCACAGGTATTGTTCGAGCAATGATTACCGAATATGGTATGAATGATGTCCTAGGACCAATTTCTTACGAGGGTAACCACTCAATGCGTGGTGCTTCAAGCGGATACGCAGCAAACAAAACATATTCAGAACGTACTGCAGGTCAAATTGATGATGAAGTACGTAAATTCATGGAAGAATGCCTAGAAGAAGCAGAACGCATCTTGGCTGAACATCGTGACAAGTTGGATATCATTGCTGAGAAATTACTAGAACTAGAAACATTAGACGAACGTACAATTAAGACTTTATTTGAAACAGGTCAAATGCCTGAATCACATGATGCTGAAAAAGACCGTGAACCAGAAGCAAAATCTTTTGAAGAAGTGAAGAAAGACTTGCAACGCGGAGCGGAACAACGTCAATTACGTAACGGCGACTGGAAAGCCGACGAAACGGATGAAGAGTCAATTACTAATACGTCTGATGATAGTGATGACGATGATGACCAAGAAGGTCGCAACGCACACATTCATCAAGACCGAGATAATCAATAGAGTGTAACTAGAACCGTTCAGCCCTCAACCAGTGGAAGATTAGTGCCAGTGATGACGGTAGTCATCGCCAGCTAATCTGAAGTGGGTAGAGGGTTGGTTCTGGGAACACGTTTCAATAGAGTGTAACAAGAGGCGGTTAGATTTGAACCGTTGGAAGAAAATGAACTTAAAGCCCGTACTTTGGGATTTAAGGATTTTTCTGAAACGCAGTCAAATCTGCCTCTGGGAACACGTTTCAATAGAGTGCGACAAGAACCACTCTTATGATAATGAAAAAGCCCTAAGTTCCTAGCGACTTTAGGGCTTTTTGCTTGTTCTATAAATTGATTCATCAGGGGTAGTTGCAGAGTAGAATTTTGACTAGTGGTTGATCAGACTGGGAGATATTTCTTCTGTCAGGGCTGGTTTTTTGTTAAAATGGGTCAGTGAGCCATACTGAGCGTGTTTAAATTTTTACAAATGAGCCAGATGGATTAAAATGAGAATGAATACCAGCTACCCAGGCATATTTTGCCTAGGATACAGGAAATACGAAGAGTGATGGAGTGAAGGTAAATGTTAGATAAATTAGTAAAAGCTGTGGCTTTAGATGGGCAAGTTAGAATTTCGGCAGTAGATGCGACGGGTGTTGTACGTGAAGCACAAAACAAGCATGATACATGGTCAGCATCGAGTGCGGCTTTGGGTCGTACGCTAGTGGGTACCTTGTTGTTAGGTTCTGATATTAAGGACGATGCACGCATCTCCGTGCAAATTTCTGGTGATGGTCCGGCAGGTAAGATTATTACAGCTGTTGATGGCGAAGGACATGTCAAAGGTTACGTGCAAAATCCACATGTGAGCCTAGAAGCAAATGACAAAGGTAAAATCGATGTTCGTGGTGCAGTCGGCACAACGGGTGTGTTCAAGGTAACGAAAGACTTAGGCTTAAAAGAACCATTTTCAGGTCAAGTACCGATTGTATCGGGTGAGATTGCTGAAGACTTCACTTACTATTTGGCCTATTCAGAACAAACACCGTCTGCTGTTGCCTTAGGTGTTTTGGTGGATACAGATGAAACCATCATCAATGCAGGAGGATGGATGTTGCAATTAATGCCTGGTGCGACTGAAGAAACCATCGTAGCAGTGGAGCAAGCCATTGCGGATATCCCACAAGTAACGCAATTATTGAGCGAAGGGGATACACCAACTGACATGATTAACCGATTATTCGGCGAAGAAAATGTGAAATTCTTAGATGAACGAGATGTAGCCTTCCAATGTGACTGTAGCAAAGAACGTTTCGCGGCAGGTTTAGCTACCTTACATGGCGATGAAATCACAGCAATGATTGAAGAAGATGGCGGTGCAGAAATTGTCTGTCAATTCTGCAACAACCACTATCACTTCTCAGCAGATGATTTACGCGCAATTCACTCGCACGCTTCTAAATAAGTTCTTTATAGTGTAATGGCCTTCAAGTCGCCATGCATAGGCTGAATTTGTTATACTATATAAAGAATAAAAGCGTAGCTTGTTGCAAATCGCACACAAGCATATCAAAAGAAAGGTTCGTGATGACTGATGGAAGTCACAAAATATACGAGTAGCTTGATTGGAGAAACACCACTAGTACAATTACAACGTTCAATTCCCTACAAGGCAGCGCAAGTTTTCGTAAAATTGGAAACAGCCAACCCAACAGGATCTATTTATGACAGAGTGGCTTTAAACATAGTTGAAGTAGCGGAAAATGACGGTCGCTTAACAAGTGGACAAAAACTTGTGATCGCAGCGACTGCTGAAATTGCCGCATCTTTTGCCTTGTTAACAGCTAGTAAAGGCTATGATTTAGTGGCCTTTATTCCAGACACGGCGACCCAACATGATTTAACAGTTCTACGTGCGTACGGCGTTAAGGTCAATCTTGTTGCGGGTGGTCAGGGCGTTGCAAATGCGATAAAACAAGCACGTGACTTAGGTCAAACCAGTGGCCATGTGTTTGTTGATGTGTACAATGATGAAGCAAATGCAGCAGTCCACGAACACACTACAGGGCTTGAAATTATTGAAGCGCTAGGTAGTGCCCCGGATGCCTTTGTGACGACGGTAGCAACAGGCGGTACGATGACTGGTGTCGGTCGCGCTTTGCGTAAGGACAATCAAAAGGTTCAATTATTCGCAGTCGAAGACAAGGATGCAAAGTTTCTAGGCGGTGAAATTGCATTTCCAAGTAAACAAACTGGGTTCAATGCAGGCATATTACCCCTCAATTTGGATACAAGCTTGTATGATAGTATTATTGATCTTGATTTAGCCAAAGCAGCTGAAATGACCCGACTGTTAGCTATTAACGAAGGTCTGCTTGTTGGACTCGCTGGCGGTGCTAGTGTAGCAGCAGCAATAGCAGTTGCGCAGACGCTTGGCCGTAACCAAAAGGTAGTGGCTGTGGTACCGGATGATGGGCGACGTTTTATCGCGCAAGGTATTTTTGACTTCAAACAAGAACTTTAAGGAAATTTTGATAAAGGAAGTCGTAGAATGAACGAAGATATGCAAGAATATGGTGCGGGCAGTGTTTCAAGAGAGACGGTTGATCCGCAACAAATCGAACATTTGAGTAAGATGTTTAAGGCTCTAGGGGATCCGACGCGCTTGCGGATATTATATTTACTTGGTAATGGTGAAATGATGGCGACCAAAATTTCGGAAGAACTTGGTTTAGAGCAATCGGCTGTGTCGCATCAATTGAAGAAATTATTTGATTTACGTTTGGTGAAACGACGTAAGGAACGCAACACGGTGATTTATAGCCAGGCGGATAGTCATGTGCTTCAAATTTTGACGGACGCCTTTACTCATATCAAGGAAGAAGATGCACACTAGCGGAGGATATCAGAAATTTGGGTTTTCATATAGCTCAAAATTTGGTACAATGCTTGTGCTTTCCAATTCTTTTAAAAGGAAATAACAAAACCAAAACAGTAGATGTAAAATGAGCAAGGCAACTTGCTTTTTTTACTTGATATTGTCAACATTAGAAAGTATTTAACGGATTAAATGAACCGTAAATAATGATAGGAGTGTATACAGTGACTGAAGAAAATAATCAAAATCAAGCACAGGACTTAACTGAAGGCTTAAATGATCAACTACAAGTCCGTCGCGAAAAAATGCATGAATTAGAGGAAAATGGCTATAATCCATTTGCTTCAGGTTTTGAACGTGATGCGTTAGCAGCAGATTTACATGCTGATTACGAAGCTTACGACAAAGACCAATTACATGAAATGGGTAAATCAGTAGCCATCGCCGGTCGTTTAGTAACAAAACGTGGTAAGGGTAAAGCTGGTTTCGCCAACATCCAAGACATGTCAGGCACAATTCAAATTTACGTACGTCGCGATACGATTGACGAAAATGATTACGACTTTATTTGGCGCAAAGCTGACTTAGGGGATATCGTTGGTGTTGAAGGTACTTTAATGCGTACAAACACTGGTGAATTATCTGTTAAAGCAACGGAATTTGTGCATTTAACCAAAGCACTTCGTCCATTACCAGACAAATATCATGGTTTAACTGACGTAGAACAAATCTATCGTCACCGTTACCTTGATTTAATTGCTAACCGTGAATCTTACGACCGTTTTGTGAAACGTTCACAAATCATCCGTGAAGTACGTCACTACTTAGATAGCAACAACTACTTGGAAGTAGAGACGCCTGTATTGCATAATATTGCCGGTGGTGCGTCTGCACGTCCATTCATCACCCATCATAATGCCTTAGACATGGAACTTTACTTACGTATCGCCTTAGAATTACATTTAAAACGTCTAGTTGTTGGTGGTATGGAACGCGTATACGAAATTGGTCGTGTATTCCGTAACGAAGGTATCGATACGACACATAACCCAGAATTCACCATGCTTGAAGTATATACAGCTTACAGCACCATGACAGATGTGATGGATTTAGTAGAAGGTCTATTCCAAACTGTTGCTCAAAATGTATTAGGTACAACAAGTATCGAATATGATGGACAAGCTGTTGAATTGGGTGGTAAATGGCGTCGTGCCACATGGTTGACCTTGTTAAAGAAGCATCAGGTGTGGATTTCTGGCAAGAAATGACAGATGAAGAAGCACGCGAAATTGCCAAAGCACATAACGTACCAGTTGAGAAAAACCATACTGTTGGTCACGTAATTAATGAATTCTTCGAAGAATTTGTTGAGGATACCTTAATTCAACCAACATTTGTATATGGACATCCAACGGCAATCTCTCCATTAGCACGTAAAAATGAAGAAGATCCACGTTTCACTGACCGTTTTGAAGTATTCATCGTTGGTTCAGAAGCAGGGAATGCCTTTACGGAGTTAACTGACCCAATTGATCAACGTGAACGTTTTGAAGCACAATTACGTGAAAAAGAACAAGGAAATGACGAAGCACATCCATTGGACGAAGAATTCTTGGAAGCTTTGGAAACAGGTATGCCACCTACGGGAGGTTTAGGTATCGGTATTGACCGTATGGTAATGTTATTAACCAATGCACAATCAATTCGTGATGTCCTATTATTCCCTACAATGCGTAATGTAGACTAATTTTGTCCATTGTTGCTTGCTTGATTGAAGCAGTTTCAATGTGTATTGAAAATTCCTCGGCTGAGTATAGTGCACTCAGCCGAATTTATTTAAAATAATACAGATTAAAAGTTGACGATTGCAAGTGGATGTGCTAAATTTATTAAGGTGCTTTTTGTATGCAGATTCCTGTATTTGTATCCAAATCGAACAGTCGTGCTGACTGGTACATTAGCACACAAACATTGAATAAAGACGAATCGTAGCGTTAAAGCGATTTTTATTTTTTCAAAAAAAATATGACACGCTTGGATGTGTGAGCATAAAAAACACAAAAAATTCACCCATTATGGGAAGGAGGAGCTATAGTTATGCCAACTATTAACCAATTAGTACGCAAACCACGCCAAAGCTCAACCAAAAAATCTGGTTCTCCAGCATTAGGCCGTGGCTACAACTCAATGAAACGTCAATCTACAAATACAAACTCTCCTCAAAAACGTGGAGTTTGTACTCGTGTAGGTACTATGACACCAAGGAAACCTAACTCAGCGTTACGTAAATACGCTCGTGTTCGTTTATCAAACATGATCGAAGTAACAGCTTATATCCCAGGTATCGGTCACAACTTACAAGAACATAGTGTTGTTCTTATCCGTGGTGGTCGTGTTAAGGACTTAGCTGGAGTTCGTTACCACATCGTTCGTGGTGCGTTAGATACAGCTGGTGTTAATGACCGTAAACAAGGCCGTTCTAAATACGGTACTAAAAAACCTAAATAATTTAAAATTCGAAAGGAGGAACTCTAATGCCTCGTAAAGGACATATTGCAAAACGTGACGTATTACCAGATCCAATTTATAACTCAAAATTAGTTACTCGTTTAATCAACCGTATCATGGTAGATGGTAAACGTGGTAAAGCAGCTACTATTTTATATACTGCATTCGACAACATTAAAGCTGAAACAGGTAACGATCCAATGGAAGTTTTCGAACAAGCTATGGAAAACATCGCACCAGTTTTAGAAGTTAAAGCTCGTCGTATCGGTGGTTCTAACTACCAAGTGCCAATCGAAGTTCGTCCAGAACGTCGTCAAACACTAGCATTACGTTGGTTAGTATCATACGCTCGCCTACGTGGTGAAAACACAATGGAACAACGCTTAGCACATGAAATCATGGATGCTGCTAACAATACAGGTGCTTCAGTTCGTAAACGTGAAGAATCACACCGTATGGCAGAAGCCAACAAAGCATTCGCGCATTTCCGTTGGTAAGAGTTTTCTAATTGTCGATAAAAAATATTGTCGACTTTTCTCTAAAACCGTTATAATAAATGGTGTACACCAATTGTTATACGCATCAAAGAAAAAAGGAGTAAAGATAAGATGGCTAAAAGAGAATTCCCTCTTGAAAAGACTCGTAATATTGGTATCATGGCCCACATCGATGCCGGTAAAACGACTACAACTGAACGTGTCTTGTACTATACAGGAAAAATCCACAAAATCGGTGAAACACATGATGGTGGTTCACAAATGGACTGGATGGAGCAAGAACAAGAACGTGGTATCACCATTACATCTGCTGCAACAACAGCACAATGGAAAGGTCACCGTGTAAATATTATTGATACACCGGGTCACGTGGACTTCACTGTTGAAGTTGAACGTTCATTGCGTGTACTTGATGGTTCAGTTGCTTTACTAGATGCCCAATCAGGGGTTGAACCTCAAACTGAAACAGTTTGGCGTCAAGCTGATACATACAAAGTACCTCGTATCGTATTCGTAAACAAAATGGATAAAATGGGTGCAGACTTCTTATACTCTGTAGACACTATCCGCGACCGTTTACAAGCAAACGCTCAACCTATCCAATTACCAATTGGTGCTGAAGACTCATTTGAAGGTATCATCGACTTAGTTGAAATGAACGCCGAAGTTTATACATCTGAAGATGGTACTGAATATGAAGAACGCGAAATTCCTGAAGAATACCGCGAAGAAGCTGAAAAATGGCATACAAACTTAATCGAAGCAATTGCTGACGTTAACGAAGACATCATGGAAAAATATCTTGAAGGTGAAGAAATCACTAAAGATGAATTGAAAGACGCTATTCGTCGTGCAACAATCGACGTAGACTTCTTCCCAGTTCTTTGTGGTTCTGCATTCAAGAACAAAGGTGTTCAATTAATGCTTGATGCTGTTATCGATTACTTGCCAGCACCAACAGATGTACCTGCTATCCAAGGTCACAAAGCTGACGATCCAGATACAGTTATTGAAGTTGAAGCAACTGATGATGCACCATTCGCAGCATTAGCGTTTAAAGTTATGACTGACCCATTCGTAGGTCGTTTAACTTTCTTCCGTGTGTATGCAGGTACATTACAATCAGGTTCATACATCCAAAATGCTACTAAAGGTAAACGTGAACGTGTTGGTCGTCTATTGATGATGCATGCAACTCTCGTTCTGAAGTAGATGAAGTATTCTCTGGTGATATCGCTGCTGCTGTAGGTCTTAAAGACACTACTACAGGTGATACTTTATCAGACATTGATCACCAAGTTATCTTGGAATCAATGGAATTCCCTGAACCAGTTATCGAAGTTGCAATCGAACCAGATACTAAAGCTGACCAAGACAAAATGTCTATCGCTTTAGGTAAACTAGCTGAAGAAGATCCAACTTTCCGTGCGTCAACTGACCACGAAACTGGTCAAACAATCATCGCTGGTATGGGTGAGCTTCACCTTGACATCATCGTTGACCGTTTGAAACGTGAATTCAATGTTTCTGCAACAGTAGGTGCGCCTCAAGTATCTTACCGTGAAACATTTACAAAACAAACTTCTGTTCAAGGTAAATTCGTTCGTCAATCAGGTGGTAAAGGTCAATACGGTGACGTATGGATCGAATTCACACCTAACGAAGAAGGTGCTGGATTTGAGTTTGAAAATGCAATCGTCGGTGGTGTGGTTCCTCGTGAATACGTACCTGCCGTTGAAGCTGGTTTGAAAGATGCAATGGAAAACGGTGTATTAGCTGGCTTCCCATTAATCGATGTTAAGGCTAAACTATATGATGGTTCTTACCACGATGTCGATTCATCTGAAACAGCCTTCAAAGTTGCTGCTTCATTAGCATTACGTAATGCTATTAAGACTGCTGGTCCTGCTATCCTTGAACCAATGATGAAAGTTGATATCCAAGTACCAGAAGAGTACTTAGGTGATGTTATGGGTCACGTATCAGCTCGTCGTGGACGTATTGAAGGTCAAACACCACGTGGTAATGCGTTAATGATCAACTCAATGGTTCCATTATCTGAAATGTTTGGTTATGCGACTACATTGCGTTCTGCAACACAAGGTCGTGGTACTTTCACAATGACATTTGATCATTATGAAGCTGTACCAAAATCTATTCAAGAAGATATCATCAAAAAATTTGGTAAAGGTTCAGAAGATTAATTTTTAAATTAATTTATGAATCCGTCAATGCTAGAGGAAATCAAGTATCTGCTAGGTATTCCTAATGCGTATGCTTGATTTCTGAATCTAGTTTGACTATAATTAACTTATTGAAAATCTATAAACTTAGGTTTAATATTTTCTATTCTTAGGAGGAATAATAAAATGGCAAAAGAAACATACGAACGTACAAAACCCCATGTTAACGTGGGTACATTAGGTCACGTTGACCACGGTAAAACTACTTTATCTGCAGCTATCGCTACTGTTTTAGCTAAAAACGGTTTCGGTGAAGCTAAAGACTACGCTTCAATCGATAACGCTCCAGAAGAACAAGAACGTGGTATCACAATCAACACTTCTCATATCGAATATGAAACAGCTAACCGTCACTACGCGCATATCGACGCTCCAGGACATGCTGACTACGTTAAAAACATGATCACTGGTGCTGCTCAAATGGATGGTGCTATCTTAGTAGTATCTGCAGCTGATGGTCCAATGCCACAAACTCGTGAACACATCCTTTTAGCAGGTCAAATCGGTGTTCCTTACTTCGTAGTATTCTTAAACAAAGTTGACCAAGTTGACGATGAAGAATTACTAGAATTAGTTGAAATGGAAGTTCGTGACCTATTATCTGAATATGGTTACCCAGGAGACGACCTACCTGTAATCGCTGGTTCAGCTTTATTAGCATTGAACGGTGACGCAGATCAAGAAGCTAAAATCTTAGAATTGATGGAAGCTGTAGATTCTTACATCCAAGAACCAGAACGTCAAAACGACAAACCATTCATGATGCCAATTGAAGACGTGTTCTCAATTACTGGTCGTGGTACTGTTGCTACTGGTCGTGTAGAACGTGGTGAAGTACGTACTGGTGACGAAGTTGATATCGTTGGTGTTAAAGACGAAATCGGTAAATCAGTTGTAACTGGTGTTGAAATGTTCCGTAAAACATTAGACTACGCTCAATCAGGTGACAACATTGGTGCCTTATTACGTGGTGTTCAACGTGAAGATATCGAACGTGGTCAAGTATTAGCTAAACCAGGTTCAATCACTCCACATACTAAATTTAAAGCACAAGTGTACGTATTGTCTAAAGAAGAAGGTGGACGTCATACTCCATTCTTAACTAACTACCGTCCACAATTCTACTTCCGTACAACTGACATCACTGGTGTTATCTCTTTACCAGAAGATGTACCAATGGTTATGCCTGGTGACAACGTTGACATGGACGTTGAATTAATTCACCCAGTTGCGATCGAAAACGGTACTAAATTCTCTATCCGTGAAGGTGGCCGTACTGTAGGTGCTGGTACTATCACTGAAATCGAAGCTTAATTTTAACAATTAAACTTTAAAAACTAAATTTGCAAATTGGAAGAAGATCGAGTGACGACTCGGTCTTCTTTTTTTTGTGCTTCTATAATAAATGGTTCTATAATAAATAGTGTTGGTGAGATTTCATGTTGAATCTCATTGACACTATTTTTGTGTACCCCAAAAGGCCATGCTATCTTTCATGCATGCAAAACAGTTACCTAACGAAATATCATGAATGATGTAAACAAATAGCAAAAAATTTTACCATAATATCTTTTTTTGAACTAAGGGAGTATACTTATGGCAGCGAAATTTAAATGAAATTTGGTGTTTTATGCATAAAAAATATTCGTTTATTTACTTTGTATTGGAGGTTTTATCCTTTTGGCTTTTATTTTATTTAACCAAATGATAAATTCACGGCGTTCTACAACAGCCGTTTATTCATGGGATACGGTTCAGGTGGAAAACCCAGATGATACTGTGAGTACCTTAATTTCATTAGACATCGATGACATTTACCAATACGCTTCAGAAGCATACTTGAATGATCCCGTATATTTAGATAATATCATTGCTTTCATTCAAAAAACGGAACAGGCTAATAAAGGGGTATATTTGTTAAATGGCGAACCGGAATGGGCGATGGATCCTGACGCAAGGGAGCTTATTCAATATATCAACACTGTGGATGAATTGAACCAATCGTTACCTAAGGATCAGCAGATTAAAGGAATTGTTATTGATATTGAACCACAAAGCCTGCCAGAATTTGAGTCTAATCCAGACTTACTGATGAGGCATTTTACAGAAGGATTGACTGCAGCGTATCAAGTTGCTAATCAAAAAGGATTAGAGGTCATCGTATGTCTACCGTATTTTTTTGATACGGAAGGATTTAGCGATGAATTAGCGACCATTGTTCAAAGAGCCTCCGATCAAGTGGCCATCATGAACTATTATAGAGGCAAGGAAATCGACCATATAAGCAATGAAGCTAGTTTAAGTAAGCAATATCATAAACCCATTCAAACGATTTATGAGTTACAAGCACCAGGTCAATTTGATTTGGCGGAAATAAATACTTATCATCATTTATCTTTGGATGCTGTGGTAGAGAATTTTAATCAATTAAAGACGCACTTTAGCGACCAACAAGTTAATTTGGGTTTACATGAATACAAGAGTTTGGTGAAGCTGCTAGAGTAAAATGGGGAGAGGACATGAAGTATAATTTTATATATTTGTATTTAATTTTTATTGTTGTATTAAGTGTAGCGATGATGCTCATTGTGTTGTGCCATAGAATATATGTCCATTTTACAAAAGCAAGATTCGAAAAGAGAAAAGACCAATGGCGTGATTATTATGCTAGTGACAATTTTGCAGGCAATCAGGTCGCTATTTATGAAAAGTTAAAACAGGTAAAACAATTAGTAGCTTTTGAAGCTGTTATCCAAGAACTGAAAAACATGGATAGTCAAGCAGACAAAGTTAGATTGAATGATTTTACATCTAGCATTTATCAAGTATGGGTGCCTTTATGCAAATCCTACTTAAAGCGGCCACTTATCTCAGGCTTATTTTGCCTATATCTCTTGTTTATTGCCTTTTCATCAAGTAAACCACGATACCAAATCACTTGAAGCAATTTTATTAAAAATAGTTGCGCAAGACTCAGCCTATTGTCAAAATTATGCCTTCAATACTTTAAACAAAATTGGTAACGCTGATATCGTTATTCAAGGACGTGGGCAGATATTTTATCCAAGACTATCAATTTTTCCGCGGGGATACCTTAAAAGCTTTTGGTATTACAATTCTAGATTCGATCTTCTATAGACCCTATCTACTATTTGTTCGTTTATATGCTGCGATTACTTATAGTAGCCATTTGCATAGTTGGCATAAGATAGAATGAGAGGCATTCGATAAGATAAGTTAAATAAGGTAGGGCATTTGTAAAGAGACAAGTAGCTTTAAGGAATAAGGATTTGTGCCTGCTTGTTATCTTTTCATTTTTATACAATATTTGCACATTCTAACATAAGTTAATATAGTAATGAAATTTCAGAAGACCGGATTCAAGGGACTCTTATTAGAATTCTATGAGTGGATTGTATATAGAATTGTGAAAAATGATAAATTTTTTACATGATTTTGTTGACTTTGCATAGTCAATAGCGTAATCTTAGAAAAAATAAAGCAACCTTTAAATCAAGTCCTGTGAGGCTTTCAAGGGGTCAAGTGAAACCATGCGAATGGTTTGTTTACTATATCTTCAATTTACTTGTAGTGTCGTAAAGCGCTTAGCCCTCGGGCTAAGTGCTTTTTTTATAGTATAAATGGTCATAATCGGTGTGTTCGTTGAAGGTGAGTGAAAAAATGGAAAAAATATTGTTGTTAGAAACTGGTGAAACATTTTATGGTGAAGCTTTTGGTGCTACGAAAGAGGTCATTGGCGAAGTAGTCTTTTCGACAGGAATGACAGGTTATCAAGAATCATTAACTGACCAGAGTTATAACGGTCAAATGTTAACATTTACCTTTCCATTAATTGGAAACTATGGTGTAAATGCTGATGATTTTGAATCTGTAGACCCTACAGTGAAGGCTATCATTTGTCGTGAAGTTGCACGTTTCCCATCTAACTGGCGATCAAAAATGAGCTTGGATGAGTTCTTAGTGGAATATGATATACCAGGCATTAAACATATTGATACGCGTCAATTAACCAAAACAATCCGTAGTCACGGAACGATGAAAGCTAGTTTACTAAATGAGGGGACTGACATTGAAGCTGCGCTTGCGACACTTCGCGCGACAGACTTGCCTACAAATCAAGTAGCGCAAGTATCAACAAAAACGCGCTATGTGAATCCAAATGTTGGTAAGAATGTGGTCGTAGTAGACTTTGGTTTGAAACATTCAATTTTACGCGAATTAAACAAACGTGAATGTAATGTAACGGTGGTACCATATGATACAACTGCCCAAGAAATTTTACGTTTAGCTCCTGATGGCGTCATGTTAACCAATGGTCCTGGGGATCCAACGAGTATTCCAGAAGCTTTAGACATGATTAATGAAATTCAAGGCAAAATTCCTTTGTTTGGTATCTGTCTAGGTCACCAATTATTGTGTTTAGCGAATGGTGGCGAAACCTTCAAAATGAAATTCGGCCATCGTGGCTTTAACCACCCTGTACGTGAAATTGCTACTGGTCGTATTGATTTTACTTCTCAAAATCACGGTTATGCGGTAGATGCTAATTCACTAGTGCATACAGATTTAGAAATTACTCATATCGAAATCAACGATGAAACGGTAGAAGGTGTGCGCCACAAAACCTTACCTGCTTTCAGTGTGCAATATCATCCTGATGCAGCACCAGGACCACATGATGCAGACCACTTATTTGATCGATTTATTGAATTAATGGATAACAACAAGAACTTGGAGGGGACTATTTAATGCCAAAACGTACTGATATTCACAAGATTATGGTTATCGGATCTGGACCAATTATCATCGGACAGGCAGCAGAATTTGACTATGCTGGTACACAAGCATGCTTATCTTTACGTGAAGAAGGCTATGAAGTTGTATTAGTTAACTCCAATCCAGCAACTATCATGACTGACACGGAAATTGCTGACAAAGTATATATTGAACCGATTACGCTAGAATTTGTATCACGCATCTTACGTAAAGAACGTCCAGATGCGATTCTACCTACTTTAGGTGGCCAAACAGGTTTAAACATGGCGATTGAATTAGCCAATGACGGTATTTTAGATGAATTAGGTATCCAATTATTGGGTACAAAATTATCAGCTATCGATCAAGCTGAAGACCGTGACCTTTTCCGTAATCTAATGCGTGAATTGAATGAACCAGTTCCGGAGAGTGATATTGTACATACAGTTGACGAAGCACTAGCTTTCGCAGAACAAGCTGGTTATCCAGTAATTGTACGTCCAGCCTTTACCATGGGTGGGACAGGTGGGGGGATTTGTAATGACCCTGCTGAATTACGTGAAATTGTTGCTAAGGGCCTTAAATTATCGCCTGTAAACCAATGTTTGATTGAAATTTCAATCGCTGGTTACAAGGAAATCGAATACGAAGTAATGCGTGATAGCGCAGATAATGCTTTGGTTGTTTGTAACATGGAAAACTTTGACCCAGTTGGTATTCATACAGGAGATTCAATTGTTTTCGCACCGACCTTGACCCTAACAGACCACGAGAACCAAATGTTACGCGATGCATCATTAAAGATTATCCGTGCCTTAGGTATTGAAGGTGGTTGTAATGTGCAATTAGCCTTAGATCCAAACAGCTTCAATTACTACGTTATTGAAGTAAACCCACGTGTGAGCCGTTCTTCAGCGCTTGCATCTAAAGCAACTGGTTATCCAATCGCCAAAATTGCAGCCAAAATCGCAGTAGGGTTAACACTTGATGAAATGATCAACCCTGTAACAGGTACAACCTTAGCCGAATTTGAACCAGCTTTGGACTATGTGGTTGCGAAGATTCCACGTTGGCCATTCGATAAATTCGAGAAAGGTGATCGTCAGTTAGGTACGCAAATGAAAGCTACTGGTGAAGTCATGGCTATTGGTACGAACCTTGAAGAAGCGCTGTTAAAAGCTGTCCGTTCACTAGAAATTGGTGCTGAACACATGGCAACAACTGCTAGTCGCGAAGCCGATGAAGTAACCTTAATTGATAAGATTACACGTGCACAAGATGACCGTATCTTCTACTTAGCTGAAGCTTTGCGTCGCGGCTATACCATCGAACAATTGCATGACATGACAAAAATTAATCTCTACTTCCTAGATGTTTTAATGCACATTGTAGAATTAGAAAATACACTTGAAGCCAATAAAGAAGATGTTGCTGTCTTAAAGGAAGCAAAACGTTATGGTTTCTCTGATTTAGCCATCTCTAGACTATGGGAAAATGATTTAGCAGATGTACGTGACCTACGAGCTGCAAACGACATTCGCCCAGTCTACAAAACAGTTGACACCTGTGCGGCCGAGTTTGAATCGAACACACCGTACTACTATTCAACCTATAGTGCTGACAACGAAAGTATGCCTTCAGACAAAAAGACTGTTTTAGTATTAGGTTCAGGTCCCATCCGTATCGGTCAAGGGGTAGAATTTGACTACGCCACAGTTCACTCTGTTAAAGCAATCCAACAAGCTGGCTACGAAGCGATTATCATGAATAACAACCCAGAAACAGTTTCAACTGATTTCTCTATTTCAGATAAACTTTACTTCGAACCACTTACTTTGGAAGATGTACTACATGTCATCGACCTTGAACAACCAGAAGGGGTTATTGTACAATTTGGTGGTCAAACAGCGATAAATTTAGCTGAGCCATTACATGCATTAGGTATTCCTATCTTAGGGACAACCGTGGAAGACTTAGATCGTGCTGAAGACCGTGACTTGTTCGAACAAGCCTTAACAGACTTAGGGATCCCTCAACCAGAAGGATTTACAGCAATGTCTGTAGAAGATGCTTTACAAATCCCAAGTAAGATTGGCTATCCAGTCTTAGTACGTCCAAGTTATGTCTTAGGTGGTCGTGGTATGGAAATCGTGGATAACGATGCCGACTTACGTAGCTATATGGAAGATGCCATGATTGCCTCTCCAGACCGTCCAATTCTGATTGACCATTACGTAGTGGGTACCGAAGTCGAAGTCGATGCAATCTGTGACGGCGAAAATGTCTTAATCCCAGGAATTATGGAACATATCGAACGTTCTGGGGTCCACTCAGGTGACTCTATGGCCGTTTATCCTTCACAAAGTCTATCTGATGAAGTGAAGGCGACCATCGTCGACTACACTGAACGTCTATCCTTTGGCTTAAATTGCTTGGGTATGATGAATATTCAATTCATTGTTCAAGATGACCAAGTTTATGTGATTGAAGTAAATCCACGTGCCAGCCGTACAGTACCTTTCTTGAGTAAGGTAACGGGTATTCCAATGGCACAAGTAGCAACGCGTGCTATTCTAGGCGAAAGCATTATTGACCAAGGTTACCAACCAGGTCTTTACGCTGAAGGCAACATGGTTCATGTAAAAGCACCAGTATTCTCATTCACTAAATTGAACCTAGTTGATCCGCAATTAGGACCAGAAATGAAATCAACTGGTGAAGTGATGGGATCAGATATCAACCTTCAAAAAGCACTATACAAGGCCTTTGCAGGTAGCAACATCCACGTCAATGATTTCGGTAACGTCTTGTTCACCATTACCAAGGCCGACGTAGCAGAAAGTTTGGCATTGGCACAACGTTTCCGTCAAATAGGCTTCAGTGTCATGGTAACGGGTGACATGCAAGCAGAATTTGAAGCTGCAGGTATTGATACTGTTGCGGTGACCTCGAATGAAGTAACAGACGAAAAAGAAATTGAGCAAACATTAGTGAACCTGATTACCGAAGAACGTGCACAAATTATCATTAATACATGGGGGCGCGCACGACACGATCAAAACTCGGGTCAATTAATTCGTAAAGCTGCCATCGAGCGTGGTGTGCCACTATTAACATCCATCGATACAGCAGAAGCAATTCTATACGTATTGGAAGACCGCGGTTTCCAAATCAATGCGTTAGTATAAACCGCCATCTGATTTGAAACTTTAGGCAAAATAAAAAGGTAGTCCGAAAGTACATGAAACTTTCGGGCTGCCTTTTTTGTTATTGAAATGGATTATAGAAACGACCACCATTTGTAAAGAATAGATATATACCAATCGCTACAATGATGACTGTCACAAACAGGGCAAGGAAATCCCCACTCTTGAAGGGGCGTGTGCTATACCATGTACGCCGATTTTCTTTACCAAAACGACGCAACTCCATCGCTTGGCTAATCACTTCAATGCGGTCGAGACTAGAAAATATCAAAGGCATGATAACCTGAGCCGAACGCTTAATACGTTGGAAAAAGGGCGCCTTTTTTGACATTTCAATCCCTCGCGCTTGTTGGCTTTGACGAACAGCAAAGAATTGGCTTTGGATATCCGGAATATAGCGCAAGGCTAAGGCCACAGCATAGGCAATACGGTAGGAAACCCCAATCCGGTTTAAGGAAGAAGCAAACTCACTAGGGTTTGTCGTTAAGATAAAAATTAAAGCCAGGGGTATGGTCGAGAAATATTTAACAAACAGATTAAACTCATAGAATAGTTGTTCCTGAGTGATGGTATAACGACCAATACCTTCAGCAATCACCGTACGTGATCCATAGAGTTGAACCCCGTATTCTGGTTCGAAAATATAGATCGTAATCAGGTTCAAAATAGAGAAGAAGAGGATAAAGTAAATGACTGTATTCACTTCAGACCATCGAATCTTCGAAAGCCAAAAGAGTACAAGCGACAAAATACCCAAGCCAATCAGAAATCTTGTATCGTAGGATGTCATGGCAATAACCGAAAGGGCGATAAAGGCAATTAACTTGGTTGCACCAGATAAACGGTGAAGTGGCGTGTCATGGGCAATGTAGCCTAATGTTTGGGCTTGTGTTTTAGCCATAGTCAGTCACGCTCCTTTCTATACCTGCTGTCGTTGGGTTAACTGCTTGAAGATTTCGTTCAAAGCGAATGAAGGTATCAATAAAGTTTGTCGGTGCGATATTTGGCAATGTCTTGGCCAACTGATAAAGGCTAGTCGGTGCCAAATGTGCTTGCTTCATCAAATATTCATTAGAAAGCACGGCAGAAGGTTTATCATCTGCTAGAATTTTTCCGTCATGTAGTACGATGGTTCGATTAGAATATTCCTGCATCAAATGCATATCGTGGGTAATCATCAATATGGTGATTCCTTCTGTAGCATTCAATTCTTGAATAAATGTCATCATATCCGTGTAGTGCTTATAATCTTGTCCAGCCGTCGGTTCATCCAAAATCAAGAGCTTTGGATTTAAGACTAGAATGCTTGCAATCGTTGCGCGTCTTTTTTGCCCATAAGATAGTGCCGAAATTGGCCAATTACGATAGGGATATAGACCACAAATGGACAACGCATGACCCACACGTTCCTGTAAGGCCTCATCCGTTGCATCCTGGTACAAACCGCGATTGATTAAACCCGCAGCCACCTCATCCGCCAGAATATTCTTTGAAATCATCAAATTTGGATTCTGCATGACATAGCCTATATTATCTGCAATTTCCTTAATCGATAGATTTGCCGCATCTTGACCGAACAAGGTAATTGTCCCTGCATCAGGACGCTCAAAACCACACAGGAGCTTAGCAAGCGTTGACTTGCCAGCCCCATTCGTCCCGACCAACGAAATGAGTTCACCATCGTAGATTGTCAGATGCATATCGGCAATCAGAGGCGCATCTTGATAGCGAAAAGCAACATCACCAAGTTGAACAATTGGGGTCTGTTGGACATCTTGGCTCGTTTCAACCTGACTATCATACCAAGTCGTTAATTCCTGCGCCACCTTAGGCGTTACTAGGTCAGGTGTAAAGGCACCAAGGCGTTGAAATTGATCCAAGGAGACCCCAGCATAAGCAAAAGCATCCAAATAGAGGGGTTGACGAACCCCAATTTGGTCCAACAAATCAGAACGTAGCAACGCGTCAACGGACATATCGCCCACCAAATGGCCGTCTTCAATCACGATGACGCGATCAATATCAGCAATCAGGGTTTCCTCCAAACGATGCTCGATCACAATCGTCGTTAATTGTTCAGACGCATTTAGCTGACCAATGAGTGCCATGGTTGCTAAGCCCGATGCTGGGTCTAGATTAGCTAATGGTTCATCAAATAGGACAATCGGTGATTCGTCAATTAAAACCCCACCAATAGCTACCCGTTGTTTCTGCCCGCCTGACAAGGCTTGAGGTTTGGCATTTATTAAGTCATGAAGATCTAATGTAGTAGCCCAGGCATTTACCTTGTTTACCATTTCTCCTTGATCAACATAATCATTTTCTAAAGCAAAGGCTAGGTCTTCAGCTACTGTTAAGCCAACAAATTGACCATCGGTATCTTGCAAGACGGTACCAACTTGTAGTGAAAGGTCAAAAATTGACTGTCCTTTAATTGATTGCCCGTTAATAAAAATATCACCTGTGAAATCACCGTCAAAGGTATTGGGGATTTGCCCATTAATCATTTTTCCGATAGTGGATTTCCCAGAACCTGAGGTCCGATAATAAGTACTTTCTCACCAGGATAAATGGCAAATGACAAATCGTGTAGATTTAAATCCGCTTGACTCGCATAGCGAAAAGATACATTTTTAAATTCAATAGCCGGTGTGACATTCAAGTCCACCGGCTCTGTTGTAAATACGTTATTCATAATAAAAACTACTTTCTATTATGCTCTTTACGCAAACTTCCTGATTTCGTACGTGTAGAAGCATATCCTTTAAGTAACAATGTACCAATAATACCAACAGATAATGCGTTAACAAGTGCAGAAACACCACCTTGTAAGAAAACTTTGTTGGCAGGTTCAGAATAAATTAAAATGTCTAAGACTGGTGCAATGACAACCCATGATAACACGTTCACGATAACTTGACCAATATTGAATTGAATTGCATCTTTCAGTGTAAAAATACCTTCATTTACTTTTAAACGACGACCTACGATACCAAAACCAAAACCAGCAAAACCAGATGTTAGTACCCATGACCACCACAAACCGTATGTTAATAGGTCTTTGATAGCGTGACCGATTAAACCAATGAACAGACCAGCAAATGGTCCAAAGATAGTAGCCATTAAAGCTAAGAAGGGATAGGTTGTTTCAATACTTGTATTTGGAATACCAGTCGGGATAGATAGGAAGCGACCTAAGATAAAGAATACGGCTGCACCCACACCGATAGCAACTAGGGTTGTAATAGATGATTGTTTTTTATTCATTTTTATTCTCCTTTGAATGTTTCTTCTATATAATATAGGGTTTTACTTATGGTGATTTAAATGGAAAAATAGCTTTAAATTTTTCGAACTTCAATTTGCCAATCAATTCCGGTACCAACACCGTAAGTTTCAGCAAAGTTCTTTTGATTAATTGCGACACCTAGATTTAATAATGAATTGATATAACCGATTGGTTCACCAACAAGCACGTCCGCAAATGAATGGCCAAATAGAATATAATTTTGATAATGTTTGATGCCGTTATGGTAAATGGTTACGCTGATCGTATCGCCGTTTTCAATCCCAGCTGTTTTTAAGGTACTTGAAGGGATATTCGTCCAAAGTGAGCCAAATCGGATATCAAGAATATCTACGGTACCGTGGATAACACCATCGGCTTCATACAGTTCCCCTAATTCGAAAGTAGTAACATCTTCCACAGCGACAGTTTTTTCTAACTGATTGAAATAATCAGCATTATTCGCTAACATGGCGCCGTTGTACACATACACATCGCGTCCATGGAAGGTGTGTGATTCTTCTGAATGCGGCAGACGATTTTTGATCTCGTCAATCTCTTTAACAGCTTCTAGTCCCAAGTGTGCAGCTACATGTGTCAAAGTACCATTATCTGGCGTAATGATGTAGTGACCTGTTTTAGTTTTGGCTACAACTGATTTACGAGCTGAACCAACACCAGGATCTACTACAGATACGAATACTGTTTCCTCAGGCCAGTATTTAATCGTTTGTAATAAGCGATATGACGCCGCAAAGATGTCATATGGAGGAATCTCGTGTGTCAGGTTTGAAATTCTTAGTCTGGGATCTACGGTATAGGCAACACCGTACATTGCTGCTACAGCACCATCCCCTAAACCAAAGTCGGTTTGTAACACTAAAAAATGATTTGCCATAAAAAAGTCCTCCAATATATGTATTTCCTTTATAAATCAATCTTACTGAATTTATACCTTAATAACAATCGTCAATAAAGGGTGGGGAAAAGAAAAAATAAATCGCCAGTGATAGTTGGAAGTGAACACAAGGTGGCTAAAGGATGCATCTAAGTAAAGAGTTTGATAAAATAGGGACACTCATAGTTAATCACCAAGTCGCATATAATTACTATACATATAGAAGAAAGATAGAGGAAAGAAGGTGAATCATGGAAAAAGACAAGACAGCGCAGTCCTTGGTTGTATTGTTAGACCAATATAAGGCTGATCGTAACCCGTTGACAACATTAGCTTTAATGACTGGTATGCCAAAGGCAACATTCTATCTAATTGAAGAGCACCACAATGGTACACCGAATCAGACGGCCACGAAGAACAGTCAGTACTGGCGAACCTTCCAAACAAAGGATGATAAGCAATACTTACAGACTTTTACTAGTTTGGATAAGGCTTCGGCGCAATTGAGTGAGGGAGCCGATGCAAACGTACAGCATTTAAATTTCAATCAAATTGCTTTGATGGTGATGAATGATGCCAACGCACTTGAAGGGTATGTAGTAGACCCTGAACATTCAAATGCAAAATTTAATAGAAATATCATTGAAAAAATATGGCGTTACGCATGAATCATGTATAATAGACCTAGTTAACAAAGATACACTAGGACGCGTTGCCGAGATTGAGGGCAGCGCACTAAAAAATACAACAAAAGACACACTAGGGAGCGTTGGCATTCAATCGCGAAAAACAGTCTTTTTTCAAGAAATCGCGAAAAAACGCCACTTTTTTTGAAAAAAGCCGAGAAAAAGCTTGCACTCCCTAGTGAAATTTTGTATACTGATTGGGTGCCGTTTTATAGGACACCAACGTGTCAACCGTCAAAACGTTGATACACCAATAAGCAGTGATGTATGAGGTTGCGACACACCCGGGAGCATTGCCATAAGGGTGGCCGGTAATTCATACGGAGCAAGTCAAATTTAAAATATGACGAGGAGGAAAAAAATCATGGCAAAACAAAAAATTCGTATCCGTTTAAAAGCTTACGAACACCGTGCTTTAGATCAATCAGCAGCTAAAATTGTTGAAACTGCACAACGTACGGGAGCAGAAGTTTCAGGGCCAGTTCCATTGCCAACTGAACGTTCTCTATTCACAGTGATCCGTGCAACACATAAATACAAGGATTCACGTGAGCAATTCGAAATGCGTACGTACAAACGTTTAATCGATATCGTTAACCCAACACCAAAAACTGTTGATGCGTTAATGAAATTAGATTTACCATCAGGCGTAGACATCGAAATCAAATTATAATTCCAGAATCATCGCAATCAAGTGATTAACCCAATATTAATAAAAAATAAAAATTATACGGAGGTGTACTCATGACTAAAGGAATCTTAGGAAAAAAAGTAGGTATGACTCAATTCTTCACAGAGTCTGGTGAATTAGTACCAGTAACAGTTATCGAAGCACAACCAAACGTTGTTTTACAAGCTAAAACAATCGAAACAGATGGCTATGAAGCTATCCAAGTTGGTTTTGAAGACAAACGTGAAGTGTTAGCAAACAAACCTCACAAAGGTCATGTAGCAAAAGCAGAAACTACTCCTAAGCGCTTCATTAAAGAATTCAAAGATGTTGAGCTAGGAGAATACGAAGTTGGATCAGAAATCAAGGTTGATATCTTCCAAGCAGGAGACATCGTTGATGTTACGGGTACTTCAAAAGGTAAAGGATTCCAAGGTGCTATCAAGCGTCATGGTCAATCACGTGGTCCTATGTCTCACGGTTCTCATTATCACCGTGCGCCAGGTTCTATGGGTATGGCATCAGATGCTTCTAAAGTATTCAAAGGTAAAAACTTACCAGGTCAAATGGGTGGTCAACAAATCACTATCCAAAACCTAGAAATCGTTAAAGTAGATGCAGAGCGCAACGTCATCTTAATTAAAGGTAACGTTCCAGGTTCTAAAAAATCTATGGTAACAATCAAATCTGCAGTTAAATCTGCTGAATAATACCAGGAAGGAGGAACAATTTCATGGCAAACATTACATTATTTAAACAAGATGGTTCACAAGCTGGCGAAATCACTTTAAACGATGATATCTTCGCAATTGAACCAAATGAAAATGCAATTTACGATGTAGTAATTATGCAACAAGCTTCTTTACGTCAAGGTACTCACTCAGTGAAAGGCCGTTCAGAAGTTCGCGGTGGTGGTCGTAAACCATGGCGTCAAAAAGGTACAGGACGTGCTCGTCAAGGTTCAATCCGTTCTCCACAATGGGTTGGTGGTGGTCGTGCTTTCGGTCCAACACCTCGTTCTTATGCTTACAAATTACCTCGTAAAGTTCGTCGTTTAGCTTTACGTTCAGCATTATCTAACAAGGTTGCTGAAAACAACTTCATCGTTGTTGACGATTTAGCATTCGAAACACCAAAAACACAATTATTCCAAGAAGTGTTGAATAACTTACAAGTTGAAAATAAAGTTTTAGTTGTTATTAACAAAGACAACGACAATGCACAATTATCAGCTCGTAACTTACCAAACGTAAAAGTGGTTGATGAAAACAACGTTAACGTATTCGATTTAGTTAACGCTGAAAAAGTAGTCATCACTAAAGCAGCACTTTCTACTGTAGAGGAGGTACTAGCATAATGTTGGCACACGACATAATTATTCGCCCAATCATCACTGAAGAATCAATGAAGATCATGGAAGATAACAAATACACTTTTGAAGTTGCTACTAAAGCAAACAAAACTCAAGTGAAACAAGCAATCGAAGAATTATTCAATGTAGACGTTAAAAACGTAAACATCATGAATGTTCGTGGTAAATTAAAACGTATGGGTAAATTTGCTGGCTATACTCGTAAACGCCGTAAAGCAATCGTAACCATCTCTGAAGAACAATCAATCGAAATCTTCGGCAACGAAGCAGAATAATAAATAAGATAGGAGGAAATTCGCGTGGCGATTAAAATCTATAAAGCAACGTCTAACGGACGTCGTAACATGTCAGGTTCTGATTTCTCAGAAATCACTAAAACTACTCCTGAAAAAACTTTACTAGAATCTCAAAGCAAACGTGCTGGTCGTAACAACAACGGTCGTATCACTGTTCGTCATCAAGGTGGTGGACATAAACAAGCTTACCGTATTATCGACTTCAAACGTAACAAAGATAACGTCGAAGGTGTCGTTAAAGCAATTGAATACGATCCAAACCGTTCAGCTAACATTGCATTAATTCACTACACAGATGGTGTGAAAACTTACATCCTTGCTCCTAAAGGCTTGACTGTAGGTACTCGCATTTCTTCTGGTGAAGGCGCAGATATCAAAGTTGGTAACGCAAAACAATTAAAAGACATCCCAGTGGGTACTTTAATTCACAATATCGAAACTAAACCTGGTAAAGGTGGACAATTAGTTCGTTCAGCTGGTGCCAGCGCACAAGTTTTAGGTAAAGAAGATAAATACGTATTAGTACGTTTAACTTCTGGTGAAGTTCGTATGATCTTGGGTACTTGCCGTGCAACAATCGGTGTTGTAGGTAACGAACAACACAGCTTGATCACAGTTGGTAAAGCTGGTCGTTCTCGTTGGGCTGGTAAACGCCCTACAGTTCGTGGTTCTGTAATGAACCCTAACGATCACCCTCACGGTGGTGGTGAAGGTAAAGCTCCAGTCGGACGTCCAAGTCCAATGACTCCTTGGGGTAAACCTGCACGTGGTGTTAAAACTCGTGATAAGAATGCACGTAGCAACAAGTTAATTGTTCGTCGTCGTAACAGCAAGTAATCACATTAAATAGGATAGCGAAAGGAGCCAAATACATATGAGCCGTAGCTTGAAAAAAGGACCTTTTTGTGACGACCATTTAATGAAAAAAGTGGTTGCACAACAAGACGCACAAAAGAAACAAGTAATTAAAACTTGGTCTCGTCGTTCAACAATTTTCCCTAACTTTGTAGGGTTAACAATTGCTGTATACGATGGCCGCAAACATGTACCAGTTTATATCCAAGAAGATATGGTAGGTCACAAATTAGGTGAATTCGTACCAACTCGTACATACAAAGGACATGGCGCTGACGACAAGAAAACTCGTCGTTAATCTGAGAGGAGGAAATAAAAAATGGCAGAACAAATTACATCTGCAAAAGCAACTGCAAACACAGTTCGCGTTTCTGCTCGTAAAGCCCGTTTAGTTGTTGATTTAATCCGCAACAAAACTGTCGGTGAAGCTATTGCAATTTTGAAAAACACTCCTCGTGCAGCATCTCCTGCTGTAGAGAAAGTGTTAATGTCAGCAATTGCTAACGCAGAACACAACTATGGCTTAGAGCCAGCAAACTTAGTAGTAAGCGAAGCATTCGTTAACGAAGGACCAACAATGAAACGTTTCCGTCCACGTGCGAAGGGTTCAGCTTCTCCAATTAACAAACGTACAAGCCACATTACAGTGGTAGTAAAAACAGCAGAGGAGGCATAATTAATGGGACAAAAGATTAATCCTATCGGTATGCGTATCGGTGTTATTAAAGACTGGGACGCTCGTTGGTATGCAGAAAAAAACTTTGCAAACACTTTACACGAAGACTTAAGAATTCGCGATTACATCAATGAAAAATTATCAGATGCTTCTGTATCTAAAATTGAAATTGAACGTGCAGCGAACAAAGTTAACGTGAACATCCACACTGCTAAACCAGGTATGGTTATCGGTAAAGGTGGTTCAGAAGTTGACGCTTTACGTAAAGCTTTAAACCAACAAACAGGTAAAAAAGTTCATATCAACATCATCGAAATCAAGAAACCTGAATTAGATGCTAAATTAGTTGGTGAGTCAATCGCTCAACAATTAGAAAACCGTGTTGCTTTCCGTCGTGCGCAAAAACAAGCGATTCAACGTACAATGAAAGCTGGCGCTAAAGGTATCAAAGTTCAAATTTCTGGTCGTTTAAACGGTGCAGATATGGCTCGTTCAGAAACTCAAGTAGAAGGAACTGTTCCATTGCATACATTGCGTGCGGACATCGACTACTCATGGGAAGAAGCCGACACTACTTATGGTAAAATCGGTATCAAAACATGGGTATGCCGTGGTGAAATCCTTCCAACAAAAAATATTCAAGGGGAGGCTTAAAACATGTTAGTACCTAAACGTGTAAAACACAGACGTGAATTCCGTGGTAAAATGCGTGGTGAAGCTAAAGGCGGAAAAGAAATTGCATACGGTGAATTTGGTTTGCAAGCAGTAGATTCAGCATGGATCACTAACCGTCAAATTGAAGCATCTCGTATCGCTATGACACGTTACATGAAACGTGGTGGGAAAGTATGGATTAAAATCTTCCCACATAAATCTTATACAGCTAAAGCAATCGGTGTTCGTATGGGTTCTGGTAAAGGGGCTCCTGAAGGTTGGGTATCTCCAGTAAAACGTGGTAAAATCATGTTCGAAATTGCTGGTGTATCTGAAGAAGTAGCAAGAGAAGCATTGCGTTTAGCATCTCACAAATTACCTATTCGTACTAAAATCGTAAAACGTGAAATTGGTGGTGAATCTAATGACTAAATTTACAGATATTAAGGATCTTTCCACTGCTGAACTTACTGCTAAAGAACAAGAATATCGTCAAGAATTATTCAACTTACGATTCCAATTGGCGACTGGTCAATTAGAAAACACAGCTCGTATTAAAGCTGTTCGTAAAGATATCGCTCGTGTTAAAACAGCGTTACGTAATCAAGAAGCGTAAGAAATTTCAGTAAAGGAGGAAACCTGTTCATGGAAGAACGTAATAACCGCAAAGTGTTACAAGGCCGTGTTGTTTCTGACAAAATGGAGAAAACAATCACAGTTCAAGTAGATACTTTTAAATTCCATCCAACGTATGGCAAACGTATCAAATACTCTAAAAAATATAAAGCACATGATGAAAACAATTCAGCAAAAATGGGTGACATCGTCCGCATCGCGGAAACTCGTCCATTGTCTAAAGACAAACGCTTCCGTCTTGTTGAAATTGTAGAAGAATCAATTATTATCTAAAACAACTGGAAGGAGGTACATTAAATGATTCAAACAGAAACTCGTTTAAAAGTAGCAGATAACTCAGGCGCTCGTGAAGTCCTAACTATTAAGGTATTAGGCGGATCTGGTCGTAAAACTGCAAACATTGGTGATGTTATCGTGGCAACTGTTAAAAATGCAACACCAGGTGGAGTTGTCAAAAAAGGTGATGTCGTTAAAGCAGTTATCGTTCGTACTAAGAGCGGCGTACGTCGTGCAGATGGTTCATACATCAAATTCGACGAAAATGCTTGTGTAATTATTCGTGACGATAAATCTCCTCGTGGAACACGTATCTTTGGTCCAGTTGCACGTGAATTACGTGACAACAACTATATGCGTATTATTTCATTAGCTCCAGAAGTAATCTAAAATCTGAAGAAAATAAGGAGGTGCCCGTTTAAATGAAAGTAAAAGCAAATGACACAGTAGTCGTTATTGCCGGTAAAGATAAAGGCAAACAAGGTCGTGTAAAACAAGCTTTGCCAAAAGTGGACAAAGTCGTTGTTGAAGGTGTAAACATCGTTAAGAAACATCAACGTCCAAATCAATTGAACCCACAAGGCGGTATCATTGAAGTTGAAGCACCAATTCATGTATCTAACGTACAACTAGTAGACCCTAAAACAGGAGAAGCTACTCGTGTAGCTATCGAAGTTAAAGACGGCAAACGCGTTCGCGTTGCTAAAAATCAGGTGAAGTTATCGCCGAAGCAGTATCAGGAGAGGAGGACGCTGAATAATGACTAATCGTTTACAAGAAAGATACAAAAATGAAATCGTTCCTTCATTGATTGAAAAATTTAACTATAGCTCAATCATGCAAGCACCTAAACTTGATAAAATCGTTATCAACATGGGTGTTGGTGATGCAGTTTCTAACGCTAAAAACTTAGAAAACGCTGTTGAAGAACTAACTCTTATTGCAGGTCAAAAACCAGTTATTACAACTGCTAAGAAATCAATCGCAGGTTTCCGTTTACGTGAAGGTATGCCAATCGGTACTAAAGTTACTTTACGTGGCGACCGTATGTATGACTTCTTAGACAAGTTAGTAACAGTTTCTTTACCTCGTGTACGTGACTTCCGTGGTATCAGCAACCGCTCATTCGATGGTCGTGGTAACTATACATTAGGTATCCGTGAACAATTGATCTTCCCAGAAATCGACTTTGATAAAGTATCTAAAGTTCGTGGTATGGACATCGTAATTGTAACGACTGCAGAATCAGATGAAGAATCATTAGAATTATTAACACAACTAGGAATGCCATTCCAAAAATAAGTCTTGAAGGAGGCGTGAGTAATTTGGCAAAAAAATCAATGATCGAAAAGAACAAACGACCAGCTAAATATTCTACACAAGAATATACTCGTTGTGAACGTTGTGGACGTCCACATTCAGTTTACCGCAAATTTAAATTGTGCCGTATTTGCCTTCGTGAACTTGCCTATAAAGGGGAAATTCCTGGAGTCAAAAAAGCTAGCTGGTAATTTCTGGTAAATTAGAAAAGGAGGGTGTACTCGTAATGGTCATGACAGATCCAATTGCGGACTTTTTAACTCGTATTCGTAACGCCAACATGGTGCGCCACGAATCATTTGAAAGTCCATCATCAAAAATCAAAGAAAATATTGCTAAAATCCTTAAAGAAGAAGGATACATCAAAGATTACGAAGTTATCGAAGATGACAAACAAAACGTTATCCGCGTATTCATGAAATACACAAGCGACAACCAACGTGTAATCACTAACTTAAAACGTATCTCTAAACCAGGTTTACGTGTATACGCTAAAAGCGACCAAATTCCTAAAGTATTAAATGGTTTAGGAACTGCATTAGTATCAACATCTGAAGGTGTTGTAACTGATAAAGTAGCTCGCGCTAAAAAAATTGGTGGCGAAGTTTTAGCTTACGTTTGGTAATACGAAATTACTAAAAAAAAATAAAAATTGAGAGGCAGGTGCAGGCTAGATGAGTCGTATTGGTAATAAAATTATCGAGATCCCTAGTAACGTAACCGTAGAAAAAAATGGTTCAACTGTAACAGTTAAAGGCCCTAAAGGCGAATTAACTCGTGAGTTTAACCCAATTATTGATATCCAAATCGAAGAGAAAGAAATCACTTTCGTTCGTCCTAATGACCACAAAGATGTACGTTCTATTCACGGAACTACTCGTGCATTAGTAAACAACATGGTAGTGGGAGTTTCTGAAGGTTTTGAAAAGAAACTTGAAATGACTGGTGTTGGTTACCGTGCACAATTAGCTGGTAAAACATTAACATTAAACGTTGGTTACTCACATCCAGTAGTATTTGAAGTGCCAGAAGGAATCGAAATTGAAGTTCCAACTAACACTACAATCAACGTTAAAGGGATCAATAAAGAACACGTCGGCGAATTAGCAGCAAACATTCGTTCAGTACGCTTACCAGAACCTTACAAGGGCAAAGGTATTCACTACGTTGGCGAATTTATCCGTCGTAAAGAAGGTAAAACTGGTAAATAATTGTAATTTATTACAATTATTTCCTTTTACTTGTATCCAATTCATATATAAAATTAGATTGAGAAGATCAATCTTAGAAATTTAACAAAGAGGTGACTATTTTGATTAGCAAACCAGATAAAAATAAATTACGTCAAAAACGCCATGCGCGTGTTCGTCGCAACATTTCTGGAACAGCAGAGTGCCCACGCTTGAACGTATTCCGTTCTAATAAACACATCTACGCTCAATTAATTGATGACGTAGCGGGTGTTACTGTAGCGAGTGCCTCTACTAACGAAGAAACATTAACAGCCGACACAAAAACTGCAAGTGCAGCATTAGTTGGTAAAGCAATTGCTGAACGCGGTGTAGCAGCAGGCGTTAAAGAAGTAAAATTTGACCGTGGTGGATACCAATATCACGGCCGTGTACAAGCTTTAGCAGAAGCAGCTCGTGAAAACGGCTTAGAATTTTAGGAGAAGGAGGAAGCCAAGAACATGACACAAACATTTCAACAATTAAACATTAATGAAAATGACCTTGAAGAACGCGTTGTTGCCATCAACCGTGTAGCGAAAACTGTAAAAGGTGGACGTCGCATGCGTTTCGGTGCCGTTGTTGTTGTCGGTGATAGAAATGGCCATGTTGGTCTAGGTACTGGTAAAGCAGCCGAAGTTCCAGAAGCAATCCGTAAAGCGGTTGAAGATGGAAAGAAAAACTTAATTACTATACCTCGCGCAGGATCAACTGTTCCTCATGAAGTTATCGGTAAATTTAATGGTGGTCACGTATTACTAAAACCTGCTCAAGCCGGTTCTGGTATCGCTGCTGGTGGTCCAGTTCGTGCCGTAGTTGAATTAGGTGGTATCGCTGATATTACATCTAAATCTCTAGGTTCTAACACACCAATCAACATCGTGCGTGCTACATTAGCCGCTATTGAATCATTAAAAGACCCAGAAGACGTTGCGAAATTACGCGGCAAATCTGTGGAAGAATTATTAGGTTAAGGGGGAAATTCGAATGGCTGAAGTAAAAGTTACTTTAAAACGCAGTTTAATTGGACGTCCTCAAGACCAAATTAAAACAGCTCAAGCGTTAGGTTTAACTCGTGTTGGTAAAACTGTTGTTAAAACTCGCAATGAAGCAATTAACGGAATGATTTCTAAAATTGCTCATTTAGTAGTTGTTGAAGAAGCATAATTTAGAAGAGGAGGTGCCTAACAAGATGAAATTACATGAATTACAACCTTCAGAAGGATCTCGTCACACACGTCACCGTGTAGGTCGTGGTGCAAGTTCTGGTTGGGGTAAACTATCAAAACGTGGACAAAAAGGTCAAAAACAACGTTCAGGTGGTGGCGTACGTTTAGGTTTCGAAGGTGGACAAACTCCATTGTTCCGTCGTATTCCAAAACGTGGTTTTACAAACATCAACCGTAAAGAGTACGCAATCATCAACCTTGATGACTTAAACGTATTCCAAGATGGCGCTGAAGTTACACCTACTGACTTCGTTGAAGCAGGTTTAGTGAAGAATGAAAAATTTGGTATCAAAGTTTTAGGTAACGGTGAATTAGAACGCAAACTTACTGTTAAAGCAGCTAAATTCTCAGCATCAGCTAAAGAAGCTATTGAAGCCGCTGGGGGTTCAATCGAGGTGATCTAATGTTTCAGATACTGAAAAATGCATTTCAGGATAAGGATATTAGAAGCCGCTTAGCATTCACTGCAATCATGTTGATTGTATTTCGTATCGGGGCACATATTACAGTGCCCGGAGTGAATGCGGCAGGAATTGCTGGATTAGCACAATCTGGTTTGTTCAGCTTATTGAATACTTTAGGTGGGGGTGGGCTTTCGAGCTACTCCATCTTTTCATTAGGTGTATCACCGTATATTACCGCATCAATTATTATTCAACTTTTGCAAATGGAGATAATACCTTCATTTACAGAGTGGTCTAAACAGGGTGAAGTTGGTCGACGTAAGTTAAATCGATGGACGAGATACTTTGCTGTAGTGATTGGCTTTTTCCAAGCTTTAGCTATATCAATTGGATTTAATTCATTGTCTGCATTGGGATTGATTGAAAATCCCGGCATTACAACTTACTTATTGATTGCCTTATTCATGACTGCTGGATCTATGTTTGTTGTTTGGGTTGGTGAGCAAATTACTGAGTATGGAATTGGTAATGGTACTTCTATCATTATCTTTGCTGGTATACTAGCACAAATCCCTACAGAGTTACTGACTTACTACCAAAGCAATATCGTAGATGCAACTAGTAGTGAACTAAATCAACAAATGATTTATATAGGTATCTTTATTCTGGTCTTTGTACTATTAATCATGTTCGTCATTTTTATGAGTCAAGCAGAACGTCGAATTCCAGTTCGATATTCTAAACGAGCAAATTCAGCTTCGCAAAAATCACATTTACCATTGAAGATTAACTCTGCAGGGGTTATCCCAGTTATCTTTGCCTCATCATTAATCATGGTGCCGCAAACTGTACTTGGATTATTCGCTGCTGATTATAGTGATGCTTCTTGGTACCAAGTATTGTCGACAATCTTTAATTTAGATGAACCAGCCGGTATTGCGATTTACGCGGTAGTCATTATTCTGTTTACATTCTTCTATGCTCATATTCAGATTAACCCTGAACGTGCTGCAGAAAACTTGCAAAAAGCAGGCGGTTATATACCTAGTATACGACCAGGCTTAGCAACAAAAGAATACTTACAGAAAATGTTAAACCGTTTAAGTACAGTCGGTTCGCTTTTTCTAATGAGTGTCGCAGTTCTACCTTTACTCGGAGCATATTTCTTTGATATGCCGAAGTCGATTGCCTTAGGTGGTACAAGCCTATTAATCGTTGTCGGAGTTGCATTAGACACTGCGAAACAAATTGAAGGTCGTACAATTAAACGTAATTATGTTGGTTTTATCCAAGATAAGAAAAATTAACCATATCACGTACTTGGAGGATAATAATGAATATCATTTTAATGGGATTGCCTGGGGCCGGTAAAGGTACACAAGCAGCGAAAATAGTTGAAGATTACAAATTTCCACATATCTCTACTGGAGACATGTTTAGATCTGCAATTTCTGAAGGTACGGAATTAGGTAAAAAAGCGAAGTCATTCATGGATGACGGTAGCTTGGTACCTGATGAAGTTACTAACGGTATTGTTGAAGAAAGACTTCAAAAAGAAGACACACAAGTTGGCTTCATGTTAGACGGTTTTCCTAGAACTGCCGTTCAAGCACAAGCATTAAGCGACATCATGACTCGTTTAAACCGAGACATCGATGCAGTGATCTACTTAGATGTGCCAACAGAAACATTAAAAGAACGTTTGTCAGGACGTATTATCTGTCGTAACTGTGGCGCAACTTACCACAAAGTTATGAACAAACCCAAAGTAGACGGTGTTTGCGACGTATGTGGCAGCCACGACTTCTACCAACGTGAAGATGATAAGCCCGAAGTTGTTGAAAATCGCTTAAACGTGAATGCAGAACAACAAAAACCAATTTTAGATTTCTATGAGGCAGAAGGTAAGCTTTATCGCATTCCTGGTGATATCGGTATTGACAATGTTTATGCTGAGATCAAAAAGATTTTAGATAAATAATTATTGTTGCTTTCGCTCTCTAATTATGGTAGAATATTCGAGTTGACTGAACATTTCGTTTTTCTATCCTATAATCAATTAGTGATTAATCGAAACAACCACCATTAGGAGGAAACACTTTGTCAAAAGAAGATATGATTGAAATTGAAGGTACTGTAACTGATACATTACCAAATGCTATGTTTAAGGTACAACTGGAAAACGGATATGAAGTTTTAGCGCACATTTCAGGTAAAATGCGTGTAAACTACATTAAAATTTTGCCAGGTGACCGTGTAAAAGTTGAGATGTCTCCATATGACTTGACGAAAGGTCGTATCACCTACCGATTCAAGTAATGTAGAGATATATAATCGAGGAGGTATAACTGTGAAAGTAAGAGCATCTGTAAAACCAATGTGTGAACATTGTAAAGTTATTCGCCGTAACGGTAAAGTTATGGTTATTTGTTCTAATCCAAAACATAAACAACGCCAAGGCTAATTAAAGCTAACAAAAAAGGAGGGTTTTCGTAAATGGCTCGTATAGCAGGAGTAGATATTCCACGTGAAAAACGTGTTGTCATTGCCTTAACATACATCTATGGTATCGGTAATACAACTTCTAAGAAAATTTTAGCTAACGCTGAAATCTCTGAAGATACTCGTGTACGTGACTTAACTAACGATGAGTTAGACCGTCTTCGTGCAGAAATTGACACAATAAAAGTTGAAGGTGACTTACGTCGTGAACGTGCTTTAGACATCAAACGTCTACAAGAAATCGGTTCATACCGTGGTATCCGTCACCGTCGTGGTTTACCAGTTCGAGGTCAAAACACTAAGAACAACGCACGTACGCGTAAAGGTAAAGCTATCGCAATTCAAGGTAAGAAAAAATAATCTAAAAGGAGGTTAATACACTATGGCAAAACGTCCAGTTTCACGCAAACGTCGTGTGAAGAAAAATGTTGAAACAGGTGTGGTACATATCCATGCTACATTCAACAATACTATCGTTATGATTACTGATGAACATGGTAATGCTATTTCTTGGTCATCTGCAGGTGCTTTAGGATTCAAAGGTTCTCGTAAATCTACTCCTTATGCTGCCCAAATGGCTTCAGAAGCTGCATCTAAAACAGCTATGGATCATGGTATGAAATCTGTTGAAGTATCAGTAAAAGGCCCTGGTTCAGGTCGTGAATCAGCAATCCGTGCTTTACAAGCAGCAGGTCTAGAAGTTACCGCTATTCGCGATGTAACACCTATTCCTCATAATGGTTGCCGTCCTCCAAAACGTCGTCGTGTTTAATCGATTGATGAACTTGGATATGCGATGATACATTTCTCACGTTTTGAAAGGGGTAATTTGTCGATATGATCGAAATTGAAAAGCCAAATATTGAGACAATTGAAATTAACGACGATAGTAAATTTGGTAAATTCGTTGTAGAACCATTAGAACGCGGCTATGGAACAACCCTAGGTAATTCATTACGTCGTATCTTGTTGTCCTCTCTACCAGGTACAGCAGTTACATCAATCCAAATTGACGATATTTTACATGAATACTCTACTGTCCCAGGTGTACGTGAAGACGTTACTGAGATCGTATTGAATGTAAAACAATTATCATTAAAATTGTATGACGTGGAAGAAAAACAAGTAGAAATTGACATCACAGGTCCAGCTGAAGTAACAGCTGCTGATATTATCGCTGATGCTGATTTCGATGTTATGAATCCCGACTTACATATTTGTACTTTAGAAGCAGGCGCTCATTTCCATATGATTATGAACGTTAAAAACGGACGTGGTTTCGTTCGCTCTGAACACAACAAATCGGATTCTATGCCAATTGGTGAAATTCCAGTAGATTCAATTTATACGCCAATTTCTAAAGTTAACTATCAAGTTGAAAATACTCGTATTGGGGAAATCAATGAATACGATAAGTTAACAATCGATATTTGGACAGATGGAACAATCTCACCCGAAGAAGCATTGAGCTTAGCGGCAAAAATCATGACAGAACATTTAGAAGTATTTGTTAACTTAACTGACGAAGCTCGTCAAGTTGAAGTCATGGTAGAAAAAGAAGAAACACAAAAAGAAAAAATGCTTGAAATGACTATTGAAGAATTAGACTTATCAGTTCGTTCATACAACTGTCTAAAACGTGCAGGCATCAATACTGTTGAAGAATTGACTATCAAATCTGAACCAGAAATGATGAAAGTACGTAACTTAGGTCGTAAGTCTCTTGAAGAAGTTAAAAACAAGTTAGCTGCTCTTGACTTAACATTACGTCAAGAAGACTAGTACATAATAAAGGAGGATAATGACAATGGGTTACCGTAAATTAGGTCGTACAAGCTCTCAACGTAAAGCTATGTTACGTGACTTAACTACTGATTTAATTATCAACGAACGTATCACTACAACTGAAACTCGTGCGAAAGAAGTACGCCGTACAGCTGAAAAAATGATTACTTTAGGTAAACGTGGAGATTTAGCTGCTCGTCGTCAAGCAAACCAATTCGTTCGTAACGAAGTTGCTGATGTTCGCGCTGAAGGTGAAGACATCGTAGTAGAGTCTGCTTTACAAAAATTATTTAATGATCTTGGTCCTCGTTACGCTGAACGTCAAGGTGGATACACTCGTATCTTAAAAACTGAACCTCGTCGTGGCGATGCTGCACCAATGGTTATTCTTGAATTCGTTTAATTAAACTTTAGTGATGTATAAAACGGGGTGTTATGATGATGGTTGGTGGTAATATTCGCCTTCCAAGTCTAGCTCTATCTACTCCTAGCGTGAATTAGTTCGCTAGGAGTGGAATATATCCGTAAGTCATATAAATAAAATCAAGGCCAATTCATTTGTATGAATAATTGGTTCGGCATATGTGTGATATTGACCAGAAATGTTGGTAGTAAGCATATGTGCTTTTTTTATTTGAAAGAGTGGTTGGGGCTAGGGCTCAACCACTTTTTTGTTTGTTTAGCATTGATTTTCATGTCATTTTATAAATATTTAAGAAGTTTTTTGACATGCAGGTTCATTTTATAAAGCAAAATGATATAATGAGAATGCTTGTGTTGTACGGTTTTTCAAGATTTGCATAATACGTACACGCTATTTCAATGAGAGGCGACGATAATGAAGAATAAGCTTTACTTTACCCAATTTGATACAATTCGTTTTTTTGCTATGTTGGCAATTATGCTATATCACTACCTAACCCACCGTGTACCTGGTGGTTTTTTAGGGGTAGATATATTTCTAGTCCTATCTGGATTTCTTGTGACGAGTCAGATGGAAAGTAAATACCAACAGGGCATAAAAGAGCCCTATTTTAAGAAACTGTGGTCTCGGATTCGCAAATTATGGTGGCCCATGCTTGTTGTTTCCATGTTTAGCCTAACATTCTTAGTCTTGTTTAGACGCCAGTTGTTAGTGAACATAGGTATCAATCTAGTGTCATCTTTATTATTTGTGAATAATTGGCACCAAATTTTATCAGGGTCATCTTATTTTGCCAATATGCTGCATCCATCTGTTATGACCCATTATTGGTATATTGCGGTCTACATGCAGTTTATGGTGATTTGGCCCATATGCTACAAGCTAACACGTCGTTTGACTAAAACAAAACAACAATCCGGATTACTGATGATAGGGTTGGCGATTTTGTCAGCTGTCCTAATGGCAATTCTGTTTAAACCCGGTGCGGATCCTTCGCGTGTATACTACGGAACAGACACACGTTTCTTCTCCATTGCGTTAGGAGGGGCAGCAGCACAATTAATTGATGTTGATTTGCTAGACCAAAAATTAAGCGACAAAGTAGGTAAATGGAAACATTGGCTCATTGATGGTCTGCTAGTCATCATTATGGCTATTATGACTTGGGCAATGATGAACCTAACAGATTCTCAACCAGTGACGTATTATGGGGGCATGTTTGCCTTTAATGCTCTGTCAGGTATACTAGTAGCCTTACTAACCTTCCCAGGCTCCTGGGTGGCTTATTTGCTTAAATTCAAACCCTTGCGATGGTTAGGACAACGTACGTTTCATATGTACTTATGGTATTACCCAATTAATGTTTTATTCCATATGGTACCAACGAGTCAAAATTGGTTTACCGGTAGCATTTGGCCACAAATTATCCTGATTATCGTCTTGGCTTGCCTATCTTATGCCCTATTAGAGGAGAAAAGATGGACTGTGCCAATATTTAACCAAGCGAAAACAGACAAACCTGGCCATGTAATGACCCAATTGAAGGCAGTCTTTAAGAAACAAACGCCAATACTTACGAAAGTGTTGTTTGTAGCCTTCGCTTTTATCTTCATTGGTGGTATGACGGCAGTTGCGATTTCTAAACCTGCAGAAAATGTGACAGTAGAAGAAAAAGCTGCGGCTGATCAAGCTAAAAAAATAGAGGAACAAAACAAGAAACGTGCTGAACAAGCGAAGCAAGCTGAACAAAGCGTATCTGCTTATAAGCAAGAATTAACGCCAGATCAACTCGCTTATTATGAGGGGATTTCAGCAGAACAGGCGCGTTTTGCGTATCAATTGAGGTCACATTTGTGGGCGATTCATTGATGGTTGGTGCATCTGATGGTCTATATACTTTGTTCCCTAATGCGATTGTAGATGCAGTTGTTGGTCGTCAAATGTATAAGATGGATGGGTATATGACTAGCCTTGCTGACCAAGGCATGTTGGCAGATACAGTTGTGGTTGATCTAGGGGCTAATGGTGGCTTTACGGATGAACAGTTGAGTGCCTTTTTGGATGAGATTGGTCGTGACAAAAATATTTTCTTGATTAATAGTCACGTAGACCGTCCATGGACTGAACAGGTAAATGCATCTTTAGCCAAAGCAGCTGAGGATTCAGCTGATTCTGTATATTTACTTGACTGGCATAGCTATTTTGCTAACGATGCAAATGCTAGTAGTTGGCTTGGTTCAGACGGAGTTCACTTTAATCCAGAAGGTGACCAAATTTGGCTACAGTTTGTAACCAATGGTATTTATCAAGTGATGGGTCAAACTGAATAGATAATACACAACAAAGGTGTTTGTTCTTTCAAGAGAAGGAGCAAGCACCTTTTTTATTTGGCTTTTGGGGCGTATAATGAGCCTAAATAGGACAAATAAGGAGTGACCGAAATGGCTGAAGATCAATTATTGTATACGACACGGGTGCATAACGATGAAGGTTTAAAGGGAACGGCATGGGTAGAAGGACCATATGGTTTAAGGGTAGAAACGTCCAGTCCTTTGAAAGCGGATGAACCAGGGACAAATCCTGAGCAATTGATTGCTTTATCGTGGGCAACGTGTTTAAATGCCACCATTGAAATTGCCTTAAAAGAACGCGGGCAAAGTGATGTGAAGAGTGAAGTGGTGGTTGAAGTGAATTACAAGAAAAATATTGAAACGACGATTACTTATTTTGATTTTAAGGTAGATGTCTTTGTTGATTTACCGCAAGCTGAGGCTGAAGCATTGGTAACAGCTGCTGAAAAGCGCTGTCCAGTTTCTCAAATTATGGATAATTATGCATACACATCACTGCTGGTTCATGGTCAAAAATAAGCTTGATGAAATATAGGTGTCTTGACACTTATAGATTGCTTTTAAGGCGGTATTTTAGTAGACTTAGGTAATGTTAATAGCAACATGTCTTCAGGGTAGGGTGAGAGTCCCAATCGGCGGTAAAGTCCGCGAATTGCTGCAACCGCACGTGATTGAACTAGTGAAAATCTAGTACCGACTGTTATAGTCAGGATGGAAGAAGCGTTTATACTAGTAGAGGGGTATCTTTGTGCCCACATTTACTAGCTGACCACGTCATCAACCTCTTCCGAGTAGCTGGGAAGAGGTTTTTTTATTGAGAAAATTTAGAAAGCATAAAAGAATGAAATAAGTGAGGTTATCATATGTCCAATCCAATCATTGAGGTTGAAGGATTAACATTTCAATATACACAGGCAGAGGATAGGTTAGCAATTAATAACCTATCTACGACCATTTATGAAGGTGAATGGCTTGCAATTATTGGCCACAATGGTTCTGGTAAATCTACCTTTTCTAAACTATTAGTAGGCCTTTTAGAAGCGAAATCTGGCACGATAAAGGTGGATGGGCAAGTATTGTCCCTAGATACTTTGTGGGATATTCGTAGTAAAGTGGGCTTGGTTTTCCAAAATCCAGATAACCAATTCGTTGGGGCAACTGTTGAGGATGATGTAGCATTTGCTTTGGAAAATCAAGGTATGCCATATGATGAGATGCACGCGCGTGTTGAAACAGCGTTGAAACGTGTAAAAATGTGGGCATTTCGCGATAAGGAACCCGCATCATTATCAGGTGGTCAAAAACAACGGGTAGCCATCGCAGGTGTTATCGCCTTAGAACCTAAAATTATGATTTTGGATGAGTCAACGTCCATGCTTGATCCAGAAGGTCGAGAAGACTTAATGGAAGTAGTGCGCGATATTAAACAAGATCGTAATTTAACGGTTATTTCAATTACACACGATTTGAATGAGGCTGCGGAAGCTGACCGAATGTTGGTCTTCAAAGAGGGGACTATCCTCAAAGAAGGAACACCAGCGGAGATTTTCACCTATGGCAACAAGCTAACTGAAATTGGGTTAGATGTGCCTTTTGCTGAACAATTAAAGACTGCCTTGGCTAAACGCGGGGTAGCAGTACCGAATGAATATGTGGATGAAGAAGGGTTGGGTGAATGGTTATGGAAATCGTCTTTAAAAATGTAGGGTATACATACGGACTAGGAACACCATTCGCATTCCAAGCTTTACGTGATATCAATGTAACGATTCCGCATGGTTCATATACAGCCATTATAGGTCACACCGGGTCTGGTAAATCAACGATTACGCAACATTTAAATGCTTTAATGCAACCAACTGAAGGGCAAGTACTTATCGGTGATAAGACAATTTCAGCTGGAACGAAAGCCAAAGATTTGAAGGCTATCCGTCAAAAAGTGGGTATGGTTTTCCAATTTCCAGAAGGACAACTTTTTGAAGAATCTGTCATAAAAGATGTGATGTTTGGGCCAATGAATTTTGGGGATAGTGAAGAAACAGCGCGCCAAAAAGCTGAAGAAGCCTTAGAAGATGTGGGTATTGATCCAGAGTTTTTTGATCGTTCACCATTTGAATTGTCTGGTGGACAAATGCGTCGGGTAGCGATTGCGGGTGTAATTGCTATGAAACCTGAAGTGTTGGTGTTAGATGAACCAACAGCTGGTTTAGATCCCAAAGGTCGCATTGCAATGATGTCAATGTTTGAAGAACTATACAAGAAACAAGGGTTAACCATTGTTCTTGTAACACATCAAATGGAAGATGTAGCGACGTATGCTAACCATGTAATCGTGATGGATGGCGGTACCAGTGTGAAGGAAGGCACGCCAGCTGAAGTATTCGCTGATGCCTCTTGGTTACAAGCACATCAATTATCCTTACCTGATGCAGCAGATTTTGCCACAAGACTGCAAGCTCAAGCTGGCAAGTTCTTATGGGAAACAGCGGATGATATGCCGTTAACAGTCGATGAGTTGGTGGATTTATTAATTGCTAAATTTGATTTACCAATGGCAGATACAACAAGAAACTTAGAGAAGGGAGACCAAGCAATCGATGAAAGATAATTTAATTATTGGCCGGTATATTCCGGGTAATTCCATCATGCATCGATTTGATCCACGTTTGAAATTAGTGGGACTCATCGTCATGATGCTCTTGGTCTTCGCAGCCACAACGCTGACCACAAATGTGATTATGATTGTTGCAGTCACAAGTTTAGTGCTCATGTCTGGTATTTCCTTAGGCGTTTTCTTAAAAGGTTTGCGACCAATGATTGCAATCATTATATTTACGGTTGCCTTACAAATCTTATTCACCCATACAGGTGATGTGATTTGGTCATGGGGGTTTCTAGCCTTAACGACAGGTGGCTTGATGAATGCGGCCTATATTTTTGTTCGTTTCTTGTTGATTATCTTCTTGTCGACAATTCTAACGTTGACGACCCAACCATTGGCAATCACAGATGCCATGGAGTCGCTATTGAAACCAGTCAAAAATATTATACCCGTCCATGAAATTGCCTTAATGTTGTCAATTGCTTTGCGTTTTGTGCCAACCTTACTAGAAGAGGCAGAGAAAATCATGAATGCCCAACGCGCACGTGGGGTTGATTTTTCTGAGGGGAACATCATTCAACGAGTGAAGGCCTTTATTCCAGTGTTAATTCCCTTGTTTATTTCTGCCTTTAACCGAGCTTATGATTTAGCAACAGCTATGGAAGCCCGGGGCTACCGTGGTGGTGAGGGCCGGTCTAAGTATCGTCTATTACACTGGGAGAACATTGATACCATAGGGGCCATTGTGTTGGCGATACTAACGGTTGTGATGATTGTCTTGTAGGCACCGTGTTTTGCGCGTGTCAAAAGGTGTTTTGTTATTTTCATAGAAGGAGGGCAAGTTTTGCCTAGATTTAAAGCAATTGTACAATATGATGGCACGCCCTTTGTTGGTTTTCAGATTCAGAAAAATGGTTTGTCCGTGCAAGAGGCACTAGAGAAGGCGCTCAAGTTGATGTCTAAGGGGCATGTGATTCCGGTGGTTGGTTCGGGCCGGACAGATTCAGGGGTACACGCGCTAGGTCAGGTGATTCATTTTGATTATCCTGGAGAGATTCGTGAGGATGCAGTTTTGCGGGCCATGAATTCGATTTTGGATGATGCGATTCGGGTGATTTCGGTGGAGCGAGTGGAGGATGATTTCCATGCGCGTTTCCATACGAATGGCAAACAGTATATTTATAAGGTGGATACTTCACGCTTTCCATCGCCCTTTACGCGACAGTTTATGTACCACCATCCCTATAAGACGGATGTGAGCCGGATGCAGCAGGCTCTGCAATCTGTGATAGGCGTCCATGATTTTCAGTCATTTTGTTCGACGAAGACGGATAAGACGAATTTTGTGCGTGAAATTTATCGCGCAGAGGTGACCGCTGATCCGTATGCCGAGACCTTGACGTTCTTGTTTGAGGGTTCAGGCTTTTTGTATAATATGGTGCGAATTCTAGTGGGCACGTCCCTGCAAATTGGAGACGGCTTACGACCGGTAACTGAGATGCAACGTTTACTCGAGGTGAAGGATCGTAATGAAGCAGGGCCAACAGCAGCTGCTCATGGCCTTTATTTAAATAAGGTCTACTACCTCAGCCCTGAGGAACGACGGTCTGTGAATGAGGCGTATTTGGCTTATAAGGCTGAATTAGCTGAAACGCAAGACAATTTTTTAGCCGGTGATGCAGAAGATGAATAATTGATGTGAAATTTATATAGCTTAAATCATAAAAACTCGATACAATAAGCTAAGTAGCTTGTATCGAGTTTTTTAGTTATACGTAATTTGTAAGCGTAACAGCAGAAGGAGCCAGTATGAATAGTGTGAAAATAGGACCAATCCGCTTGGGCGAAGGCAAGCCCAAAATTATCGTACCCATCACAGAAGAGACGGATTCTGAAATTCTTAACTGTGCCAATTTTTATCGCCGTCAACTGGGTGATATTGTGGAGTGGCGTTTGGATTTCTATGAAGATTTTTCAGACTTTGAGCGTGTAGTGGAGCTCTGCAAACGGGTAAAAACCACCATTCAAAAGCCTTTGTTGGTGACTTTTCGTACGTTAGGTGAGGGTGGGGAAGCTGCCATTGGTAAGAGCCAATATGTGGAGATGTACCGCCGCATCATCCAAACCAAAGCTGTTGATGCGATTGATATTGAGTTTGACCGTGGGCAGGATATTTTAGACAATTTAATTCCATATGCGCATAAATATAAGGTGAAAGTTATTGTGTCCCACCATGATTTTATGAAGACACCGAGTGAGAAGGCTATGGTTGATAAGTTGCGCAATATGGGTCAATCAGGTGCAGATATTTGCAAGTTAGCGGTAATGCCGCATGATACTCTGGATGTTTTAAAGCTGATGACGGCAACACATAAGGCATCGACGATTATTGATCAGCCATTGATTAGCATGTCTATGGGGACAATTGGCCGAGTAACGCGAGTTGCGGGTGAAATTTTCCATTCGGTTGCTACTTTTGGCGCCATTGAAGGTATGATTTCAGCGCCTGGGCAGATGGATGTAGAAACCATCGATGATATTATGATGGATTTATCACTTGAGGAAGACCCGTTTGACGATGATGATTATTAATTTGTATTAGAGATGGTCGACCGCTAAGCAATTAGCGGTTTTTTTTGTTGTTGCAGGGTTTTATTTGGGAAAATAGTATCGCTTTTTGACAGTATGCGGTTCTATTTTTGGGGAAAGTACCGCTTCTCGACAGGATGAGGCTGGGACAAAAGGCCTCTAAAAAGGCGTACATAATTCTTAAAAAGAGTTGTGTACGCCTTTTACTTTGAAAAAATTCTTATAAATTTTGATTGAAATATATCATGGGAACAGGTTAAAGGACT